>JBIKWI010000065.1:0-17458 GCA_044356395.1 Tagaea sp. | reverse complement strand
GGCGCACGATTTGCCAGAGTCCGGCTCCGAGTTTCCGAGAGGTGCAAAAACATGAGTCATTTCGGCAAGGCCCAGACGCCGCGTCGCGTGGAAGATGCCCGCCTTCTGAAGGGAGCCGGCCGCTATCTCGACGACTTCGTCCTTGCCCGGCAGACCTATGCCGCGTTCGTGCGCAGCCCGCACGGCCATGCGGACATCCGCTCGATCGACACCGCCGCCGCCCTCGGCATGCCCGGCGTGTTCGGCGTGTTCACCGGCGACGACCTTGCCAAGGCAGGTGTGGGCAACGTGCCCTGCATGGCCGCCCTCAAGAACCGCGACGGCAGCACGGTCAAGACGCCCGACCGTCCCGCGCTCGCGCGCGGCCGCGTGCGCTTCGCTGGCGAGGCGGTGGTCCTCGTCGTCGCCGACACGCCGGAAAGCGCGCGCGACGCGGCGGAAGCCGTGGCGATCGACTATGCGCCGCTGCCCGCGGCGGGCGACCTTCGCGCCGCGATCCGGCCCGATGCCCCGCAGGTCTGGAACCACGTCAAGGGCAACATCGCGTTCGACTGGTCGCTCGGCGACGAGGCGAAGACCAAGGCGCTGTTCGCCAAGGCCGCGCACACGGTCGAACTCGACATCGTCAACAACCGCCTCGTGCCCAACTCGATGGAGCCGCGCGGCGCCATCGCCGACTATGCGCGCGGCGAAGACCGCCTGACGCTCTATTGCAGCACCCAGGGCGGCTACGGCATGCGCAAGGTGCTGGCCGGCGAGATCTTCAAGATCCCGGAGAGCAAGCTGCGCGTCGTCACCGGCGACGTCGGCGGCGGCTTCGGCATGAAGATCTTCGTGTTTCCCGAGTACGTCGCGTGCCTGCACGCCGCGCGCGTGCTCGAGCGTCCGGTGCGCTGGATCTCGGACCGCAGCGAGGCGTTCCTTGCCGACACGCACGGCCGCGACAACATCGCCAAGGCGCGGGTGGCGGTCGACGCGAACGGCAAGATGACGGCGCTGCACGTGTCGACCTACGCCAATCTGGGCGCCTACTGCTCGCAGTACAGCACGTTCGTCGCGACGGCCGCGGGCAACACGATGCTGGTGGGCGTCTACGCCTTCGAGGCGGCACTCGCCGAGGTGAAGGGCGTCTATTCGAACACCGCACCGGTCGACGCCTTCCGCGGCGCCGGCCGCCCCGAGGCCAACTACGTCGTCGAGCGGCTGGTCGACGCGGTCGGCAAGAAGCTGGGCATCGCGCCCGACGAGATCCGCCGGCGCAACTTCATTCCGCCTTCGGCGATGCCCTACAAGACGGCATTGGGCAACACCTACGACAGCGGCAACTACGCGCAGAATCTCGACGACGCGGTCGCGCGCGCCGACGTGAAGGGCTTCGAGGCGCGCCGCGAGGCATCGAAGAAGGCCGGCAAGCTGCGCGGGCTCGGCATCGCGATGTACACCGAGATCTGCGGCGGCGGCGGCGACGAGACGGCGAACATCCAGTTCGACCCGTCGGGCGGGGCCATCGTCAAGGTCGGCAACCAGTCGAACGGGCAGGGCCACGAGACGGCCTATGCCCAGCTCGTCTCCGAGCATCTCGGCATCCCGATCGAGAAGGTGCGCGTCATCCAGGGCGACACCGACGTCGCGATCTACAGCGGCATGACCGGCGGCAGCCGCGCGCTCGCCGTGACGGGTTCCGCCGTCACGCTGGCGGTCAAGGACGTCATCGCGCGCGGGCGCAAGCTTGCCGCCCATCTGATGGAGGCCGCCGAGGCCGACATCGAGTTCGCCGACGGCAAGTTCAAGGTGGCGGGCACCGACAAGCAGCTGACGGTCGAGAGCCTGGCCAACAGCGCGCACACCAAGTCCAAGCTGCCGGCCGACCAGCCGGTCGGCCTGCAGGGCGACGGCACGTTCCTGCCGCCGGGCGCCACGTTCCCCAACGGTTGCCACATCGCCGAGATCGAGATCGACCCGGATACGGGGGCCGTCAGCTTCCAGCGCTACACGATCGTCGACGATTTCGGCAACGTGATGAACCCGATGATGCTCGAAGGACAGGTGCACGGCGGCACGATCCAGGGCATCGGCCAGGCGCTCTACGAGAACTGCGCCTACGATCCGGAGACGGGCCAGCTCCTGTCCGGCTCGTACATGGACTACGCGATGCCGCGTGCCGACCGGATGCCGTCGATCGACTTCTCGTACAACGAGGTGCCCTGCAAGAACAACCCGCTGGGCGTCAAGGGTGCCGGCGAGGCGGGCACGATCGGGGCGCCACCGGCCGTCATCCATGCCGTGCTCGACGCGCTCAAGCCCTACGGCGTGGCGCATATCGACATGCCGGCCACGCCGCAGAAGATCTGGTCGCTGATCCACAAGGCCTGATCCGGTGACGGCACCGCCCGACCTTGCGGTTTCGCCGGAGGTCGCGGCGGCGCTGGCTGGCGGGCATCCGGTGGTGGCGCTTGAATCCACCATCGTCGCGCACGGCATGCCGTGGCCGCGCAATCTTGAAACGGCTCAGGCGCTGGAATCCGAAGTCCGCGCGCAAGGTGCCGTCCCGGCGACCATCGCGGTCCTCGACGGGTGGCTGCGCGTCGGGCTGGATGCTGCCGCCCTCGAACGGCTCGCGACCGACAAGGCAGTCTCGAAGGTATCGCGGCGCGATCTCGCGGCGCTCGTGGCAAGGCGCGAAAGCGGGGCCACGACCGTGGCGGCGACGATGGCGATCGCGGCGATGGCGGGGATCCGGATCTTCGCGACCGGCGGGATCGGCGGCGTCCATCGCGGTGCGGAGTCCACGATGGACGTGTCGGCCGATCTCTACGAGCTGGGCCGCACGCCGGTCGCGGTCGTGTGCGCGGGTGCGAAGTCCATCCTCGACATCCCCAAGACGCTCGAGCTTCTCGAGAGCCTCGGCGTCCCCGTACTCGGCTACCGGACCGACGATTTCCCTGCCTTCTATGCGCGCAGCAGCGGCCGTCCGGTCGACCGGCGCTGCGACTCCCCCGGCGAGATCGCCGCATTGCTCGGCGCGCAGTTCCGTCTCGGTCTCGGCGGCGTTCTGGTCGCCAACCCGATCCCGGTCGAGTACGCCCTCGATGCGGCCGCGATGGAAGACACGATCGCGGCGGCGATCCGGACGGCCGAAGCCGAGGGGGTCGGCGGGCATGCCCTGACGCCCTATCTGCTGGATCGGCTCAATGCCGTCACCGGAGGCGCAAGTCTCGCGGCGAACATCGCGCTTGCCCGGAACAACGCGCGGCTGGCAGGCGAAATCGCCGCCGCCATAGCACCCCTGGAGAAATCGATGCGCCATCAACGGCCGGGACCGAACACCTCGACGAAACGCCCGTTCGGCGGTATCTGAGCGACATGACCGATCGCCTGCGCATCGCCCACTGCTCGGACATCCATCTCGGCGCCGACGGATCCATCCCGGCGAAGTTCGCCTGCGCGCTCGACGCAATGGTCCGCCAGCGTCCCGACATGATGCTGCTTGCCGGCGACCTGTTCGACACCAACGGCGTCGATGACGCGACGGTCCTGTGGGCGATGGAGGCGCTGGGGCGCCTGCCGTTTCCGGTCGCCATGATTCCGGGAAACCACGACTGTCTTTCGGGCGATGCCGTGTTCCGGCGCCACGATTTCGGCCGGCTTGCGAATGTCCGCCTGCTGGCCGACGAACAAGGCAGCCGGGCGATTTTTCCGGAGCTGGGCGTCGGCGTCTGGGGCAAGGGAATGATCGAGCATTCGCCGGACTTCCGGCCGCTCGCCGGCAGTCCGGCACGGCCCGACGGCGTGCGCTGGCACTTGGGGCTCGGACACGGGCTGTTCGTGCCGCGCGGCGAGGCGAGCGAGCGTGCCTCCCCGATCCGCATGGAGGAGATCGAGCAGGCGGGCTTCGACTATCTGGCACTCGGCCACCACCACGCGGCCATGGAACTTGTGACGCCGGCGGCGACCGCCGCCTATTCGGGATCGCCCACCGACGATGTCGGGCGCGGTGCCACCTATGCGATCGTCGATCTCGCCGCCGGCCGGGCGCCGGCGCTGGCGATCCGGATCGTCGGCTGACTATCGGGCGGCCGAACGCGCGATCAGTTCGCCCAGCGCGACCTTCTGCATCCCGGCGGCATCGAAATTGTCCGGCGAAAGCCACGTCTCGAACGCCGCCTTGCGCGCGGGCCATTCGCGGTCGAGCATCGAATACCAGGCCGTGTCGCGGTTGCGGCCCTTGACGATCATGTGCTGGCGGAACAGGCCTTCGAACGAGAACCCGAGGCGCTGGGCCGTGCGCTTGGAAGGCTCGTTGAGGTCGTTGCATTTCCACTCGTAGCGCCGGTAGCCGAGCGTCTCGAAGACATGGCGCATCATCAGGAACTGCGCTTCGGTCGAGGCCGGCGTGCGCTGCAGGGCCGGCGTGTGCAGGATCGATCCCACCTCGATCACGCGGTGCATCCGGTCGATGCGCATCAGCGATAGCCAGCCCACGGCGCGGTCGGACCGGTCGGCGATCGCCCAGTAGACGGGATCCGTCGTTCCTTCCGCGATCTTCGCCACGTGCGCGTCGAAGTCCGAGCGCACCGGATAGGGGCCGGTGAAGAGATAGGCCCACTGCGATTCCGCCTCGGGCCCGTGGCTCAGCCTGTAGAGCCCGTCGCCGTCGCGCATGGGATCGAGCGGACGCAGCCGGCAGTGGCGCCCTTCGATGACGCAATGGACGGGCTGCGGGGCATGGTGCGTATCGACGGATGGGCCGAACTGGAGAGTCACGTGCGCGCTCCGAAGTCTGCATAGGCGGTCGGGTCGAAGAAGCCGGTGCCCGCGACATAGCCGCGGCCCGGCCGCATGTCGGGCGGGGGACCGGTCTCGGCGGCACCGTCGAAGGTGAGTTCGAGCTGTACGCCCGACGGGTCGTAGACGAAGAGCTGCCACAGCGTCGTGCCGGGAACGAGGAACTCGCGCCAGGGCAGGCCGTCGCGTTCGAACGCGGCGCGGAACGCGTGGAAGCCGTGGGCGGCGATCGAGACATGGTCGATGGCCGCCGTCCCCGTCGGCGCCTTGCCGTCGGCGCCCAGCGCCGGCCCGCCGGCATAGATGTGGATGATGGCGCTGCCGGCCGGCCCCGGCACGGCAAGCCACGCGCCCGGATAGCCGAAGTCGGGCCGTGCCACCTTCCTCAGGCCGAGCAGCCGCGTATAGAACCGCTCGGTGGCTGCAAGGTCGTTGGTCTTGATCGCGATGTGGAAGAGACCGGAAACGAGCATTCCCGCAGCTTGGCATGCGCGCGCGGCGATGGCAAAACGGGACATGTACGCAGACATCGAGTCGGCCCGCGCACGCCTGAAGGCGACCTTCGGCTTCGACAGGTTCCGCCCCGGCCAGGACGAGGTGATCGGCGCGGTGCTCGCCGGCGAGAACGTGCTTGCCGTGATGCCGACCGGCTCGGGAAAGTCGCTGTGTTTCCAGCTGCCGGCGCTGCTGCGCGGCGGGCTCACGGTCGTCGTCTCGCCGCTCATAGCACTCATGCGCGACCAGGTCGGCCAGCTTCGCGGCTACGGGATCGAGGCGGCGAGCCTGAACTCCTCGAACGACGCGGCGGCCAACGCCGCGGTACGCCGGTCGATCCGCGACGAGAAGCTGCGCCTGCTCTATGTGGCGCCGGAACGGCTGGTGCGCGAGGACACGCTGGAGCTGCTCGGCGAAGCGCACGTCACGCTGCTGGCGATCGACGAAGCGCACTGCGTGTCGCAATGGGGGCACGATTTCCGGCCCGAGTACCTGGCGCTCGGCCGCATCCGGCGCGACCTCGGCGACGTGCAGACGATCGCGCTGACGGCCACCGCCGACGCGCCGACGCGCGCGGACATCGAGCAGAAGCTGTTTGCCGAGCGCCCGCGGATCTTCGTGCGCTCGTTCGACCGGCCCAACCTGCGCCTTGCCATGCGGCCCAAGGCCAACGCGCGCAAGCAGGTCGAGCGCTTCCTCGAGACGCGCAAGGGCCAGAGCGGCATCGTCTATTGCAGTTCGCGCAAGCGCACCGAGGAATTGGCCGAAGCGCTGGTCAAGGCCGGCGTGCGCGCGCTGGCGTATCACGCGGGCCTCGACGGCGCCGTGCGCAGCGCCAACCAAGACGCCTTCCTGCAGGAGGACGGCGTCGTCATGTGCGCGACGGTCGCCTTCGGCATGGGCATCGACAAGCCCGACGTGCGCTTCGTCGTGCATGCCGACCTGCCTTCGAACGTGGAGAGCTATTACCAGGAGATCGGGCGCGCGGGTCGCGACGGATTGCCGGCCGACACGCTGACGCTGTTCGGGCTCGACGACATGCGCCTGCGCCGGCTGCAGATCGAGCAGGGCGAGGCGTCGGACGAGCGCAAGCGCATCGAGCGTCAGCGCTTCAACGCGCTGGTGGCGCTGTGCGAGGCGCCGCGCTGCCGCCGCCAGACGCTGCTCGCCTATTTCGGCGAGGCGTCGGAGCCGTGCGGCAACTGCGACCTGTGCCAGGACGGCGTCGAGACCGTCGACGGCACGACCGACGCGCGCAAGGCCATGTCGGCGATCCTGCGCACGGGCGAGCGCTTCGGCACCGAACACCTCGTCGCGATCCTGACGGGCCAGACCGGCGACGCGATGGGCCGCTACGGGCACGACAGGCTGCCGACCTTCGGCGTGGGCAAGGATCGTACACCGGGCGAGTGGCGCTCGATCTTCCGGCAGATGTACGCCTCGGGGCTGATCGCCCTCGACATCGTCGGGCACGGCTCGTGGTCGGTGACCGATGCCGGACGTGCGGTCTTGCGCGACGAGGCGAAGTTCGACGTGCGCAAGGACGCGCTGTGGGCCGAGAAGGCGGAGAAGAAGGGGACGCGCAAGGGCAAGGCGGTGCACGCGACATCACCGGGCGACGCGGGCCTGCTGGCCGACCTCAAGTCGCTGCGCACGCGCATCGCCAAGGAGATCCGCCAGCCGGCCTATGTCGTGTTCGCCGACCGCACGCTGATCGAGATGGCCGCGATCGGCCCGAAGACGCTCGACGACATGCGCCTCGTCCACGGCGTGGGGGCGGCGAAGCTCGAGCGCTATGGCCTCGCGTTCCTCGAGATCGTCCGCGCGCACCGCGCCTAGCGCGGGACGAGCGGCAGGCAGATGTCCGTCAGCAGGTCGGCGGGCTTCGTCGTCTTCGGATCGTTGAGATATTCCTCATGGCACGGCCGGTCGGCGGCTTCTTCGCCGCTGGCAGGAAGCCATGTGCCGAACAGCCAGCGATAGGCGCCTTCCAGTTCCGAATAGGGACCCTTGAAGCGCAGCACCGCGTGACGGCCGCCCGCGAGACCCACGATGCGGATCGTCTCGTCGGGGCCCACTGCGGAGCCGACCGTGCCGCAGGCCTCCGAACGCAGCTTGTCGACCGGCACCTGCGCCGGATCGTCGTGGTAGATGCCGATCCAACGCGTACCCGCGTCGATCAGGCCGCGGGCACCCATCCAGGCGCCCACGCGGTCGAACGTGGCGCCGATGTCGGTATAGTGCCCGCTGTGGGCGATCGCGGCGAGGCGGAAGGCGGGGCGGTCTTCGATGCGCACGTCGTGCATTGCGGTCTCCATCTTCGGGTCGGGGCGGGACGGAGAAGCGGCCAGGCCACAGGCGCGATAGGCCGCCGGTGGGGTGCCGTAGTAGCCAGCGAAGGCGCGCGTGAAAGCCGCCGCCGACCCGTAGCCCGCCCGCCGCGCGATCGCCGGGATCGGCGCGGTGCCCTGCACGAGTTCGGCGGCCGCACGGTCGAGACGCAGGCGGCGCAGCGCCTCGACCGGCGTTTCGCCCGTCGCCGCATGGAAGATGCGGTGGAAATGGCAGGGCGAGAAGCATGCGACGGCGGCGAGATCGTCGAGCGACAGGGGCGCATCCAGCCGTTGGGCCAGATGGCGTATCGCGCGGTCGATGCGCCTTGCGTGGTCGAGGCGGGTGGTCGTCTTCGCGGGCATGGTCGTTCTCCGAGACCCGCACACTGCCCGAAGCCGGCTTGATCGCGCTTGCGCTGTTTCAGTTCAGCGCGCGGCGCCCGGCATCGGCCTTCGAACTGTAAATACCGTCAACCAACTTGCTGAACGCGCGCTTCACGTCCGGATGGTCGACCGGGCCGTTGGCCGCGTCGGGCAGCAGGTTCTGCTCGCTGACATAGGCCTGGTAGGGGCCCTGTTCGGCGTTGACCGCGTAGAGATGGTAGAAGGGCTGGTCCTTGCGCGGACGCACCGAGGGCGGGATCGCGCGGTACCATTCCTCGGTGTTCGCGAAGACCGGATCGACGTCGTAGACCACGCCGCGGAACTCGAAGATGCGGTGGCGGACGATCTCGCCGATCCGGAACTTCGCTTCGCGCATCTCCTGCCGGCCCATCAGGCGAACCCGGCCTTGGCGAGATTGCGCAGGGCGAGGTTCATCGACGAGCGCATCGCGCCCTCGTCGGCGGGGGCGCACCACACGCGCAGCGCCACCGTGACGCTGTCGGCCGAGTACTTGGCGACGATGGCCTCGGCGCCGGGCGACTTCAGCGCGCGCGGATCGCCCGCCGCCACCGCCACGATGCGCGCGCACGCGGCTTCGACGTCGGTCCCGTCGGGGACCGCGATCTCGAAGTCGAGGCGCTTCATCTGGTACTTCGAGTGGTTCGTCACCTTGTCGCCCCAGATCTTGCCGTTGGGAACCAGCACCTGGATGTTGTCGTCGGTGCGGATGTCGGTGACGAAGAGGTCGATCGCCTCGACCTTGCCCGCCGTGCCGGCCGCTTCGATCCGGTCGCCCACGCGGTAGGGGCGGAAGGCGAGGAGCATGACGCCGGCCGCCACGTTCGACAGCGTTCCCTGGAGGGCGAGGCCCACCGCGAGGCCGGCGGCACCGAAGACCGCGATCAGGCTGGCGGTCTGCACGCCGAACTGCGAAAGGGCCGCGAGCACCACGACGACGAGGACGAGGTAGCGCGCGAGGCTGGCGAGGAAGCGGGCGAGCGTGAGTTCCACGCGGCCGACCTTCTCCAGCGTCGTGGCGACGGCGTGCTGCACGAAGCCCGCGACCCACGAGCCGACGACGAGGATGGCGATGCCGGCCACGAAGGGCGGGCCGTAGACGAACAGGACTTCCTTGATCTGCTGGACGATATCCATGTGACTCAGGCTCTCTCTTCTGGGCCGGCTATCCCATGACGGGAAACGCCGGATCGGTTAGACTCATACCCATGGCCGCACCCGCCAAAGCACCCGCCGGAGGCCCCCGGAAGCCGGCGTCCCCGCCGGGCAAGCCCGCGCCCGAGCGCGGCCCGCCCGGCAAAGGCGGCAAGCCCGGTCCCGGCATGAAGGGAAAGCCCGTCGCCGCCGACGAGGCCCCGCCCGCCGCACCCGAACCGGCACCGCGCCTCAACCGGCTGAGGCTGGTGATCTTCGGCGCGCTGGCCGTCGCGATGGCCGGCACGCTGGGTGCTGCAAGCTGGATCATCTATTTCAAGGAAGAAGAGCACCCGCTGGTCGACATCCCGCCGCCCGAGCCGTCCCCGCCGCGGCCCACCGGCCCGGTCGTGCGCCAGGGCGATCTCAGCGACGAGCTGTGGCGCCGGATGGGCGTGCGTCCGCAGGGCGAATGACCGGAACATCGGACGGACCTAGCGAAAACTGCGCCAGAAGCTGAGGCCGACGAACCATGCGTTGGCGGCAAGCCAGCCCCAGAGCAGGAGGTCGGGCTGCCCGGGCGACAGCCAGATCAGCCCGAACGACGTGCCGACCCAGAGTGCCGCCATGCCCAGCGTCACCGCGCGGAAGTCGCGCACGCGCAGCGGATGGGCGGATTTCACTTTCGTGAAGCTGAACGCGCCCAGCACCGCGACCGCGACGATGTTCAGCCACGGGTCGGGTTCCAGCACGAACATGAACAGCGCCACGACGTTCCAGATCGCCGGGAAGCCGACGAAGTAGTTGTCGTCAGTCTTGAGGTCGAGATTGGCGAAGACGTAGAGCGAGCTGAAGATGATCCAGCCCGCCGCGGCGGCCGCGACCCAGCCGTCGCCCAGCCAGCCGAACTGCCACATCATCACGGCCGGCACGACCACATAGGTCAGGTAGTCGACCACCAGGTCGAGCAGCGCGCCGTCGAAGCGCGGCAGGCGGTTGGCGACGTCGAGCCGGCGCGCGACCGGGCCGTCGATGCCGTCGACGATCAGCGCCACGCCCAGCCACAGCAGCGCCTGGCGCGCGTCGCCCTCGATGACCGCGAACAGGGACAGCAGGCCGATCACCGCACCCGACGCGGTCAGCGCATGCACCGCCCACGCGGCGCTCTTGATGGCCGTCTCGGGGGCTGGCTTGGCGATGGTGGACTTCAAGCGGCGTTCCTCATTGTGCGGTCCAGCCGCCGTCGATCGAGAGCGAGGCGCCGCGGATCTGGTCGGCCGCGGGCGAGCACAGGAAGGCGGCGAGTCCGCCGATCTGCTCGGGCGTGGCGAATTCCTTCGACGGCTGCTTTTCGGACAGCAGCTCGATCTTCGCGGCCTCGCCCGAGATGCCCTTGCGCTCGGCAAGCGCGTCGATCTGCTTCTGCACCAGCGGCGTGAGCACCCAGCCCGGGCAGATCGCGTTGGCGGTGATGCCGCTCGTCGCCGTTTCCAGCGCCACGACCTTGGTGAGGCCGACGAGGCCGTGCTTGGCCGCGACATAGGCCGACTTCTCGGCCGACGCGACCAGGCCGTGCGCCGAGGCGACGTTGATGATGCGCCCCCAGTTGCGCTTCTTCATGTCGGGCAGGGCCGCGCGGATCGCCTGGAAGCACGAGGTGAGATTGAGCTGGATGACCTTGTCCCACATCTCGAGCGGGAACCGGTCGACCGGTGCCACGTGCTGCATGCCGGCGTTGTTGACGAGGATGTCGACCGTGCCCAGTTCCGCGATGCACGACGCGACGAGGCCGGCGACCGCCTCGGGCTTGGTGAGGTCGGCGGCCGAGTAGGCGACCTTGACGCCGCCGGCGGCGAGCTCCTTGCGCAGCGCCTCGATCGCGGCGGCCTCGCCGAAGCCGTTGAGCATGATGCTGGCGCCCTGTGCGGCGAGGGCGCGCGCGATCCCCAGCCCGATGCCGCTGGTCGACCCCGTCACGATCGCCGATTTTCCCTTGAGCGTCATTTCCGCCTCGTCGTTGCCGTTGCTTGGGCCTTTGCTTGGGCCTGTGCCTTGGAACCTTGTAGCGCCTCGCCGCCCGCTAGGCCAGAATGAGCGTCATGCTGACCCAGACCGAGGCCCTTCTGATCGTCGTGATCGGCTGGGCGCTGCCGCTTTGCCACGTGCTGTTCGCGCGCGGGGCCGGCGGCTGGCGCCCGCCGCCGGGCTCCGGCTGCCCGATCGGCCACCGCGTGGGCTGGCTCGTGCTGGTGCTGCTGCTCGGCCCCGTAGGCTGGTTGATGTTCGTCACGCGCAAGTCGCGGCGTGTCAGCCCTTGAAGCCCGGTCAGCTCTTGAAAAACGAGGCGGCGGCAGAACGATGCTTGTCCTTGGCGTCGATGGCGGCCTGCGCGCGCGCGATCTCGCCCTGCAGCCGCTCGATATACGCCTGCAGTTCCGCGATCCCCCAGCCCGACAGGTCCTTGGGCTTGGCGAGCTTGTGCTTGGGTTCCAGATCCTCGAATTCCATGTCCCGTCTCCGCCGTCGATGAGGTTTCCATGAGTCTCCCCCAAACGATGTCCGCCGTCGAGTTGCCCGTTCCGGGTCCCGCCGAAAACCTCGTGCTCGGCACGCGGCCGCTGCCGGTGCTGCAGGCGGGCGAGGTGCTGGTCGAGGTGGCGGCCGCCGGCGTCAACCGGCCGGACGTGCTGCAGCGCACGGGCAAGTACCCGCCGCCGCCCGGTGCGCCCGACACGCTGGGGCTCGAGGTGGCCGGCAAGGTCGTCGCCGTGGCGCCGGATGTCAGCTGGCCGAAGATCGGCGAGCGCGTGTGCGCGCTGGTCGCCGGCGGCGGCTACGCGCAATATGCGGCTGCACCGGCACTGCAATGCCTGCCGATCCCCAAGGGCTTCACCGACATCGAGGCGGCGGCGGTGCCCGAGACCTATTTCACCGTCTGGACCAACGTGTTCGAGCGCGGCGGCTTGAAGGCCGGCGAATATTTCCTCGTGCATGGCGGGGCGTCGGGCATCGGCACGACGGCCGTCCAGCTCGCCAAGGCGTTCGGCGCGCACGTGATGGCGACGGCGGGCACGGCCGAGAAGTGCGCGGCCGTCGTCAAGCTCGGGGCGGATCGCGCCATCGACTACAAGAAAGAGGATTTCGTCGCGGCCGCGAAGGATTTCACCGGCGGGCACGGCGTGGACCTGATCCTCGACATGGTCGGCGGCGACTATTTCATGCGCAACATCGAGGCGTGCGCGGTGGAAGGCCGCATCGTGCAGATCGCGTTCCTGCGCGGCGCCAAGGTCGAAGCCCAGCTCGACGCGATCATGCGCAAGCGACTGACCTATACCGGCTCGACGCTGCGCCCGCGCAGTGTCGCGCAGAAGGGCGCCATCGCGGCGGCGCTGAAGGAGAAGGTGTGGCCATTGCTCGACGCCGGCACCGTGCGCCCGCTGATCCACGCCACGTTCCCGCTGGCCGATGCGGCCAAGGCGCACGCGCTGATGGAGGCCGACACGCATATCGGCAAGATCATGCTGACGGTCCGCTGAGCGGCCGAAACAGGTTACGACAGGCGACGGTAACCTGTTTAAACCGTTGAAATCGCTTGTTTGTAACCTCGCTGCGTTTTCGGCGTTACGCATGATTTCCGGTCCCCTCTCCACCAGAATATACTATCCTATATTAGGATAAATATCAAGAAAAAGGCGCTCTCGCCAAAAGCGCTCTGCCCTTGCCGTCACCCCCGCGCTTGGCGCGGGGGTCCACGACTTGGCGGCAGGCAAAGACGTGGATGCCCGGGACTTCGCCCGGGCATGACGGCTCGGTTCAGCCGACCTTGCGTGCCGCCGCGACCGCCTCGCGGATCGTGTCGAGGTCGCCGATGTGGTTGGCGAGCAGCAGCACCAGCTTCGCGTCGAGCTTGGCCGACGCGGCCGCGTCGAGGTCGCGGTGCGCGTCGAGGAGCACGGCGTAGAGCTCGTCGGGATTTCCCGGGGCGGGATCGGTTCGCAGTCTGGTCATGTCGCGGTCTCCGGCGAAGTGGCGCGCGCGATGGCGGTGTCGATCGCGGCTTCATCGTAACGCCGCGCGCGGTAGCAGACATGCTGGTCGGGGCGGAACAGATAGACCGTGCCGGGCCGCGCGTCGTAGCGCTGCCAGGCGAGCGTGCGGTCAAGCGGAACGATGCTTGCGCCTGCGTGCGCGTCTCCGCCGAACTGCAGCAGCGTGAAGCCGCCTTTCAGCCGGTCGAGCAGCCAGCCGTTGCCGTCGGGCGCGTCGAGGGCGGGCGAACCCGGCGGCGGACCGCCGGCAAACTCGTCGGCGTCCGGCGTGTTGAGCGGCGAGTGCGCGTGGTGCGTGGGCAGCGACAGGCGGCCGGAGTTGACGAGCCTGCGCGCGAAGGCGTGGTCGCGCGCCAGTTCCAGCGTGGCGTCGCGCAGCCGGCGTGCCCCGGCATTCTTCGGCGTGATGAAGTCGGTGGCGCGCGTCGAGGCGAGGATGTTCTCGTCGGCCGCCTGCGTGCGCTCGGCGTCGTAGCTGTCGAGCAGCCGTTCGGGTGCGTTGCCCGACGCGATCAGGGCGAGCTTCCAGCCCAGATTGTCGGCGTCCTGCACGCCCGAGTTCGCCCCGCGTGCGCCGAACGGGCTGACCTGATGTGCGGCATCGCCCGCGAACAGCACGCGGCCGTGGCGGAAGCGGTCGATCCGCCGGCACTGGAACGTGTAGACGCTGACCCATTCGAGTTCGAATTCCACGTCCGCCCCCAGCATCGCGCGCACGCGCGCGGTCACGCGCGCCGGGTCCTTCTCGGCTTCGGGATCGGCCCCCCAGCCGAGCTGGAAGTCGATGCGCCACAGATCGTCGGGCTGCTTGTGCAGCAGCGTCGAGCCGCCTTCGTGGAACGGCGGCTCGAACCAGAACCAGCGCTCGGTCGGGAACTGTGCCTTCATGCGCACGTCGGCGATCAGGAAGCGGTCCTCGAACACGCGGCCTTTGAAGTCGAGGCCGAGGGCCTTGCGCGTCGGGCTGCGCGCCCCGTCGCACGCCACGACCCAGTCGGCGGCGATCGCGTAGTTTCCGGCCGGCGTTTCGACCGCCAGCAGCACGTGGTCGGCGTGTGCTGCCACGTTGATCACCTTGTTGCGCCAGCGCAGATCGAGGCCCGGCAGCGCCTGCGCGCGGTCGACGAGGAACTTCTCCAGCCAGTATTGCTGGAGATTGACGAAGGCCGGGAAGCGGTGGCCTCCCTCGGGCAGCAGGTCGAAGGAATAGACCTGCCCCTCGCCGAAGAACACCTTGCCGACCTGCCATGTCACGCCCTTGTCGAGCATGGGGGTCGCACAGCCCAGCCGGTCGAAGATCTCCAGCGTGCGCTTGGCATAGCAGATGCCGCGCGAGCCGACCGAGACCGTGGCGTCGTCGTCGAGCAGCACGACCTTCGTGCCGCGCATCGCAAGGTCGATGGCGAGTGCCAGACCGACCGGCCCGGCACCGATCACGACGACCGGATGGCGGACGGGCGATGCCGCCGACAGGTCAGGCGGCGGCCGGAACGCGTAGCGGGGCCGCTCGAACTTCATGCCGTCGCCGCCATGGAGGTTACCTCACGCGCGTTCGAGCGCCAGTGCGATCCCCTGGCCCACGCCGATGCACATCGTCGCGAGCGCGCGCTTCTTCGTTTTCTGCTCGAGCTCGATCATCGCCGACAGCGCCATGCGGGCACCCGACATGCCCAGCGGATGGCCGAGCGCGATCGCCCCGCCGTTCGGGTTCACGTGCGGCGCATCGTCGGCAAGACCCAGCTCGCGAAGGACCGGAAGCGCCTGGGCGGCGAACGCCTCATTGAGCTCGATCACGTCGAGATCGGCGACTTTCCAGCCGAGCTTGGCGAGCAGCTTCTTCGTGGCCGGAGCCGGGCCCATGCCCATGATGCGCGGCGGCACGCCTGCGGTGGCGGCACCCACGACGCGCGCGCGCGGCGTCAGGTTGAAGCGCTTGATCGCGTCTTCGGAGGCCAGCAGCAGGACAGCGGCCCCGTCATTGACGCCCGAGGCGTTGCCGGCCGTGACGGTGCCGCCGGCGCGGAACGGCGCCTTGAGTTTTGCCAGTGCTTCGATCGACGTGGCGCGGGGATGTTCGTCCTTGTCGACGATCACCGTCTCTTTGCCCTTCCTGGTCTCGACCGCGACGATCTCCATCGCCAGACGCCCGTTGCCTTGCGCCGCCGATGCCTTGGCCTGGCTGCGCACGGCGAAGGCGTCCTGGTCCTCGCGGCTCACCTTGTAGTCCGCCGCGACGTTCTCGGCCGTCTCGGGCATCGAATCGATGCCGTGCATCTGCTTCATCAGCGCGTTGACGAAGCGCCAGCCGATGGTCGTGTCGTAAATCGCCGCATCGCGGCTGAACGCCGTCTCGGCCTTGCCCATCACGAAGGGCGCGCGGCTCATGCTTTCCACGCCGCCGGCGATCATCAGGTCGGCCTCGCCCGTGCGGATCGCGCGCGCGGCCATGGCGAGCGCGTCGAGGCCCGAGCCGCAAAGCCGGTTGATCGTGGTACCCGACACGCCGACGGGAAGCCCCGCCAGCAGCAGCGCCATACGCGCGACGTTGCGGTTGTCCTCGCCCGCCTGGTTGGCGCAGCCGAACACGACGTCGTCGACCGTCGCGAAATCCACGCCCGGATTGCGCCGGACGAGTTCGCGGATCGGGATCGCGGCAAGGTCGTCGGTGCGCACGCCCGAAAGGGCGCCGCCGTAGCGGCCGACCGGCGTGCGGATTCCGTCGACGATGAAGGCGTCTTTCATTGTTCCCTCGCGACCAGACGGTTGAGGCGCGGCGAGGCGCGGTAGCGGTCCTCGCCGTAGTGGGCGGCCAGATTGTCGAGCACGGTCTTGACCGTCGGCAGGCCGATCTCGCGGCCCCATGCGAACGGCCCCTTGGGGTAGTTGACCCCCTTGGTCATCGCGATGTCCACACCCTCGGCCGTGACCACGCCCTGCTGCACGGCTTCGAGTGCTTCGTTGACCAGCATGGCCAGGGTGCGCATGACGATGAGGCCGGGCGCGTCGTCGATCAGCGACACGGCGATCCCGCACGCCTGGAAGAAGCCGGTGGCGACGGCGGCCGCCTGGCCCGTCGCCTGGTCGGCGAGCGAAACCGCGATGCGCGTGCAGCCCGCATAGTCCAGCGCCAGATCGTGCAGCACCAGCGCATGCTCGCCCGTCTGCCGGGCGCGCACCGTCGCCGTGCGCCCGTCGGTCAGGCGCAGCGCCACCCCGTCGACCAGCAGCGTGGGCCCGCGCGCACCCGCCGGGCGGCGATGGACCGGCAGTTCCACGTCGACGGCGCGCGCGACCAGCGGCTCGAGGAAGTCGAGATCGCCTTCCACGATCACCTGCGCGGGGCGCGTGCCGACCGGCTCGGTCGAGGGATAGGGCTTGTCGGCCTGCGTGCCGTAGCCGAAGAAGCCGCGCCCGCTCTTGCGCCCCAGCCTTCCGGCCGCGACCATCTCGGCCTGCAGCACCGAGGGCTGGTAGCGCGGGTCCTTGAAATAGGCGTCGAACACCGAATTGGTCACGGCGAAGTTCACGTCGTGGCCGATCAGGTCCATCAGCTCGCACGGCCCCATGCGGAAGCCGCCGGCATCGCGCATCACCGCATCGATGGTGGCGGCGTCGGCGGCACGCTCGGTCAGCAGACGCAGCGCTTCGGCATAGAACGGGCGCGCGCAGCGGTTGACGACGAAGCCCGGCGTGGACGCCGCGTGCACGGGCGACTTGCCCCATGCGGCCGCGGTGTCGAACAGCGCGGCCGCCACGTCGTGCGACGTCGACAGGCCCGACACGATCTCGACCAGCGCCATCACGGGGGCGGGATTGAAGAAGTGGAAGCCTGCCACGCGCTCGGGGCGGGCGAGGCCGCGCGCCAGCGCCGAGATCGACAGCGACGAGGTGTTGCTCGCAAGGATGCAGTCGTCCCCGACGATGCCTTCGAGTTCGGCGAAGAGCCGGCGCTTGGCCTCGACATCCTCGGCGATGGCCTCGACGACCAGTGCCGCCACGTCGAAATCGGCGAGCGATTCCGCCGGCTCCAGCCTTCCGCGGACAAGGTCGGCCTTGTCGGCGGCAAGCCTGCCCTTCGAGACGAGCGTGTCGAGCGTCTTCGACAGGTTCGCGATGGCCGCATCGACGGCCCCCTCGCGCATGTCGTAGAGCCGAACGCGGTGGCCCGCACTCGCGGCGATCTGGGCAATACCGGTGCCCATCGCACCGGCGCCGACGATGCCCACGGTCCGGTCGGGCGGGATCGCGGCCATCTCAGTT
>JBIKWI010000064.1:0-17479 GCA_044356395.1 Tagaea sp. | reverse complement strand
CGGCCTGATCTAGCTCGGCCCGATCTAGCTCGGGTCGCCGTCGAGGCGGGCCTTGTCGAGCGCGCGAAGTCCGTTGGCGCGCATTACCGCCCGCACGTCGCGCACGTAATCCATCCGGCGCTCGGAATAGCGCTGCAGATGCTGGGCCAGCGCATGGCCGTCGTGCGGCTTGCCGTCGCCGCGCGCGGCGGCGCGCGCGCGGCGGAATTCGCCGTAGGCGCGGTGCGTGTTGAGATTGAGCGCGTAGGCGGCGACCGCATCGGGCAGGGCGGCGAACCGGCGCACGCGCCCGTCGTCGTCCTCGTCGCGATAGACCATCTGGCCGAACAGCGCGTGGCCGGCCTGGGCGGGCCGGCTCGTGCCCCAGCCGGTTTCGAGCGCCGCCTGCGCCAGAGCCAGCGAGACCGGAACCGCGTCGACCCTGCGCAGCATCTCGAGCGGCCGGTCGACGGGAACGTCGTAGCGCTCCGCGATGTCGGCCAGGAACGCCGCGTCGAGACCGCCCGGCGCGTCGCCGGCGTCGATGCGGGCCAGCACCTTCTCGAGCCGCGCGCGGTCGGCAAGGATGCGCTCGTTCTCCAGCAGCAGCAGCGGCAGCAGCGACTTGATGAACACCGCCTTGCGCAGGTCGGACGATTCGAGCGCCGCGAGGTCGCGCGGCAACCCTTCGACGACCATGCGCGGAACCGGGTCGTTGGCGAGCTTGGTGTCCTCGAGCAGGTAGCCGCGTTCGACGAACAGCGAAAAAAGCTTGTCCGCCGGCATCAGGCTGACGCGCACGACGCCTTCGGCCGCCTCGGGAACGCGCGCCGTCTCCGGTTCGAACAGCTCGAGGGGCGCGCGCCAGGCCTCGGCGGGCGGCCACAGCCGGCCGGCGGTGCCGACGGCGGCGGCGAGCGGCACGAACGCGGCCAGCGCCAGGCCGGCGAGCAGGACCTGGACGGTCCGGGGCTGCGGCGCGAGCGCAGGCGAATCGACGGCAAAGCCGTCTGTCGCCGCGTGGCGGGCGGGTTCGATCATCTCTGGAATTCGGAACCGGGGTGGCGGGGGCGCCTTCAGGCGACCGCGCGGACCTCGACGATTTCGGGAATGTAGTGGCGCAGCATGTTCTCGATGCCCATCTTGAGCGTGGCCGTCGACGACGGGCAGCCCGAGCACGAACCCTGCATGTGGAGATAGACGATCCCGTCCTCGTACTTCTGGAACAGGATGTCGCCGCCGTCCTGCGCCACGGCCGGGCGCACGCGCGTGTCGAGCAGCTCGATGATCTGCTGGACGAGTTCGCCGTCGCCCTCGGCCGCTTCGCCGTGCGCGGTCTCGCCGCCGTCGGCGAGCGCCGGGGCGCCGGAGGTGAAGTGCTCCATGATGGCGCCCAGCAGGGCCGGCTTCATCAGATGCCAGTCCTTGTCGTCGAGCTTCGTCACGGTGACGAAATCGGTGCCCAGGAATACGCCCGAAACGCCCTCGACGCCGAACAGCTTCGCCGCGAGCGGCGAGCGTGCCGCCGCCTCGTCGGCCGACTTGAAATCCGCCGACCCGGCCGACAAGACCTCGCGGCCCGGTAGGAATTTCAGGGTCGCCGGATTCGGCGTGGTTTCGGTCTGGATGAACATTTGCGTAAAACTCCCGGGACGGGCAGCGATGGCGCTGCAGGGGGTCTGTGCGGTAGGGTGGGAAATGGGCCGAAAGCGAGGGTCTGTCAAGGCCGTGGCCGTAACATATTGAAACATATTGTTTTTTCTTGAGCAACTCGCCTTCGCAACTGCAGCAAAATCGGCCCGCCGGCGTCCACGGGCGACGCCGATACATGCGCCCGGAACCAGCGCGTCCGAAGAACGCCTCGCTCGCAACGATCAAGGCGTGGCTGCGCGGACCGGCCCACGCGGTCGGGAGCCCCATCAAGCTGGTCGACGGGCTGTGCTGGCGGATGGTCGCCGCCGGCCTGCCGATCGACCGGGCCGGGATCACGGTCGCCCTGCTCCATCCCCAGTTTTCCGGCTACGGCATCCGCTGGTGGCGCGACATCGGGGAGTCGGAGGAAGCGCTGGTCGAGCACGAGGTCAGCCACACCGACGTCTACCGGTCGAGCCCCTTTCCACGGGTGGTCGAGCGCGGCGAGACCGTGCGCGCGCGCATCGACCCCGGCGCCAGCGAACATCCGTTCCCGATCGTCGCGGACCTCGCGGCCCAGGGCTACACGGACTACATCGTCCTTCCGATCCGCCTCCAGGGCTTCAACCCGACCGACGAACGGCGGCGCTTCCAGGCCTGCAACTGGGCGACCAAGCAGCCCGGCGGCTTCACCGACGCCGACATCGCCGCCCTCGAGACGATCGTCGAGGCGTTTGCCGGCCCGCTTGCACTTGTCACGGAACGGCGCATCTCGCGCGACCTGCTGTCGCTCTATCTGGGCCGCTCCACCGGTCCGCGCGTGCTGTCTGGCGAGATCCGCCGCGGCTCGGGCGAGGCGATCCGCGCGGCGATCCTCGCCACCGACATGCGCGGGTTCACCGCCCTCAACGACCGGCTGCCGGCCGACAAGATCATCGAACTCCTGAACGCATGGTTCGAGCGCCAGGTCGCCGCCGTGCATGCCCATGGCGGGGAAGTTCTGAAGTTCGTCGGCGACGGCATGCTGGCGATCTTCCCGATCGCCGACGTCGAGTTCGCGCGCATGTCGGCGCGCGGCGCGCTCGGCGCTGCCCGCGACGCGATCGCCGCCGCCCACGCGATGGACGCCGATCCCGATTTCGCCCACGCGCGCCCGCTGGCGGCCGTCGCCGCCCTGCACACGGGCGAGATCTTCCACGGCAATATCGGGGCGCCCGACCGGCTCGATTTCACGGCCATCGGCCCGTCGGTCAACGTGGTCACGCGGCTCGAAAGCCTCGCCAAGACGCTGGGCACGGAGCTGATCGTGTCGGCGGCGTTCGCCGAGATCTGCCCCGAGCCGCTCGTCTCGCTCGGCCGCCATGCGCTGAAGGGCGTGGCCGAACCGGTCGAGGCATTCACCTGCCCGGTCGTGAAGCAGGCGGCGCGCGTCAGGTAATCGCGTCGACTTCCTCGTCGGCAAGGCTGCCCGGCACGATCGTGAGGGGCACGCGCAGCTTGTTCGCGTACTTGCCGGTCAGGGCCGAGATCAGGGGTCCGGGTCCCTTCGCCGTCGTGCTGGCCCCCAGGACGAGAACCGAAATCGACGGCTCCTCGTCCAGCAGTTTCAGCAGTTCGTCGCGCGGGTCGCCCTCGCGCACGTGCAGCATCGGCATCTCGCCCGACTGCTCGCGCACGAGGCTCGAAAGCTCCTGCAGCTTCGCCTCGGCCTCCTGGCGGCGCTCCTCGCGCATCAGCTCGCCCACGCCGACCCATTCCGACGCCTCGGCCGGTTCGGTCACGTAGAGCATCGCCACGCGCCCGCCGGAGTGGCGCGCGCGCCGGCAGGCGAAGCGCAGCGCCACCTTCAGCTCGGGCGTCTGGTCGGCGACCACGAGGAAAACGCGCTGGGTCTGCTGCTTCCGGGTCGGCATGGCTTGTCTCCCGCTTTCAGCTATTTCCTGAAGATGAGGCCGGCGGCCCAGCCGGCCGAGACGGCGAGAAGGATCGCGAGCAGGCCGTAGAGCGCCGCCCACTCGTGCGCGAAATCGTAGATGTCGGCGCCGAAGCCGACCTTGCTGACGAACATCGGCGTCGTCTGCGCGGCGATGACCTGGCCGCCACGGATCAGCAGCACTTCGACCGAATAGCTCCCGGTCGGCACGTTGGCCGGGAACAGGATGCGCGTGCGGAACAGCCGGGGTCCGAGGAAACTCACGCGGCCGACCTCGGGCTCGTACAGCTTCTGCGCCTCCTTGTTGCGCACCATGCCGGCGCGGAACATCGCGGCCTCTTCGGGGCCGACCTCGCGCTGCGGCTGCAGGCGCAGGAAGTCGACGCCGATCTGGTGGCGCTGGCGCAGCGCCAGCGGGACGAAATCGGCGAGCGGCCTGGACGACGCGATCCGGTAGAATGTCGGCACGCCGGAAAAGCGCAGCTCGTCGCGGTTGATCCAGATGCCCGCGACGCGCGCCTTGCGGCGCACCGAGGTCTCGCCGTCCGGCCCGCGCACGATGACCACGACGTCGCCTTCGCCCTCGGTGGCGCCGAACAGCAGCAGCTCGGTGCCGGCGAAGCCGGTCGTGATCGCGATCAGGTGGCTCGACAGGTCGGCGATCAGGGCCTGCGCGCGCGCGGGGCCCGACGCGAGGAGCACGAAGGCGGCAAGGAGCAGCGCGCGGATCACGGCGTTTCGTCCTTCGATGGTCCGGTCACGTCGAACCGGATCGAATAGAGGTCGTCCGGCTGGCGCACGAGACCGACGCCGAGACCGACGGCGACGGCAAGGACCAGCAGGGCCAGCAGGATGCGCAGACGCGCGGCACCCAGCCGGGCGCCCATGCGCGCGCCGTAGGGGGCGCCGACCACGCCGCCGACGATCAGCAGCGTCGCGAGCACGATGTCGACGGTATGGTGCGACCAGGCCTGAAGGAACGTGACGTTGGCCGACACGAACAGGATCTGGAACAGCGACGTGCCCACCACCGTCGTCGTCGGCATCGCCAGCAGGTAGATCATCGCGGGCACCAGCAGGAATCCGCCGCCCACGCCCATCAGGCCGGTCAGCACGCCGACGAAGACGCCGATCAGGACGGGCGTGAGCGCGCTGGTCTCGATGCCGGAGCGCGGGAACGACATGCGCCAGGGCAGCTTCGCCCCCATCGCCACGCGCGTCACGGCCGCCTTGCGAGCACCGGGCAGCATCGCACGCACGCTTTCGGCGAACATCATGGCGCCGACCGAGCCGAGCAGCACGACGTAGGAAAGGGCCACGACGAGGTCGATCTGGCCCATGGCGCTGAGGATTCCGAAAAGCCCGACGCTCGCACCCGAGCCGACGAGACCGCCGGCCAGCAGCAGCAGGCCCATCTTGACGTCGAGCGTGCCGCGCCGCCAGTGCGCGAGCGCGCCCGACGCCGACGAGGCGATGACGGTATTTGCCCCCGTGGCCGCCGCGATCGCCGGCGGCACGCCGAGGAAGATCAGCAGCGGCGTGATCAGGAAGCCGCCGCCCACGCCGAACAGGCCCGACAGCAGGCCCACGCCGCCGCCGATGCCCACGAGCAGCAGCCCGTCGATCGCGGTCTCGGCCATCGGGAGATAGACGGGGAGCATGGCCATGTCAGTGGCTCCCCCCGACCGGGCTGCCGATCGAGTAGAGATCGTCCGGGGTCGAGACGAGATCGACCAGCAGCTTCACCGCGACCGCCAGCACCATCAACGCGAGCAGACCGCGCAACTGCTCGCCGCGCAGTTTCGCACCCGCGCGCGCGCCGAACTGGGCGCCCACCACCCCGCCGACGAGCAGCAGCAGGGCAAGGAAGATGTCGACCGTCTGGTTCTGCCAGGCCTGCAGGAACGTGACGTTGGCGGTTACGAACACGATCTGGAACAGCGACGTGCCGATGACGACCGACGTGGGCATGCCGAGCAGGTAGATCATCGCCGGCACCATGATGAAGCCGCCGCCCACGCCCATCAGCGCCGACAGGACGCCCACGAACGCGCCGATGGAAAAGGGGGCGAGCGCGCTGATGTAGAGCTTCGAGCGCGGAAAGCGCATCTTGAAGGGCAGGCCGTGGAACCAGGTGTGCGCGTGCAGGCGCGCGTGCACGGGGCCCGCACCGCTGCGCCGCACGCGCGCGCGGTTGTGCGCCGTGCGCAGCGATTCGACGAGCATCAGCGTGCCGATGGCGCCCAGCACGATCACGAAGGCGAGCGAGATCACCAGGTCGATCTGGCCGAGGCCCTGCAGGATCTTGAAGATCTGCACGCCGATCGTGGAGCCGAACAGGCCGCCGACCAGCAGCACGCCGCCCATCCTGAAATCGACGTTGCCGCGCCGCATGTGGGCGATGACGCCCGAGACCGAGGCCGCGACGATCTGGGCGGCTTCCGAGCCGACCGCGACGGTCGCCGGGATGCCGATGAAGATCAGCAGCGGGGTCATCAGGAATCCGCCGCCCACGCCGAACAGGCCCGACAGGAAGCCGACGCCGCCCCCGAGCAGCAGAAGCACGAATATGTCGACCGATACTTCGGCAATCGGCAGATAGATCAGCACGAGACCGCAGGCGCCTCCGGCAACGAGCCGGAAGAATGCGCCCCTCGCCCCGCATCGGGCAAGCGGATACCGGGCTTTCAGGGCCGCAGGAAGCCGACCAGATCGTAGATTTCACGGATATGGCGCTGGGCGATGGCGCCCGCCCGGTCGGCCCCGCGGCGCAGGATCGCGTCGATGGCGGCCGGATCGGCCATCAGGCGGTTCATCTCGGCCGTGATCGGCGACAGCACGGCGACGGCGATGTCGGCAAGCGCCCCCTTGAAGGTCGAGAACTGGGCGCCGGCGAACTCGGCGACGACCGCGTCGAGCGACTTGTCGGTCAGCGCGGCATAGATGCCCAGCAGGTTCTCGGCCTCCGGCCGGCCTTCCAGCCCCTTGACCGAATCGGGCAGCTCGAGCGGGTCGGTCTTGGCGCGGCGGACCTTCTGGGCGATGGCGTCGGCATCGTCGGTGAGGTTGATGCGGCTCTGCTCGGAAGGCTCGGACTTGCTCATCTTGCGCGTGCCGTCGCGCAGGCTCATCACCCGCGTGGCGGCCCCGAAGATCTGCGGCTCGGGCAGCGGGAAATATTCGACGTTGAAGCGCCGGTTGAACGCGCCCGCGATGTCGCGCGCCAGTTCCAGATGCTGCTTCTGGTCCTCGCCGACGGGCACATGCGTCGCCTTGTAGGCGAGGATGTCGGCCGCCATCAGCACGGGATAGGCGTAGAGGCCGAGGCCCGCGTCGTCGCGCTGCTTGCCCGCCTTCTCCTTGAACTGGGTCATGCGGTTGAGCCAGCCCAGCGGCGTCATGCAGCCCAGCGTCCAGGCAAGCTCGGCGTGGGCCGAGACGGTCGACTGGTTGAAGATCGTGCAGGTCTCGGGATCGATGCCGCAGGCGATGTAGGCCGCGGTCACCTCCCGGGTCGCCTTGGTCAGCGCGGCCGGATCCTGCGGCACCGTGATCGCGTGCAGGTCGACGATGCAGAAGATGCACTCGAAGTCGCGCTGCAGCTTCACCCAGTTGCGGATGGCGCCCAGATAGTTGCCCAGATGCAGGTTGCCGGTGGGCTGGATGCCCGAGAAGATGCGGTTCATGACGGGCGGGTTTATCGCCGCTCGGCCGCCACTTATCAAGACCGGCGTGCGAAAATCGCCCTTATGTCGCCCGGCACCGCCGCGCGCGCCGCCAGCGCCGCCAGCCCGTAGCCGGCGAGCCCCAGCCCGATCAGACCCCCAAGTGCCGCGTAGCGCGAAATTCCCTGCGGTTCGAGGAACGGGGCCGCCGGCCCGAGCGCCAGCCACAGCAGGCCCGCCATCGCGGCGGTGGCGGCAAGCTGGCGCGGCAGGCGGGCGCGCAGGCGCGCGTCGGCCACGAAGTTTCCGCTGCGGGCAAGGGCGCGCCACAGCAGCACGGCGTTGAGCGTGGCCGCCAGCGCCGTCGCCGCCGCCAGTCCGACATGCCCGACATACTGCATGGCGACGAAGCCCACGACCGTGTTCACGACCACGCACAGCACGGCGATCTTGACCGGCGTCTTCGTGTCTTCGCGCGCATAGAAGGCCGGGGCGAGCACCTTGACCGCGACATAGGCCGGCAGGCCGAGCGTGTAGGCGATCAGGGCCGCGGCACTCGCCCGCACGTCGGCGGGCGCGAAGGCGCCGCGCTCGAACAGGGCGCCGACGATCGGCTCGGCCAGCACGATCAGGGCGGCCGCCGCCGGCAGCGTCAGTAGCAGGGCCGCTTCCAGCGCGCGGTTCTGCGTGACCTGCGCCTGGGCGAACTCGCCGGTGCGGACCTGCCGCGACAGCCGCGGCAGCAGGGCGGTGCCGATGGCGATGCCGATCACGGCGAGCGGCAGCTCGTAGACGCGGTCGGCGTAGTAGAGCCAGCTTATCGATCCCGCCGGCAGCAGCGACGCCATGACGACGTCGATCACCAGATTGATCTGTGCGGCCCCGGAGCCCAGGGCGACGGGTAGCATGCGCCTGAGCAGCGTGCGCACCTCGCCCGACAGGCGCGGACGCGGCAGCCGCAGCGCCATGCCGGCCCGCCGGCAGGCCCAGGCGAGGAACACGAACTGGGCGACCCCCGCGGCCAGCACGCCCCACGACAGCGCATGGCCCGGCGTGGGAAGCGTTCCGACGAGGGCCAGCAGCGCGCCGATCATGCACAGGTTCAGCAGGATCGGCGTCGCCGCGACGGCGGCGAAGCGGTCGAGGGAGTTCAGCACGCCGCCCTGCAGCGAGACGAGGCTGATGAACAGGAGATAGGGAAACGTGATGCGCGCGAATTCGACCGCGAGCGTGGCGCGCGCCGGATCGCCCGCGAATCCGGGGGCGATGACCGCGACGATCCACGGCATCGCGAATTCGGCGACGGCGGTCAGCGCGAACAGCACGACCAGCAGGAACGCGAGGGTGGACTGCGCGAAGTCGCGCGCGGCGACGGGGCCGCGCGCGGCCAGCGTGCCGGCGAACATCGGCACGAAGGCGGCGGCGAACGCCCCCTCGGCGAACAGCCGGCGGAAGAAGTTCGGGAACTTGAACGCGACGAAGAACGCGTCGGCGACGGGCCCGGCCCCCAGATACGCGGCCACCAGCATGTCGCGCACGAAGCCCAGCACGCGGCTGGCCATCGTGTAGGCGCCGACGGTGGCGATGGGCCGTGCGAGCGACATCGAAGCTTTCAGCGCTTGGGTCCGCTGGGGCCCGCCGACAGGCCCCACAGCGCCAGCCACGGCGCCCAGGCCTGCCGCGTGATCTCCATCCACATGCTCATCGGATCGGTGCCGGTGCCCATGGGGCCGGACAGCGTCATCAGATCGGGAATCGCCGGCAGGTTCGGCGCCCCCTTGATGAGCAGGCCGATCGTCTCGGGACCGTCGGCGCCGGCCGGCCGGTGGACGATCTCCAGCGTCATGCCCGGCAGTGCGGCACGCGCGCGGATCTCGTCGGGTGGGGAAGGGGCCATCTTGCTACTCCGCTGCTTTGGTGGCGACGGTCTTGCGGATCTTCGGCGGTTCGGCCGGCGCGTCGGGATCGGCGACCGCGGCCAGCATCGTCGTGCGGATGCGCGCGAGCTTCGATTCCTCGAGGATCTTCTGGCCGAAGATGTCGACAACGTAGAAGACGTCGACCGCGCGTTCGCCGTAGGTCGTGATCTTGGCCGTGCGGATCGACAGGCCCAGTGCCGTGATCGCGGCCGTCACGTCGTAGAGGAAGCCCACGCGGTCGCGCCCGTTGACCTCGATCAGCGTGTGGTACTTCGACGCGGCGTTGTCGATCAGCACGCGCGGCGGCACCGTGAACACGCGCATGCGGCTGGGGATCGCCGGGCGCTTGGCAAGCTGCTCGCGCAGCCGCAGGCGGCCGCCCAGCGCATGCTCGATATGCGTGGCGAGGCGCGCCAGCTTCTCCGGCCGGTCGTAGGCGGAAGGCTGCCCGTCCAGATCGGCCGCCACCGACTGGATCGAGAAGGTATCGAGCGCGCGCCCGTTCGACAGCGTGAAGACGTTGGCCGCCACGATGTTGGCGCCCGCCACGGCGATGGCGCCGGCGATGCGCGCGAACAGGCCGGGATGGTCGTCGGTATAGATCGTGATCTCGGTGATCGCGCGCGCCCGGTCGATGCGCGTGTCGATGGCGAGCGGGAGCTGGGCGCGCTCGGCCTCGCGCACGAAACGCGCGTGGCGCGCCTGGGTGCCGGCATCCAGCGACAGCCAGTAGGCCGGATAGCCGAGGCCCGCGTACCAGGCGAAATCCTTCTCGCTCCAGTCCTTGAGCTCTTCCTTGAGGCGGGCCTGTGCGGCCGCCACTCGCTGCAGCGTCCCGCTCTCGCCGAAATTGCCGGCGAGCGCTTCCGTGGCGCGGTAGTAGAGCTCGCGCAGCAACGCGGCCTTCCAGTTGTTCCACACGCCGGGACCCACCGCGCGGATGTCGGCGACCGTCAGGCACAGCAGCAGGCGCAGGCGCTCGGGGCTCTGCACGTGCTCGACGAAGGCGCGGATCGCCTGCGGATCCTGGATGTCGCGCTTGAAGGCGGTGGCCGACATCCACAGGTGTGCTCGCACCAGCCACGCGGCCGTCTCGGTCTCCTCCTCGCTGAGGCCCAGGCGCGGCCCCAGCTTCATCGCGATTTCCGCTCCCAGCACCGAATGGTCGCCGCCGCGCCCCTTGGCGATGTCGTGCAGGAACATCGCGAGGTAGAGCGCGCGGCGCGATTCGATCTGGTGGATCACCTCGCTGGCCAGCGGATGGTCGGTCTTGAGCTGGCCCGCCTCGATGCGGTGCAGGATGCCGATGGCGAAGATCGTGTGCTCGTCGACCGTGTACACGTGATACATGTCGTGCTGCATCTGGGCCACGACGCGCCCGAAATCCGGCACGAAACGCCCGAACACGCCCGCCTCGTTCAGCCGGCGCAACGCGATCTCCGCGCGGGGGTCGGTCAGGATCTCCATGAACAGCCGGTTGGCCTCGGGATCGGCGCGCAGGTTCCCGTCGACCAGCCGCAGCGACTGGCGGATCAGGCGAAGCGCATAGGGATGCACGTCGAGATCCTTCTCCTGCGCCACGCGGAACAGGCGCAGGAAATTGACCGGATCCTTCTCGAACGCGTCGCCGCGCGCCACGGTGATGCGCCCGCTTTCGATCGCGAAGCGCCCGTCGGAAAGCTTCGTCTCGCCGCGCTTGAACAGCTTGCCGACCGTGCCGACGTCGAAGCGCGCCTTCTTGCCTTCCTCGATCTCGAGGGCCGAGCAGAAGATGCGCGTGAGATCGCCCACGTCCTTGGCGACGAGGAAATAGTGCTTCATGAAGCGCTCGACGCCGCGCGTGCCGCGATGGTCGGTATAGCCCATGCGCCTTCCGATCTCGCCCTGCACGTCGAAGGTCAGCCGGTCTTCCGGCCGGCCGGTGACGTAGTGCAGGTGGCAGCGCACGCTCCACAGGAATTCCTGGCACTTGTCGAACTTCGCGGCCTCCTCGGCCGTGAACACGCCCTTCAGCACCAGATCCGACACCTGCTCGACGCGGTGCAGGTACTTGCCGATCCAGAACAGCGTGTGCAGGTCGCGAAGGCCGCCCTTGCCGTCCTTGACGTTGGGTTCGAGCACGTAGCGCGAATCGCCGGTGCGCTGGTGGCGCTGGTTGCGCTCCTCGAGCTTGGCCTCGACGAACTCGGCGGCCGTGCCCTTGGCGACCTCGGTGAAGAAGCGCTTCTTGAGTTCCGCGAACAGCTTGTCGTCGCCCCACAGGTAGCGGCTCTCGAGCAGGGCCGTGCGGATCGTGTAGTCCTCGCGCGCCAGGCGCAGGCACTCCTCGATCGAGCGCGTCGCGTGGCCCACCTTCAGGCCCATGTCCCACAGCATGTAGAGCTCGAACTCGACCATCTGCTCGATGCGCGGGTTCGACTTGTAGGGACGCACGAACAGCAGGTCGATGTCGGACTGCGGCGACATCTCGGCGCGGCCGTAGCCGCCGACGGCGGCGATCGTCACGCGCTCGGCCATCGTCGGGTTGGCGACCGGATAGACGTAGCGTTCGGCGAAGTCGTAGACGAGGCGCACGAGCTGGTCGATCAGGAAGGCGTTGGCGCGCATCGTCTGGCCGCCGGTGGCCACGCGCGATTCGAAGCGCTGGCGGATTTCCGCGCGGCCGTCGGCCAGCGCCGCCTTCAGCGCCTCGAGCGCGCGCCCGCGGCGCAGCTCCGGCTTGCCCCCGGTCGCGTCGGCGATCTCGGCAAGGCGCGCGTCGACCGTGCGGCGGTCGAGGATCGCGCGCTGGTTGGCGATCTCGCGGGGCAGGACGTCGAGTTCCATTGCACGTATATAGTCGGATTCCCGACCCGCCGGGAGGCTTTCGAATTGCGCCGCCTTTGTGTCCTGATCGCCCTGTCCGCCGCCGCCTGCGCCCCCGAACCCGGCCCTTCGGTCACGGCCGAACTTGCCGGCGGCGGGCGGCGCATCGAGATCCGCGCCCGCGACCCGCTGCCGCTGTCGGCGGCCCGCCTCGTCCTGCCCGACGGAACGCGGGTCGAGGCCGAACGGATCGGCGGCGACGGCCGGCCGGGCCGGCCGGTCTTCGGCATCGGCGCTTCGGGCGGCTCGTCGTCGGGCATCGACGCGGGCATCGGCATTTCGATCCCGCTCGGCGGCGCGCGTGTACCGGCGCTGGCGGACTCGAGCGCCCGTATCTGGATCCCGGATCCGGGCGTCTGGCCGCAACTGGCGCCGCGGTCGGTGATCGAGCTGGAGTTCGGCCGCGCGCCGGGCGAAACGCGCCAGGTGGAAATGCCGGCACCGGGACGCTAGGCTCGGCGCCATGGAAACCCGATTCGCCCGCCGCACCGTCCTCGGTTCGCTCCTCGCCCTCGTCGCCCTGCCCGTCGGCGCGCAGGCGCCCGACCTCTCCGCCGCCCCGCGCACGCGCTCGGGTCTGGGAATCCTCGATACGCGCGAGGGAACCGGCGAGGCCGCGGCGGCAGGGCGCACCGTGCGCGTCCACTACACCGGCTGGCTGCTGGAGAACGGGGCGCGCGGCAAGAAGTTCGATTCCTCGCGCGACCGCGGCCAGCCCTTCGAGTTTCCGCTCGGCGCCGGGCGCGTGATCAAGGGTTGGGACGAGGGTGTCGCCGGCATGAAGATCGGCGGCCAGCGCACGCTGGTGATCCCGGCCGACCTCGGTTACGGCGCGCGCGGGGCAGGGAACGCGATTCCACCCAATTCGGTGCTGGTTTTCGACGTCGAGCTGCTCGGCCTGCGCTAGGATCGCTCCCAAGGGAAACACCCCTCGGGAGGAAACGATGTCGCCGATCCGGATCGCCGTACTCGCATTCACGGCCCTGCTGTTCGCAGCGCCCGCCACCGCCCAACGCCCGCCGATCCAGACGACAAAGGTCGCGGGCACGGACAACGTCTACGTCTTCCGCAACGGCGGCTACCAGGCGATGTTCGTCGTCACGCCCGACGGCGTGATCGCGACGGACCCGATCGCCTACGGCAAGCCCGACGGCGGCCGGCAGTATCTCGAAGAGATCCGCAAGGTGACCGACAAGCCGGTCAAGTATGTGATCTACAGCCACCACCATTTCGATCACATCGCCGGCGGCAAGGCCTTCAAGGATGCCGGTGCGACCTTCGTCGCGCACCGCAACGCGGCCGTGCGGCTCAAGGCGCTCAAGGATCCGCACACGGTCCTGCCGGACGAATCGTTCTCGAAGTTCCGCACGATCGAGCTTGGCGGCACGAAGCTGGAGCTGCGCTATCTGGGCGTCAACCACTCGGACTCCACGCTCGTGATGCGCCTGCCGAAGGAAAAGATCATCTTCCTCGTCGACACGATTCCGGTCGGGCAGTTCCCCGCGCGCGGCTTCATCGACATCGATCCGCTGAAGACCGAGACGTTCATCGAGGATGTCCTCAAGATGGACTGGGAGCGGATGATCCCCGGCCATCCCGGCCCGGGCGACCGGCTCGGCACCAAGGACGACGCGCGCAACATGCTGCAGCTCCTGCGCGACGCGTCGGCCGAGATGAAGGTGCTGGCGCAGGCCGGCAAGTGCTGGGAGCCGGCCGAGAAGGAATTCGCGCTGCCCAAGTACAAGGACTGGCCGGGCTACGAAAACGGCCTGCCCTTCGTCGCGCGCCGCTATTGCGGCGTGTGGGGTCGCGGGACCTGAGCTACTTCGCGAGTGCCGCGCGCACGCCGCGCCAGAGTGCGATCGTCTGGGCCCCACCGGGATCGCGCGCGGCGCCGCGTGCGGCGAGGTGCACCATGACTAGCCTGTTGGCCGGGTCGACATAGAGCGTCTGGCCGTAGACGCCGAGCAGCGCAAACGTGCGGCCCGGTCCGGGAAACAGCCAGGTCTGGTAGCCGTAGCCATAGTACCCGGTCGCGGTCCCCGGCCGCAGATGGGGCCGCTTCGGATCGGTACTGGTGGCCGCGATCAGCCAGTCGCGCGGCACGATCTGGCGGCCGTTCCACGCACCATCATGGGCGAGCATCAGTCCGACGCGCGCCCAGTCGCGCAAGACCGCCTGGAAACAGCAATAGGCGGACTCCGCACCCGCCCGGTCGATCAGCCAGCTCGCGTCCGCTTCGGCGCCGAGCGGCCGCCAGAGCTTTTCGGCGGCATAGTCGGCGAGGTTGCTGCCCGACGCGGCGGCGAGCACTGCACCCAGAACCTGGGTCTCGGCACTGGCATATGAAAAGCGCGTGTCCGGTTCCCGCGCGCGCGACGAAAACTGGCTCAGCACCTGCGGGCCGCCCGGCCCGAGTCCGACGAACGTGCCGCGTGCGAGCTTCGTCACGTCGTCGTTGCCGTCATACTCCTCGCGGAAAGCCACACCCGACGACATCGACAGCAGCGCCTTGATCGGCGTCCGGCCATATTCGCTGCCGGCGAGTTCGGGAACGTAGGTCTCGGCCGTGTCGTCGATCGACCTGATGCGACCTTCCGCCACCGCGATCCCGAGCAGCATTGCAGTCAGCGTCTTGGCCATGGAGAAGGACGTGAAGCGTGTCGATTCGCGCCGCGCATACTGGTAGCGCTCGACGAGGATCGTGTCGTCCTTCGCGATCAGCAGCGCCGTCGTCGGGTTGTTCGCAAGATAGAAGTCGATGTCGCGCCGGCCCGAGGGTGCATCGTAAACGATTACCGGTTCCGGGGCCCGCCGCAGGGTCGACGAGGTTTCCGGGGCCGCGATGCGACGCGACGAATGATAGATCTGGTCGTAGTTCGAGAAGCTGCCGACATAATCCTTCCGCTCGAGACGCCGGTTCGCCGGCACGCGTGGATAGTGCGCCGCCTTCCCCAGCGCTTCGGCATCGAACCCGCCTTCGTTGAACACCGGACCCGAGGCGCCGGTTTTGATAGCCGGTGGCGGCGCCGACGCGCAGGCGGCCAAGGCCAGCAGAAGGACGAAGGGCAGCGCGCGCTTCATACCGAGCGCGTGATGCCGCCGTCGACGCGCAGGTTCTGGCCGGTGATGTAGCCCGCGTCGTCCGACAGCAGGAAGGCGGCGGTCTTGGCGATCTCGGCGGTCTTGCCGTAGCGGCCCATCGGGATCTTCGGCAGCAGTGCTTCCTTCACCGGCAGCGAGTCGATGAAGCCAGGCAGCAGGTTGTTCATGCGGATGCCGGCCTTGGCGTAGCGGTCGGCATAGAGTTTTGCGAAGGCGCCGAGCCCGGCGCGCAGCGCGCAGCTGATCGGGAAGGCGAGATCGGGCTCGAACGCGGCGAAGGTCGAGATGTTGACCCACGCCCCGCCGCCCTGCTTCTCCATGATCGGCGTGACGATACGCGCGAGCTTGACCACGTCGAGGATGATGAGGTCGAGGCCCGTGCGCCACGCCGCGTCGTCGAGCGACAGGAGGTCGCCCTTGGGCGGATGGCCGGTGGACGTTACCACGCCGTCGATGCGGCCCCATTTTTCCATCGCGGCGTCGACGAGGCGCTGCAGGTCGGCGGTCTCGACGACCGAGCCGGTGACGCCCACACCACCCAGTTCCTTGGCAAGCTTCTCGGCCCCGCCCGACGGCGACAGCAGCGCCACCTGCCAGCCGCGCGCCACCAGTTCGCGTGCGCACGCCGCACCCATTCCCTTGCCGGCACCGGTGACGAGAGCGACCTTCATTTCTGGGACTCCTTCGCGAGGATGGATTTGAGCGCGTAGAGCGCGTCGAGTGCGGCCTTGGGTGCAAGCTCGTCGGGATTGATCGCGGCGAGTGCGTCGGCAAGTGCCGATTTCTCGGCGCGCACCGGCCCCGATGCCGGCCGGGCGGAGAACAGCGGCAGGTCGTCGGCCATCTTGGCAAGGTTGCGCTGCTCGCCGCCCTGTTCGAGCGAGGCTAGCACCGCTTCGGCCCGTGCGACGGCCGCCGGCGGGAGCCCTGCGAGCTTCGCCACATGGATGCCGTAGGACCGGTCGGCCGTGCCGGCCGCGACCTCGTGCAGGAACACGACCTCGCCCTTCCATTCCTTGACGCGCATCGTGCGGCAGGAAAGGCCGGGGAGCTTTGCCGCGAGTGCCGTCATCTCGTGATAGTGCGTGGCGAACAGGGCGCGGCAGGCGTTGACGCCGTGCAGGTGCTCGACGCACGCCCACGCGATCGAAAGACCGTCGTAGGTCGCCGTCCCGCGTCCGATCTCGTCGAGGATGACGAGCGAGCGCGGTGTCGCGAGATTGAGGATCGCCGCGGTCTCGACCATCTCGACCATGAAGGTCGACCGGCCGCGCGCCAGATCGTCGGCGGCCCCCACGCGGCTGAACAGCCGGTCGACCACGCCGATGCGCGCCTTCTTCGCCGGCACGTAAGCGCCGGTCTGGGCAAGCACCGCGATCAGCGCGTTCTGGCGCAGGAAGGTCGATTTGCCGGCCATGTTGGGACCGGTGACGAGCCACAGGAACTGGCCGCCCTCGGCATCGAGCGTGCAGTCGTTGGCGACGAAGCCCGCGCTCTGCTGGGCCAGGGCCGCCTCGACGACCGGATGGCGGCCGCCTTCGATGGCGAAGACGCGGCTTGCATCCACCGTCGGCCGGCACCAGTCGCGATCGACGGCAAGATCGGCAAGCGCCGAGGCCACGTCGAGCCGGGCAAGCGCCTGTGCCGCCAGCCCGACGGCGGCGGCATGGTCGAGCGTGGTGCGCGTCAGCTCCGCGAAGATCGAAAGTTCGAGGGCGAGCGCCTTGTCGCGCGCCCCGGTGACGGCACTTTCAAGCTCGCCCAGCTCCACGGTCGTGAAGCGCACGGCCCCCGCCATCGTCTGGCGGTGGATGAACATGCCGCCCGGCTTCAGCAGCTTGTCGGCCTGGTTGGCGTTGACCTCGATGAAATAGCCGATGACGTTGTTGTGCTTGATGCGCAGCGTGCCGATGCCGGTCTCGTCGGCATAGCGCTGCTGGAGTGCTGCGACCAGCCGGCGGCTTTCGTCGCGCAGCTCCAGATGGCGGTCGAGATCGGCCGCGAAGCCCGGCCGGATGAAGCCGCCGTCGCGCGGATCGAGCGGCAGGTCGGCGGCGAGTGCCGATTCGAGATTCTCGACGAGTGCCGCGTGATTGCCCAGCTCGTCCAGTGCCGCACCGATGCCGGCGGGCACCGCGTCGAGCGGCTGCGGGGCCACATGGGCGCGGACCTGCGGCAGCTTCGCCAGACCTTGTGCGATCGCCGCAAGGTCGCGCGGGCCGCCGCGCCCGAGTGCCAGGCGCTGCAAGGCGCGTTCGAGATCGGGAAAACCCTTCAGCGCATCGCGCAGGGCCTCGCGCGCGCGCGATGCCTCGACGAAATAGCCGACCATGTCGAGGCGCTCGCCGATCGCGAGGGGATCGGCGAGCGGGGCGGCGAGG
>JBIKWI010000063.1:0-17535 GCA_044356395.1 Tagaea sp. | reverse complement strand
TCCTTGCGAGGGCAATTGGGGAAGTTGGAGATGCGGGTTGTGAGTCTGACGTTAACTGAAGGCGGCGCGGTTCAAAGGAAATTGCGTCCGCCGATGCAAGAATACTCGGGCCATTGAAAATTATCGTCGGCGCATCTCAGGATTCGAACGGATGATTCCATCGATTTCCGCCGAGTGGGTTGACTCTCACTTACATCCACTACGGCACGCCAACGAGGATAAAAGTGAGAACCTTGAGAACCGAAAAACGCGGCCGATCGCCGGCCCCTTTGTCGACGTGCGTCAATCGCCGGGGTCGGGGACATCAATCTCGACAATCAGACGATATGTCGCGATCTGACCGGCTGCGAGAATCTTCGCGCCGGGCCTGCGAGATAGCTCCCCGTCCCCGCCTTCCAACTCGGCGAGACCTTGCCAAGGCTCGATGCAGAGGAATGGCGCGCCGGGCTTCGTCCAGATCCCGAGATGCGGGCTATCCGGGAACCTGACCATAATTCCCGACGAGCCTCTTGGACCGAACCATACGCTTCTGGAAGCCAGCGTATCGAACAGTATCGCGCCTTCGTCGAAGATCGCATCGGACAGGGGCAATTCGCGCTTTCGTAGTGGCGAGGGGAATTGCGCAGTCTTTATGAGCCCTGTCGAGAGGTTTGGGCGTCTTATGTAGGGGAGTTCCTCAGTCTCGAAGCGGCAGACATAAGAATTCCGTGCGTCGCGATTCTGGGTCCAGGCGAATGCCGGATGATAGCCGAAGCAGAATGGCATCGGAGCAGCGCTCGTGCTCTCAATTGAAGCGGCCATTTCAAGTCGGGCATCGTGAACGATCGCGTTCATCCGCAGTCGGAAGCCGAAGGGGAACATGGTTCGAGTCTGCGAATCGTCATTCAACTCGAATGCGATTGAATCTGGCGTGCTTCCAAGCACTTGAAAATCGCGATCGCGTGCAAAACCGTGCGGCGGCATCGGATAGGAGCCGTTGCCAATCCGTATCCTGTCTTCGGGCGATTGGCCAATGACCGGAAAAAGGATCGGGGCACAGAAGTTCCACCATGCCGGATCTCCGTTCCAGAGATAGTCCGTCCCTTTGTGGCGCAGGCCAATCAGTTCTGCGCCGCGAGCGGCGAACTTCGCTGACGTTGTGCCATGCGAAATAGTCACCGGATCTGACATCGTGAAGCGTCCCCCTCAGGAGGTCGTTGTCCCGCGGCCAATTTCGTCGAGCATCCGGGCGAGATGGTCACGAAGCAGCGTTGTTGCGGCATCGATGTCGCGGTGGCGCAATGCTTCGACGACGCTCCGGTTGCGCGCAATCTGGGCTGCACGCTGCTCCGGCGTTGCGTTCAACGCGGCCAGTCGTCCCCATCCGGCACGCGCCCGTGCGGCGATTATCATCTCGAAGATGTCGACGAGCAGGGGATTGCGTGTGGCCTTGGCGATCTCGAGGTGAAAATTGTAACCGGCTTCGCGAAACGCCTGCTGGTTTGTCGCGCGTACCATCCGTTCAAGCTGACGCTCCATCGCGAGGAAATCGGCCTCCGTCGCACGTGCCACAACAAGTGCCACGAGACCCGGCTCGAATGACCACCGTGCTTCGAGGACATCCTGCGGACTTGCTTCACGCGTCTCGGCGGGACCGATCGGTGGGGAAGGGTCTCGTACGCGACTGCCTGCACGCCCGAGGCCGCGTTCAACCATGCCTTCGGCCGTCAGGCGCTGGAGGGCTCGTCGGACTGCCGCACGCGGCGCTTCGAGGTCTGCCGAAAGTTTGCGCTCGGAGGCGAGCCTTTGGCCGGCCACAATCTCGCCACCCCGGATCGCGATCCGGAGCGCGTCATAGACGCGGTCTGCCTCATCAACCGGCGCCGAGACATCAGCAAGCTTTCGAAGCGCTCCGGCCGGGGCCATATCAGTTTATCTCCGGTTCGGGCGCATCGGTGCCGAAACCCAATACGTCGAGATCTGCACCGAGATCGGCCTGCTCGACATGATCCGCATAGAGCTTTGCCCAGCCGCGATCGTGACGCGGCTCAGGGGCACGCCATTCCTTCCGGCGGCGATCCAGCTCATTCGGGGCCACATCCAGATCGAGCGTGCGCCGATCGGCATCCAATTCGATCCAGTCTCCGTTCCGTATCAAGGCGAGCGGGCCGCCAATAGCAGCCTCGGGTGCGACATGAAGGACGACCGTGCCAAAGTGTGTTCCGCTCATGCGGGCATCGGAAACCCGGACGATGTCGCGAATACCCTGGTCGAGAAGCTTCTTGGGGACTTGCATCATGCCCCATTCCGGCATGCCGGGTGCCCCCCGCGGTCCGCAATTGCGCAAGACCATCACGCTGGTCGGATCGACAGCGAGATCCGGATCGTCGATCCGCGCTGCAAAGTCTGCCCAGCCGTCGAAGACGACCGCACGGCCGCGGTGGCGCAGCAGGGCAGGAGTCGCTGCGGCCGTCTTCAGGACCGCACCATCCGGTGCCAGGTTGCCCCGGATGATCGCGAGGCCGCCGGCCGCCTTCAGCGGCTTGTCGCGTGGAAGGATTACTTCGTCATTCCAGACCCGCGCACCCTTGATGTCTTCGCCAAGCGTCTTGCCCGAGACCGTCCGGGCGGAGAGCTCGAGAAGGTCTTCGATGCGGGCAAGAAGTCCTCGCAGGCCGCCGGCTTCGAAGAAATCCTCCATCAGGAAGCGTCCGGCCGGACGCAGATCGGCAAGGACCGGTACTTTCCGGGAAATTTTCTCAAAGGCGTCAAGACCGAGTGCCAATCCCATCCGACGCGCCATTGCCACCAGATGGATAACGGCGTTCGTCGAGCCCCCGAGAGCCATCAATGTCACGATGGCATTATGGAACGAAGATGCCGAAAGGACCGATCGCGGCTGGAGATCGGCACGTATGAGCTCGACAGCCCGTCGCCCCGTCGCGACCGCCATGTGGCGGTGCCGGCTGTCGGGGGCAGGGATGGAACTGGCGCCGGGAAGCGTGAGGCCCATAGCTTCGGCGATTGCCGTCATCGTCGAAGCGGTACCCATCGTCATGCAGTGCCCGGGCGAGCGGGCGCCGGCTTCCTCCATTTCCCGGAAATCGGCATCCGGAAGGACGCCTGCCTTCCAGTCCATGAAGGCCTTTGTCGTGTCGGTGCCGCTGCCAAGCGGGATGTTCCGCCAGCGGCCGGTCAACATCGGGCCGGCCGGCATGAAAATCGCCGGCAGGTTCATCGAGATTGCACCCAGTATCAGCCCAGGTGTTGTCTTGTCGCAGCCGCCCATCAGGACGGCACCGTCGACTGGGTGGCAGCGCAGCGTTTCCTCTGTCTGGATCGCAAGCAGGCTCCGGTAGAGCATCGCCGACGGCTTCACGAACGGCTCGCCCAGCGCCATCACTGGAACTTCGACAGGAAAGCCGCCTGCTTCCCATACACCGCGCTTCACGTCCTCCGCCCGCTCCCTGAAATGCCCGTGGCAGGGATTGAGGTCGCTCCAGGTCGAGAGAATCGCAACGACAGGCTTGCCGGCAAAATCGCTGCGCGCAAAACCGCCCTGCATGATGCGCTGGCGGTGAGTATGGCCCATCCTGGTTTCGGCTTCGAACCAGCGGGCGGATCGCAGCTTCTTCATTCTGCCGACTCGGTCTCGCGCGAAGTTAGCGACTTCAGGTCCGACCATACCGTGTCGAGTTCGGCGATGTCGAAGGCGTCGAGCGTCGGATTCGTATCCCTGTGCTTTGTCGTGGCGATGATGCCCCGGCGCACGAGAACATGCTTCGTGATCGGCGTGCGATAGGCGCTGCCGAGATTGAGAAGGGGCATAAGCGCATTGAAAAGGCGTCGCGCCTCGACATGGTTCCCCGCCATATATGCGGCGTAAAGCGCGGTGTGGATCTCGGTTACTTCGCAGGCCGGCATCGAACCGGCGGCGCCGCGCGCCAGCTCATCGAGCACGAAGCGTCCTCCCGCTCCGCCGAAAACGCCAGCCAGCCCGGGAATGCCTTCGCGCAGAGCGGTGATGCGCTGTCCGCAAGGAACGACCTCTTCCTTGACGTAGCGGACTGCCGGAACCCGGCGACAGACCTCTCGTACGGTGTCGATTGAAAGTGAGGAACCAAGCGGTGGTGGCGCGTTCTGCATGATGACGGGGAGTGCGGTCCCTCCGAGAGCGGTTTCAAAGAATGCAACAACGCCGTCGGGTGTCGAACCCGCCGAACGGGGCGCCATCAGCATCACGGCGTCGGCGCCATACTCGGCGGCATGCTGCGCGTGAACTGCCGACTGCTCTGCGGTTTCGTCGGAGATTCCGACGACGAATGCGATACGTCCTGCGATCGCTTTCGCAACCGCCTCGACGCCGGCGTGACGCTCACCCAGCGACAATGTTGCGAACTCGCTGGCGATCGCCGGATAGACAGCACCTTGCGCGCCGCTCGCCACGATGAAGTCGGTAAGTCGGCGAAGCGAAGCGAAGTCGAATGTTCCGTCGCTGTTGAATGGCGACGACACGATTGGGAAGACCCCGGCAAGGCGGTCATTTGAAGTCCCATCCATTCGCGTCGTCTCCCGATTAATGGTCTATAAAAGGTTTGTTATTGACACTAAATCTGCATCAATGGTCTATTATGGTCAATAAAGAATTTCAGCGAACTGATCGCTGAGGGTGGGAGCGCAGTTGAATGGCCGCCGTCGTACTGAAAGACGTCCGCAAGAGTTTCGGAAAGGTCGAAGTCGTTCGTGGAGTCGACCTCGAGGTGGCGAGCGGCGAATTCTGCGTCCTGCTTGGCCCGTCGGGCTGCGGAAAATCGACCCTGCTGCGGATGATCGCGGGTCTTGAAGACGTTGGCTCCGGCCAGATCGATATCGGTGATCGGGACGTCACGGATCTCGAGCCGAACGAGCGCGATGTTGCGATGGTCTTCCAGAGCTACGCGCTCTATCCCCACATGACCGTGCGCGAAAACATGGGTTTCGCGCTGAAGCTCGCCCGGCGGCCGAAGGCGGAACTCGACGAGGCCGTCGACCGGGCGGCCAAGATCCTGGGGCTCGGGGAACTCCTTCATCGCTATCCGCGCGAACTGTCCGGTGGCCAGCGTCAACGCGTGGCGATGGGGCGCGCGATCGTACGTAACCCTTCCGTCTTTCTCTTCGACGAGCCGCTTTCCAATCTCGACGCCAAACTTCGCGTCCAGATGCGGGTCGAGATAAGTCGCCTGCACCAGCGCCTCGGCAATACGGCCGTTTATGTGACACACGATCAGACCGAAGCCATGACGATGGCCGACCGGATCGTGATCATGAATGCCGGCAAGATCGAGCAGGTCGGCGCGCCGCTCGACGTATATGACAGGCCGGCAAACATCTTTGTCGCCCAGTTCATTGGGTCTCCGGCGATGAACTTTCTGGACGGAAAGTTCGAGATTTTCGGCGGAAAGCCTGTCGTCACCGGTTCCGGATTCCGTCTCCAGCTTGATGTCGGCGTGTCGCAGATCGAGCCGGGCCTTGCTTTGAAAGTCGGCATCCGCCCCGAAGACCTCGTCATCGACACGGCGCAGGGCGGCATTGACGCGCGCGTAACGCTGACGGAGCCATTGGGGCGTGAAGTGCTGATATATGCAGAAGTTGCCGGCGCTGAGATCTGCATCTCGTTGAACGGCAGAGATGAACCCCCTGTTGGCTCATCGCTGCCGCTGAGCGTTGCATCGTCGAAGCTGCATCTTTTCGATGCCCGATCGGGCGGGCGGGTCGCTTGACGGGCCCGAACCTTCCGAACGATCTGCTCTCGCTCGCCGGGAAGCGCGTGCTTGTAACGGGTGCGAGCCGCGGTATCGGCCGGGCAATCGCAACCCTGTTCGCCGTTGCCGGGGCCGACGTCGTGATCCAGTTTCACAGCCGCGAAGACCTCGCCCGCTCCGTTGTCGCGGATATCGAGGTGACGGGAAATCGCGGTATCGCGTTTCAGGCCGACCTTTCTGTTCCTGGATCGGGCGCCGAGCTTGCCCGGAGATCGGCAGGCGCGTTCGGCGGGATCGACATTCTCGTGCTTAATGCCGCCGAACAGCGTCGACAAAAGCTCTCCGACGTGACCCCCGACATGTTCGCTCTCCAGGCGGGAACCGGATTCAGATCATCCTTCGAACTGGTGCAGGCCCTTCTGCCCGAGATGCAGGCACGCAAGTTCGGTCGGATCATTGCGATCGGCAGTGTCCAGCAGATACGCCCGAACAAGGAGTTGACTGTGTATGCCGCCATGAAGGCGGCACTTTCCAACCTGATGCGCAACCTCGCCAAGGCTGCAGGGCCGGACGGCGTTACCTGCAACACGATCCTGCCCGGCCTGATCGAGACCGACCGGAGCGCAGAGGTTCGAGGGGATCCGGCGAGCTACAACGCGCTGATCGAACGAATTCCACGCCGCCGTGAAGGGAATGTCAGCGAAGTCGCGGCTCTTGCACTTTTTCTCGCAGGCCCGAGCGGCGGATATGTGACGGGTGCTGACTACCTCATCGACGGGGGGCTCGGACTGCCATGACAGCCGTCGCCCGGCCCGTCCGGACCATCAATCTTCTGCGTCCGTATCTCTGGCTTGTGCCGGCTCTACTGCTTGTCGTCGCGGTCTCGTTCTGGCCGCTGGGATACGCACTCGTTCAAAGCCTCTATCGGTCGAACTATCTCGATCTGGGAACCTTCACCGGAATTTCGAACTTCCAGCGCTTCCTCCTGTCGGAATCCGGGCAGGCCCGCGCGTGGAACTCCTTCATTCTGGTTGCCGGCACCCTGGCGATCGCAATGCCATTGGGATTCGGACTTGCAGTCCTCCTCAATCTGCCGCTGTGGGGGCGAAACATCATCCGGACCCTGCTGATCGTTCCGTGGCTCGTCTCGAACACGGTGGCTGCCCTGCTTTGGGCATGGATGCTGAATGCACAGTTCGGTCCGGTCGCGGACACACTCGGACGCGTCGGCATCACCATGCCGAACCTTCTGACGAGCCAGACCTGGGCAATGCCGGCACTGATCGTCTGCAATGCATGGGGATCCTTCCCGCTGGTCATGGTCTTCACCTTGTCCGCGCTCCAGACAATTCCGAAAGAGATCTACGAAGCGTCGCGCATGGATGGTGCGCGGCGCTGGCAACGGTTCGTAAACATCACATTTCCTCTCGTTCGCAACACGACTTTGGTCACGCTGGTCCTGACGACGCTCCATTGCTTCAACGGCGTGACGATCGTCCTCATCATGACCGGCGGCGGCCCGCTCGAGGCGACGGATGTCATGGCGCTGCGGGTCTTCGAGGAAGGTTTCAAGTTCCATCGCATGGGCATCGCCTCTGCCGGCGCCGTTATCATCTTCTTCATAAATGTCCTGTTCACGGTCGCTTACATGCGCGTCCTCAAGAACGAGCACAGCGCATGACCCGCAAGCGCACTCGCCCAGGCCAATTGACTCGAATGGAGAAGGCAGGCGCTTATCTGGTTTTGGGCGTCGTTCTGGTTTTCGCGCTCCTGCCGGTGTTCTGGGGGCTGTCCACGTCACTCAAGGTGCCGCTCGACATCCACCGCGTTCCGCCAAGCTGGCTTCCGCCACAGTTCACTTTCGTGAACTATGCAAAAGCCGTCTTTGACCCCCGGTTCGCCGGATACCTCACAAATTCGATCCTCGTCGTTTTCGCCTCGCTTGTCCTGTCGACGTCCCTCGCACTTCACGCCGCCTGGGCCACCGTCCGATTCAACTTTGCGGGCCGGGAGGGTCTGCTTCTGTTGATGTGGGCAACGATCATGATCCCGGGGATCGCGGTGATCGTTCCGCTCTATACGGCAAGTGTCGATATCGGCCTCTACGATACCCTCTGGGCGCTGATCATTGTCTACAGCGCCTGGCTTGTTCCCACACTCGTCTGGCTGCTGCGCGGCTTCATCGCCGCAATTCCGGCTGAACTCGAAGAAGCGGCCCGGATCGACGGCTGCAGCCGCGTTGGCGCGTTCTGGCGAGTCACGGTTCCGCTCCTGCGGCCAGGCCTTCTCGCGGCAGGCGTGCTCGTCTTCGTGATGGTCTGGAACGAGTTCCTGATCGGCTACAGCCTCACGCTATCGGACGGGAACCGGATGATCCAGGTTGGAATCTACTACTTCATGACTGAAACGGGCGTCGAGTACGGCCCGCTGACGGCTGCTGCCATCGCGTCGATCGTCCCGATCGCCGTGCTTTACGCCCTGCTGCAACGCGCCTTCATCCAGGGCCTTACCGGCGGTGCAGTGAAAGGATGAACTGACCTTAGACAGGGCCCTCGATCAAAGCGAGGCTCTGAACGAGAATCCCCGGGAGAAGCGCGATCATGGAATTGAGCGGAAAGACGGCAATCGTGACTGGGGCAGGCTCCGGATTCGGACGTGCCATATCCGCGCGGTTTGCAGCACAGGGCGCATCGGTTGTGGTCGCCGACATCAATGAGGCCGCAGCAAGCAGTGTGGCTGCAGAATTGACGTCCGCCGGCTTCAAGGCTGTTGCGACACGGATCGATGTAGCCAGCGATGCCGACGTGAAAGCCACGGCCGAGCTTGCAGTATCCCGGTTCGGTCGCATCGATATCGTCATCAACAATGCAGGATATACCCACGCACGATCAAAGCCGGAGGATGTTACGGAAGCAGATTTCGATCGCGTCTTTGCGGTCAACGTGAAGTCCATTTTCCTCTTCGTTCGGCATGTCTCGCCGACAATGAAGAAACAGAAATCCGGTGTGGTCATCAACATCGCGTCGACCGCAGCCCGCCGGCCGAGTGGTGCCCTGACCTGGTATGGCGCAAGCAAGGGTGCCGTTGTTACCGCAACCCAGTCGCTTGCCGTTGATCTCGGCCAGCACGGTGTCCGCGTCAATGCGATAAGCCCGGTGATCGGCGAAACGGCCCTTCTGACCAGGTTTACTGGCACGGAGGATACCCCGGAAGCGCGCCGGCGCTTTACGGCCTCGATCCCCCTCGGCAGGTACTGCAAGCCCGATGACGTAGCGGAAGCTGCGCTTTTTCTCGCATCGGACAGAGGCTCCTACATCACCGGTGCCACACTGGATGTCGATGGCGGCTTCCTTTGTGGAAACTACATGCGGGCAGACTGAGACGCTGGACGATCATGATCGGAAAACAAACAACATCAAAAGGGAGATGAACGATGTCGATTAACAGAAGGCGCATGCTCAAGTCCGTAGCGGCGACTGCCGGCGTGCTGGCGGCCCCGGGAATCCTTCGGGCTCAATCGGGCTCGACGATCGAGATCTGGACCTTTCTCGATCCAAACGGGCGTGGCGTCAGATCCGAGCTTCTCAAGGAAATCTTTACGACCTTTGAGCAAGCCAACCCCGGTACGACGGTCCGCGCCAATATCATTCAGTGGACCGAAATCAGCCAACAGCTCCTGCGCGCGTCGCGTGCCGGCAACGTGCCGGACGTCGTGATGCTCTATTCACCGTTCATGACGACGCATGTGCAGGCAGGAACGCTGGAGCCCCTCGACGAATACATGAAGGCGTGGTCGCCGCAGCGCCGCGACGACACGGTCGTCCTGCCAATCACCAAGGATCGGCAGGGCAAAGTCTACGCGCTCCCCTGGGAACTGCGCGTCTTCGGGTTGCTCTATCGTCTGGAACTCCTGAAAGCCGCCAATCTTGCGCCGCCTCGTACATTGGACGAAATGGCAAGCGTAGCTATGGCACTGCAGAAGCCCGGCCTCCAGGGGCTTGGGATCAGCCTGCATACGGCAACTTCGACTGCGGGAATCGAGTTTGTGATGCCGCAGATGATCGCGCAGGGTGTTCCGATCCTGAAGGCGGATGGAAGTGCAGCATTCGCCGGTGCCGGCACAGAGAGAATGCTCCAGTACGTTCACGATCTGGTGCACAAGCACAAGGTCCTGTCGCTCGACACCGCCCTGACACCGTCTGATGACGTCCAGAATCTGGGCATAGGCGGACAGCTCGCCATGGTAACGAACGGCTCGCATCGCCTGACGACGGTCCAGGAGCGGTCGCAGCCGGGGACGCAATGGTCCTTCATGCCGTTTCCGTCAATGGATGCGGGCAAGCCCGTACCGGCCTCTCTACAGGGCTGGACACTTGCAATCCCGAAGCGCGCACGCAATCCGATGCTTTCCTGGAAATTGATCGAGCTTTGGACCTCGGCAAGCGTCCAGAAGGCGCAAGCCGTTCGCGCAGGTTACCTGCCCGTCCTGCGCTCTGTCGCAAAGGATCCGGATTTCGCGTCGGGTCTCAACGCTCAGTTCCGCCTTCCCGAAGTGGTCGAGTACGTTGCGCAGAACCCGCTGAACTTCGCGTGGCCAGAGAACTCCGACTCGCTCAACGACGCGATCGGCCGCATGACGCAGCAGGTCATTGCCAACAAGATGTCGATTCGCGATGCGATCGCGTTCGGCGAGAAGACGTATAACGATCTACGGCGCTGAATGGTGTGACGGGTCAGCCAACTCGGCTGGCCCGTCAACCCGCCTCCGGACACGATAGGACAATCATGGCGATCTCGATCAAGGCTGTACGTGCGATGGCGCTTGAAGCGCCGTTGGATCCCAAGGCCCAGGTTACGGCCCTCGGCCCGCGATTGAAGGCGGCCATGGTCCTTGTCGAGATCGAGACGAGCGACGGGATTATCGGATATGGCGAGGCATTGGCCCGCTACAGCCTTCGGTCTTATGTAAGCCTGATCGAAGATCTGCTTGCGCCTCGCCTTGTCGGCAAGAATCCCTTCCATGTCGAAGGCCTTTGGCAGTCGATGGTCCGGTCGATTACCGGCAAGGCTGGAGGAATTCTCCTGGAGGCGGTCTCGGCCTGCGATATCGCGCTCTGGGATATCATGGGCAAGGCGACGGGGCAGCCGATCCATCATCTGCTTGGCAGTACCGGGCGGACCCATGTTCCTGCGTACGCGTCTTCGATCTCGTGGGCGGATGACGAGATCGCCGTCGATCAAGTGAAAACCGCGCTGAAAGCTGGCTTCCGGGCGATGAAAATCAAGATCGGTGCACCGGTTCAGCGCGCGATCGCGCGTGCCGAGCTTGTCCGGAGCATTGCAGGTCCTGATATCGAGCTGACTGCGGATGGCAACTGGGCTTTCGATCTCGACGATTCCATTCGAGTGGGCAGACGGCTGGCCGAGCTTGGATATGCCTGGTTCGAAGAGCCGATGATTTCAGAGGATACGGAAGGCTATCGACGCTTGCGGACAGCGCTTCCGATCCGTCTTGCGGCAGGGGAGAGCGAGCATACCGTCTGGGGATGCCGTGAATTGATTGCGAGTGGAGCGGTCGGTGTCATCCAGCCGGATGTGGCTCGGTCCGGCGGAATCACTGAGGCCCGACGTATTGCTCATTTCGCATACTCACATGGTGTTCCGTATGCACCTCACGTCGGATTCTGTGGCGCAATCTGCAATGCCGCGAGCCTGCACCTGGCTGCCGCACTCCCGAACTTCCTGACGTTCGAAGCGATGATTTTTGGAAATCCGCTGCGTGAGCAGCTCGCGACGACGGATGTGGGCGCGCTTAGCCTATTGACGAACGGTGAGTTGCCTATCCCGACCGGCCCCGGGCTCGGTATTGAAATTGATCAGAGTATGCTTCGTAAGTTTCGTATCTGATGTAACGGTATGGCCGCTCTCCGTTTCCGGTGCGACGCCTAATTCAATTGTCCTGTCCGTCGTCAGAACAATCGGGACGTTTTGTGGCTGCTGCTCACGGAGGTTTTGGCGCATATGGGTGCGGGCTGCCATGAATTTCGCAGGCATTGAGCGAAGAGTCAGTGATTTCAGATTCTTATGAGGATCGAGGTGCTTCTGTGATCTCGGTCCATAGGTTCTCACCTACATCCACTACGGCACGCCGTGGAGTAGCCGAGCCGCGGTCCAAGGGAGTCCTATTCCTCTGATCGGTATGTTCGCATTTCTTGTCGATCTAGCGGTCAACGGGGCAGGGGCGGGCCAACCATCGGGTGCAGCATCAATGGTCTTGGAAACTGACTTTGAAATGATTGGATATTTGGAAAGCTGGGAAGCTGGGGGTCGCAGGTTCGAATCCCGTCCCTCGGATCATAAAAGAAGCCAGCTAAATCGATGATTCATTTGGCTTCGCCATTTTCGGCCTTGCCTTCAGATCTGGCGGAAATTGCATCGGCCGGCCTGTTCCTGTGTGCATCCGAATCGACCTACATGACCGGAAGCATAGTGCCCGTGGACGGCGGTTTCATCGCGACGTAGCGGAGCGCTCAACTTTCCTGGCGCGTGGGACGGAACAGAATTTCGTTCACGTCGACGTCTTCGGGCTGGCTGATCGCGAAAGCAACCATCCGTGCGAAGGTGTCCGCCGGAACCGCGAACGTCGTCCGAGCGCGCACCGCCGATTGAATGTCGGCCTCGCTGATATGCTCGATTAGTTCCGTCGCCACCGCGCCGGGCGAGATCACCGTCACGCGGATATTGTGAGACTTCACTTCCTGCCGCAAACCTTCGGACAGAGCGCGCACCGCGAACTTGGTCGCAGAGTAGACGGCACCTGAAGACAGGATCTTGTGTCCGGCCACCGACGACACGTTGATTATCTGGCCGGATTTCTGCCGCTGCATATGCGGCAACGCGGCCGCGATGCCGTATAGTACGCCCTTGATGTTGACGTCGATCATCCGGTCCCATTCGTCGACCTTCAGGCGTTCGATCGGCGACAACGGCATAAGCCCGGCGTTGTTGAGGATCACGTCGATGCGGCCATGCGTTTCGACCGCTTTGTCGACCAGCGCTTTCACCTGATCCTTGTTTGAAACGTCGGTCTCTATCGCCATGATGCGGTATTCACTGGTCGAAAGCTCCTGCGCCAGCGCTTCGATCCGGTCGCGGCGGCGCGCCGCCAGTACGACGATGGCGCCTTCGTTCGCAAGACGGCGGGCGGTGGCCGCGCCGAGCCCGCTGCTCGCTCCCGTGATGACGACAACTTTTCCGATAATACCTTCGGTCATGTTGCTCCTTTGAGACTCCACGACGTTCAGCGGTTTACTCGGACGTATCGACCGGTGTGTCATCGAGCTGCAGCTGGTCTGCGAGATTCGCGCGTATGAAGCGCACGATGCGTGCTTGGAAGGCGCGGGAATGATCTTGTGCCAGCTTGTCTGCCGTCTGGGCGTCGCGCCGCTCGATCGCGTCGATCATCTGATCGTGCTCGGCGATGATGTGATCGAAGTACGCCCGGTGATGACCGGTGATCAGCGTCGCGTTGGCGAGTGTGATCGTCGCAATGCGCAGCGTACTGCTTAGCTGCGAATAGTAGAACTTGGCGACGTGGCGATTGCCGCAGGCATTGGCGATCGCCATGTGGAATTCGAGATTGCTCTCGACCATCCGATAATAGTCGTGCTCGTTCGCTGCGTCGGTGAAGGCCTTGGCCGTGCGGCGCATCTCGTCGACGGAATCGTCGGCGCGGCGCAACGCCGCCCAGCGCGTCGTCGCGCGTTGGGCAAGTTCGAGGCTCTCGAACTGCTCCTTCGTGCCGATGATGTCCATCGGCGCCACGCGCGGCGCTTGGTTAGGATAGAGCAGAACTAGTTCGTCGGAGGCGAGGCGTATTAGCGCCTCGCGGATCGGCGTGCGCGAGACTTTGAATTCTTCGACCAGCGCGAACTCGTCTAGCGCGTTGCCTGGCGGGATCTGCAGGCGCAAAATCTTCTCGCGCAGCCGGGCATAGACCAGCTGACTGCCGGTACCGCGCGGACGGCCAACCGCGCGTTCCGGATTTCCTTTGCGCTTGGCACTCATGCGCCATATCCTTCAATAGGTTGCGTATAAGTATACTCAGTGTATAAATAAACCGAAATCATTGAATTCGAAGGAATTGAAGCCATGGATTTAGGCCTGCAAGGAAAGCGCGTTTTGATTACGGGGGCCTCGAAGGGCATTGGATTGGCCACGGCGCTGCGTTTCGCGGAAGAAGGTGCAGATCTTTGCCTCGTGGCCCGCAACGTGACGGACCTCGACGCATCCGTAGCGCAGATACGCGCCCGTCACAACGTCGCGGTGCGCAGTATTTCGGCTGATCTGGGTATCTCGGCGGAAGTCGACCGGGTGGCGGAAGCCGCTGGCCCGGTCGACGTGCTGATCAACAACGCCGGCAGTATTCCCGGCGGTACGCTCGACGAAGTGCAGGAAGAACGCTGGCGCCAAGCGTGGGATCTGAAGGTCTTCGGCTATATCAACCTGACGCGCCGCGTACACAAGCAGATGGCCGATCGCAAATCCGGTGCGATCGTCAACGTGATCGGCATGGCGGGCGAACGCCCCGACGCACCTTATATCGCGGGCAGTGCGGGCAACGCGGCGTTGATGGGCTTCACCCGCGCATTGGGTGGCCCCAGCACCGGCTATGGTGTGCGCGTCGTTGGCGTCAATCCGGGTTTGGTCGCGACCGATCGCCTGAAAGGTTTGCTGCGCCCGAAGGCCGAGAAGACCTATGGCGATCCGGAGCGTTGGTTGGATTTCATGGGCCATCTGCCGCCCAAGCGCGCGGCGGATCCCGACGAGATCGCGACGGTCGTCACGTTCCTGGCGTCGCCGCGCGCGTCCTATGTTTCCGGCACGATCGTGACCGTCGATGCGGGTTTCGCGTCGCTCGGCCATATCTGGGGCGCGCCGTAACGCATCCAAGATCGCGGGGGGCTACCAGCTCTCCGCGATAATAGCGCGATACTCGTCCGGCGTGGCGATGCGCGGGTTCGTGGTGTGGCAATGATCCTTCATTGCCTTGCCGACCGCTTCCTCGACGAAGCTTTTGTCGACGCCCATCGCAACCAGGCCCGACGGCATACCGAGATCGCGGTTGAGTTTGGCGATCACCTGATCGACAGAAGCGCCCGGCGCCAAGCCCAACGCGATCCGTAGCCTTGCGTACTTCTCCTCCGCTACCGCTGTCTCGGAGGTTTCGTTGAAACGCAGCACGGCGGGAAGCAGCACTGCATTCAACGTGCCGTGATGCAGCGATTTGACGCGATAGCTGCCCAGCGCGTGGGAGAGGGAGTGGACGGCACCCAAACCCTTCTGGAAGCCCATCGCCCCTTGCATCGAGGCACTCAGCATTTGTTTGCGCGCCTCGCGGTTCTTGCCGTCCTGGACTGCCCGACGGATCCATTTAACGCCGCGCGCGAGGCCGTCCAGCGCGATGCCGTCCGCCGGCGGGTTGAAGGCCGGGGCAAGGAACACCTCGATGCAGTGCGCGATCGCGTCCATGCCGGTGGCTGCCGTGAGGCCCGGAGGCAAGGCGAGGGTAAGTTCGGGGTCGAGCACCGCTGCGCGCGGGACCAGAAACCAGGAATGGAAGCCAACCTTGCGCCCGTCGTTGAGGATCACGATGGCGCCGCGCGCGACCTCGCTGCCCGTCCCCGCTGTGGTGGGAATGGCGATCAGCGGCGCACAATTCTTGGTGATCCTCGGCGCCCCACCGTCGATCGTGCAGTATTGAGCGAGCGGGGCGGGGTGACCGGCCAGGATCGCCACACCCTTCGCCAAATCGATCGAGGAGCCGCCGCCGATCGCCACGATCCCGTCGGCCCTGTGGTCGCGATAAAGTGCCATCGCCTTGTCCACGGCCACCTCGGTCGGGTTGCCGGGCGTATCGTCGAATACGGCCAAAGGCAGCTTGCCCTCGATCGCCGCCAGCGCTTGCGCGGCCACGCCGGCCGCGATCACGCCCTTGTCGGTTACGATGAGCGGGCGCGCAATCCCGTGCGTGGCGCAAAGCTCGCCCAGCGCCTTTACGGCGCCGAATTCGAAATGGATATCGGTCACGAATTTGATCAGCGGCATCGATCGGCGCCGCGCATCAATTAAACAAACGCGGCGCGATCAACACGATGTCCGGCCAGACCGTGATAATCGCGATGCCCACGATCATCAACAGGAAGAACGGCATCGATGCGGCGGCGATATAAAAGATACCGCGTCCGGTCATATGTTGTAGGACGAACAGGTTGAAGCCTACAGGTGGGCTCAATTCCGCCATCTCGATCACGATGATCAGGAAGATGCCGAACCAGATCAGATCGAACCCGGCATGGGAGATGATCGGTAGCACGACCGGCAAGGTCAGCAGGATCATAGACGCGCCGTCGAGGAAAATACCCAGAATGATGTAAATCACCGTGAGCACGACGACGAGCATGTAGGGATGGAGCTCCATCCCGTTAACAGTCGTCGCAATGGCGCGCGGAATGCCTGTCAACGCCATCATAGTCGACATCGATGCGGTCGCGACCAGAATGATCATCACCATACAGGTGATGCGAATCGTGCTGTCCAGGCCGTCGCGGAAGCTTTGCCAAGTCAGCGAGCCGTTGAACGCCGACAAAGCAAATGCGCCGACCACGCCGCAGGCGGCGGTTTCTGTCGGCGTGGCGATGCCTGTCATCAGCGCGCCCATAACGAAGGCGAGCAGCAGCAGCGTGGGGGCAAGGTCGAGCGTCGCGCGCAGCTTGTGGCCTAGCGTGGTGGGTGGCAGTGCGGGTTCCGTCTTCTCCGGATTGAAGATCGCCCAGATCACGATATAGCCAGAGAACAGCAGCATCAGCAGTGCGCCTGGCAGGAAGCCCGCCAAGAACATGTCGATGAGTGATACTTCTGCCGCGATCGCATAGATCACCATCGTGATCGACGGCGGAATCAGGATGCCCAGCGTTCCGCCGCTGGCGAGCGCGCCGATGACCATCTTCTGGTCATAGCCGCGCCGATCGAGTTCGGGGATCGCGATCTTCGACATCGTGGCGCAGGTCGCGGCCGAGGTGCCAGCGACCGAGCCGAACACGCCGCAGCCGAGCACGATGACATGCAGCAGACGACCTGGTATCCAGGAAATCCAAGGGACGAAGGCGCGGAAGATCTGGTCAGACAGGCGGGAGCGGAACAGGATTTCCGCCATCCAGATGAACAGCGGCAGCGTGGCGATTTCGTAGCTACTGGCCATACGCCAGATCACCGGCTGAAGGATCAGGCCGATGCGTTCGAAACTGAAACCGTTGATGACGTTCAGCGAGACGATGCTGACGGCGAGCACGGCGGCGAAGATCCACATGCCGGCGGCGAGCGCCACGACGACGAAAACGACCATGGCGATGGAATAGATTACGAGAGATTCCATGTGCCGCGTTCCTTAGATCTGGGATTCGCCGTCGACGACCAACGGACGGCCGCGGAACAATTCGACGATGTAGCTGCTAAGATCGAGTGCGAACAGCGAGAGGCCGGCGAGCGCCATGCAAGGCGGCAGCCACAGCGGGATCGGGACATAGCTATCGGTGCGCGCACCACGCATGAAGTTGCGCGCGATGTCGCGATACACGAAATAGGCGATGTAGACGACGATCGCGAGCGTGACCGCCACGACAACGATCTCTAGCGCGCGGCAAACTTTCGGTGGCAAGACGGCGCGCAGCGACTGCACGCGCAGCAATCCGCCCGATCGGAACGTATAGGGCAGGCCGAAGAATGTTATCGCGGCGAGCGCGTAACCGCCGACTTC
>JBIKWI010000062.1:0-17600 GCA_044356395.1 Tagaea sp. | reverse complement strand
CGGTCGCCGATGCGCCCCGACACGAACTGGACGCCGCCATAGGCAAGCGTATAGACCGTGATGACGATCGCGACGGCACCGGGCAACGTTCCGAACTCGGCGGCCAGCTGCGGCAACAGCGGATCGACGGCGCGCAGCGTGGTGGCGCTGGCGAAGGCGCAGAGCGTCAAGCCGACCAGGGCGGCGTTCGCGTTCAGCCGAGCCCCGCCCGGACTTCCGCCGACCGGTCCCACAGGTTGGGCATGCGCGGCGAGGCATAGCCGGACACGAAGCTCTTCGCGGCTCCCGTCGCGGCGTCGTAGACGTGCCGGGCGACGGCGCCGATGTTCCCGCCATAGACATGGACGGCGACTGAAACGCGGTTCGCGTACGCGTTGGCGACTTCATGGATGTCCCCGCCCAGCGGGCCAAGCGTGCTGACCTGTCCGGCTTCGAGCCGCTCCTCGCCGAGCGCTTCGAGACGGCCGCCGTCGGTGCGCTCGAAAAAGCGGCAGCGCTCGGCTCCGCGCAGGATGCCGATCAGTCCCCAGACGGTATGGTCGTGGATCGGCGTCGACTGGCCGGGCCCCCAGACGAAGCTGACCACCGAGAAGCGCTCCGCCGGGTCGCAGTGGAGGAGATACTGCCGGTAGTGCTCCGGATGCGGCTCGGCGAACTCGGCCGGCAGCCAGTCGTCGTGCGCGACAAGATCGCGCAGCAGCGGCCCGATCCTGGCGTGCGCCGTCGTCTCGTCGATTCCGAGCGGTCCCATCGCGTCGGTCGCGGCGACCACGAACCCGCGCAGACGTGCGACGTTCCTGCCGGACTCCATCGGTGCTTCCTCCATTGTCCGGCCCATTGTCGTCGGTCCGGGGGCGGACGCAAGTGCAAGATCGATCAGCTCTCGATCAGTGCGCGCAGTCGTTCGGGGCCGACGGGCGGTTCGACCGCCCATGGAACGACCGCCAGTCGCGTGGCGAGACCGTTCTCCACGCGGGCGATCTGCGCCAGTTCCCGGTCGATCCGCGCGCTCAGCAGCGGATCCCGGCTGCCCGTCGCGGCAAGGCAGTTGTTGACGATCCATGCGAAGGGCTCGATGTGCGCGCGTCGCAAGTCCTCCTGCAGCGCGGCAGCCTCCGAAACGGGCGTCGTCTCCGGCAGGGTGACGAGGAGGACGCGCGTGTATCCGGCGTCCTGCAGGCGCATCAGCGGGGTCGTCAGCTTGCCGGCCGAGCCGGCAATCCCCTGAACCATCTGCCTGTGATAGGCGCCGGTCGCGTCCATCAGCAGGAGCGTATGGCCGGTGGGTGCCGTATCGAGCACGACGAAGGCATCGCGCGCTTCCGCGACGACGCGCGAAAAGGCATGGAAAACGGCAACCTCCTCGGTGCAGGGCGAACGCAGGTCCTCGCGCAGCAGCGCGCGGCCGTCATCGTCGAGCTCCCGTCCGCGCGTCGCCATGATCTTCTCGACATAGCGCTCGGTCTCGACCTTCGGATCGATCCGTCCCACCGAGAGTCCGGCAATACCCGTAACGATCGTGTCGGCGACATGGGCGGCCGGATCGGTCGTGCTGAGATGGACTTTGTGGCCGCGCTCGGCCAGCGCAAGCGCCACGGCAGCCGCGATCGTCGTTTTGCCCACGCCGCCCTTGCCCATCACCATGATCAGTCCCTTGCCCGCGCCGGCGAGGCCGTCGATCAGGACGCGGAGCCGGGGCAGAGCGTCTGCCGCCGCGCCCGCGGCGGTCTCGGCTGCCGGTCCCCTCGACGGATCGAATAGGCCTCGGAGTGCGGCAAGGCCCACCATGTTGAACGCGCGCAACGGGATCTCGTCGCGCGGGCAGTCGGCGATCCCGGGCGGCATGGCGGCGAGGGCCGCGTCGGATCGCTTCTCGAGTGCGTCCGCGACGGCATCGCCGGCCACCGACGCACGGAATCGGGCGTTGACGACGAGACGCTGGTTGGCGAGCCCCAGCGCGCGCAGTTCGTCGGCGCTGCGCGCGGCTTCGCGTAGTGCCGAGACTTCCGGGCGGGCGACCAGCACGATGGTCGTCGAACTTGGATCGCTGAGCCCGGCGAGAGCGGCTTCGAACCGGGACTGCCGCAGCTTCAGGCCCGAATGCGGCCCCAGGCACGAAGCGCCCCGGTCGTTGTGCTCGAGAAAGCCCGACCAGCTGCGCGGCAGGCTCAGCAGGCGCAGCGTGTGGCCGGTCGGTGCCGTGTCGAACACGATATGGTCGAAGCCGGAATACTCGGCCGCATCGCCGATGAGCCCGGCGAACGCGTCGAAGGCGGCGATCTCGACGGTGCAGGAACCGGACAGTTCCTCGCGCATGCGCGCGATCTCCTCCGGGCTCGATCGGCCTTCATAGGGCGCGAGGACGCGCCGGCGATAGTCTTCCGCCGCCGCTTCGGGATCGATGTTCATCGCCGACAGTCCCGGCACGCCGGGGACGTCGCGGGGCTTGTCATCCAGTGCGGTCTCGAGCATTTCCGACAGGTTAGATGCGGGGTCGGTCGAGACCAGCAGAACGCGCCGCCCGCGGTCGGCGAGCGCGATCGCGCAGGCGCAGGACAACGCGGTCTTTCCGACCCCGCCTTTGCCGGTGAAAAAAAGATGGCGCGTGGCGTTCCGCAGAACACCGGGTTCTATCGGGCTTTGCATGCGCGGAGCCTAGCATATCCGGCCGACGCGTCCGGACGATGCGGGCAGCGTCAAATCGTCCCGGCCGGTCAGCGCTTCGTGCGCGGCACGATGCGATCCTGACCCATGAAAGGCTGCAGAACCTTGGGCAGGCGGACGCTGCCGTCCTCAAGCTGGTTGTTCTCGAGGATGGCGACCATCGCTCGGCCGAGTGCGATACCCGTGCCATTGAGCGTGTGGACGTAGAGCGGCTTGTCCTTCGGGCCCTTACGGTACCTGATATTGAGCCGGCGGGCCTGAAACTCCGTGCAGTTGGACGTGCTCGTCACTTCGCCGAACTCGCCGCCGTCGCCCCGGCCCGGCATCCACGCTTCCAGATCGTACTTGCGGTACGCCGCCCCGCCGAGATCGCCCGTGCAGATGTCGAGCACGCGATAGGGCAGTTCCAGCGCATCGAAGATCGCGCGCTCGTTGGCGAGGAGTTCCTTGTGCATCGCCTCGGACTGTTCGGGCGTGGCGATGACGACCATCTCGACCTTGGTGAACTGGTGCACGCGGTAGAGTCCGCGCGTGGCGCGGCCGGCCGCGCGCTCGGTGCGGAAGCAGTGCGAGATGCCGGCGATGCGGATCGGCAGCTCGGCCTCGTCGAGGATCACGTCCTGGTAGAGACCGCACAGCGTGATCTCGGCTGTCGCGATCAGCGAAAGTTCCTCGCCTTCGATGCGATAGGTATTCGTCTCGTTGCCACGCGGCGTGAAGCCGGTCCCCTGCAGGATCGAATCGCGCGCGAGATCGGGCGTGATGTGCGGCACGTAGCCGCGTTTGGCGAGGAATTCGACCGCAAAGTTCTGCAAGGCGAGCTCGAGCCGCGCCCCGTCGCCCTTCAGGAAGTAGAAGCCGGGACCGGCGACCTTGCTGCCGCCCTCGGTGTCGATGATGCCGAGATGGTCGCCGATCGCCACGTGGTCGCGCGCGGCAAAGCCGAACTTCGGATGCGGCACGCCGTTGCGGTCGATCTCCTTGTTGTCCTTGTCGTCGCGCCCGATCGGGGATTCCGGGTGCGTCATGTTGGGCACGCGCAGCAGCAGGGCGTCGGCCTCTTCCTGCAGCTTGTCGAGCTGTGCCTTCAGCGTCTCGCGCCGCTCGCGCAGCTCGCGGCCTTTCTCGCGCTTCTGCTCGACCGACAGGTCCTTGGCCGACGCGAGCGCGTTGGACTCGCGCTGGGCGTCCTGCAGGGCCTGGTCGGCCCGACGGCGTTCGGTCTCGAGTTCGACGAACCGGGCGAGGTCGACGTCCACGCCGCGATTGCGGCAATTGGCGGCGACGGCGTCGGTATTGGCGAGGACGAAATTGCGGTCGAGCATGCTGATCCCGTTTGAGTTGGCGTGGCCGACAGTTAGCATGGGCGGGGCCGGCAGGCAAAAGGCCTCGGCCCTTGCGCGGCCGCCTTTTTCGCGGGAAAACCCTCGGAAATCCAACTTCCGTACCCGGGTGCCGACGATGCCTGCGACCGCCGATCTCAATCCGCCCGCCCGCCTCCTGATGGGACCCGGCCCGATCAACGCCGATCCGCGCGTGCTGCGCGCCATGTCGACTCCGCTGGTCGGGCAGTTCGATCCGTCGATGACCGCCCTGATGGGCGAGACCATGGAGCTCTACCGGCAGGTTTTCCGGACGAAGAACCGCTGGTCGCTGCTGGTCGACGCGACCGCGCGCGGCGGCATCGAGGCAGCACTCGTCTCGCTGATCGAGCCGGGCGACACGGTCCTCGTCCCGGTCTTCGGCCGGTTCGGCCATCTGCTGGCCGAGATCGCGCGGCGCTGCGAGGCCAAGGTCGTCGAGATCCAGACCGAATGGGGAACCGTGTTCGATCCCTCACAGGTCGAGGCGGCCATTCGGCAGCACCGGCCCAAGCTGGTGGCGCTGTGCCAGGGCGACACGTCGACCACGATGCTGCAGCCGCTGGCCGATATCGGTCCGATCGCGCGCAAGTACGACGCGCTGGTCTATGTCGACACGACGGCTTCGCTGGGTGGCAACGACCTGCGAACCGACGACTGGCGGCTCGATATCGTCACATCGGGCCTGCAGAAGTGCCTTGCCGGGCCGTCGGGCTCGGCTCCCATCACGATCGGCCCTCGTGCCGAAGCGGCGATCTTCCGCCGTCGTCACGTCGAGCAGGGGATCGCCTCGCCGTCCGACGTGAACGGGCCGGGCGCACGCATCCGGTCGAACTATTTCGATCTCGCGATGATCATGGATTACTGGGGCGAGAAGCGTCTCAACCACCATACCGAGGCGACGACGATGCTCTACGGGGCGCGCGAATGCGCGCGCATCCTCGTCGAAGAAGGGCTCGATGCCGCGATCTCGCGCCACCGGCTGGCGGGCGATGCGATGGCCGAGGGGCTTGCGGCGATGGGGCTCGGGCTGTTTGGCGACCTGAAGAACAAGATGGCGAACGTCGTGGGCGTTCACATCCCGGAGGGCGTACCGGGCGATGCGGTGCGCATGGGCCTGCTGCAGGATTTCGGCATCGAGATCGGAACCAGTTTCGGTCCGCTGCACGGAAAGATCTGGCGCATCGGAACGATGGGCTACAACGCGCGCAAGGATTGCGTGCTGACCACGCTGGCGGCCCTCGAAGCCGTGCTGCTTGCCAATGATGCGAAGATCTCGCCCAATCAGGGCGTGCCGGCGGCCCTCAAACTCTATCGCGCGGCGGAAGGCCGGGCGCGCAAGGCGGCGGAGTAGACGAAGATGCTCGAACTCGATCCGGAAATCGCGGCGGCGGCCGCACTCGATCTCGGCCGCTTCGGCCCTCCGCCAAGCCATCTTCCCGGCGACCCGGCCGCCGCCCGTGCGGAGCAAGAGCGCCGTCGCGCGCCGTGGAACGAGGGTGGTCCGGTCATGGCCGAGACGCGCGAGCTCCAGCTCGCGTTTTCCGACCGCACGCTCGCCGCGCGCCTCTATATACCCGAAGGGGCCGGGGACGGTCTTGTGCTGTATCTGCACGGGGGCGGATGGGTCGTCGGCAGCCTTGCCACGCACGACCGGCTGACGCGCACGCTGGCACATCTATCGGGCATGCGTTTCCTCGGGATCAACTATCGCAAGGCGCCCGAGTATCCCTATCCGGCCGCACTCGTGGATACGCTCGACACGTGGGACTGGCTGCAGGCGAACGCCGCGTCGCTCGGCGCCCGACGCTTCGCGATCGCAGGCGACTCGGCCGGTGCCAATCTCGCGGTCGCGGCCGCGATGACGCTCGCGTCGGCAGGCAAGCCGGTGCCCGAAGCGGTCGCCTCGCTCTACGGCGTGCTCGATGCCAATCTCGATACGGTCTCGTACCTGATGCGCGGCGACGGGCGCTTCGGGCTGTCGCGCGCCAACATGGGGATGTACTGGGATCTCTACTGCCCGGACGTCGGTCAGCGGGCGAGCTTCTCGGTGGCGCCGGCGCGCGCGACGGAAGCCAATCTCAAGGCCTTGCGCAAGCCGTTCCTGCTTGCGGCCGGGCTCGATCCGCTGCGCGACGACAGCCGACGCATGCGCGACGTGCTGCTCGCTGCCGGGGTCGACACCATCTATTCGGAGTATCCCCGCGCGACTCATGGCTTTTGCCATCTGTCTGCGGCGGCAGGTGTGGCGCGCTCGGCGCTGGCCGAAGCGGCCGCACACCTGAAGCGGGCGCTGGCCGACGGCTGATCCGTCAGTTGACCGACGGAAGGGCGAGTGCGCGCCGGCCCGCCGCGAGGCCGATCAGGGCGACGAGCATGACCGTGCCCAGATGCCAGATCAGCACCATCGTCGAGGTCTGGAGATGGTGGAACAGCTCGAGCCCGGCCGAGCCCGCCGACGCGGCGGCGAGTGCGCCCATCGCGAGCGTGCCGGCCGGCATCAGCGGTGCTGCCCGGCGGAGCATCCAGACGAGGACCGCACCCAGCGGCACGCTCGTGAGGCCGATGAACTTGAGGCAGCCATAGCTGGTGCCCAGCACGGCCAAACCCTGGTCGGCAAGTTCGCGCGCGCAGCCCGTCCCCAGCATGCCCAGCCACACGGCGAGCGGCAGCGCCGGCAGCGCCACGATCCAGCGCGGACTGCCCGGCACGGTCATGTGGAAGGCGGCGATGGCGGCAGAGATCGCGACGAGGACCGAGGCGGCCCACGGAACGTAGAACGAGGATTCTGAGAAGCGCGCTGCAAGGTCGTCGCGCGGACTCTGCGAGAGCACGAGGATGCCGATCAGCACCACCGCAAAGGCAAGCCAGCGCCCTGCGCGGGCCGCCGGTGCCGGCAGCGAGGCGACGGGTGCGACCCCTTCGCTCAGTGCGCCGATCAGGTTTTCCGTTCCCTTGTTCATGCCGGTTCGTCGCGTTTCCAGAGTTTGCGCAGCGTGATCATCGCGCGGTGAGTTGCGACCTTCAAAGCTCCCACCGACTGGCCGGAGGCCGCGGCCGCTTCGTTGAGGCTCATCTCCCGCAGCTTCAGCAGCTCGACCGCCTGACGCTGGCCCGCGGGAAGTTCGGCAAGCCACCGGCGGATCGCAGCCGAAGCTTCGGCCTTGTCCTTGTCCCGGTTCGCGTTCGGATCGGCAAAGGTTTCGTGGCCGACCTCGTCGAGGGCGATTTCGTGGGCCCGGGCCGAGTTGCGTCGGCGGCGCCAGTCGATCGCCCGGCGCCGGGCGATTGCGGTCAGCCACGGCTTGATCGGCCGGGTCGGGTCGTAGGTGTGGCGGATGGCGTGGACGCTGATCAGCGTCTCCTGCACGACGTCCTCGACCTGGTCGATCGGTATCCCCGTACGGGCCACGATGATGCGTAGGAAGCCGGCGCACTCCGACAGGAACCGCCGGTAGGCGGCCGCATCGCCTTTCTGGGCGCCTGCCATCAGGGTGGGCCACGAATCGCTATCCATCGCGCGCGAGCATTGCATAAACCAAGCGCCGGAAAAGCGGATTCCGCGCGCAACAATGGCCGGCGCAGACGTCACTCAGGCACCGAAGTTGAAAATCCGTCCCCGGTCGCCGAGGGCAAGCGGATCATTGGGAGTCTGGAACGGCTGAGGACCCGGTGCGCGACCGCTGTCCGCGGCGAGGGCCACGAATAGGGTCGACGAGTCCTGCGGCGGGGACTTTTTCGCATTTTCGACGTCCGTGCAGTTGAAGCACGGGACCCCGTTGACGATTTCCAAGGCCATGACGGATTCTCCGGCATTCGAGGGTCGGACCAAAATTTCTGCGGTCCGGTCTCTCCCGTTCGGAACCGGGCGCCGGAAGGTTACGCCCGGGAAAGGCCGTATGCCTGCCGGGCGGTCCCTTCCAACATTTGCATCCGGTCGGCAGCGGACAGGCCCATGTCGGCGCAGATCTCGCGGAAGGTCCGGACCCAGCCCTCGTAGGTCCCACCGATCTCGAGGACCGGCCAGTTGGTCGCGAACATGACGCGTGCAGGCCCGAACGCGTCGATCACCGTTTCCACATAGGGGCGCAAGGCCACCTTGCTCCATTCGATGCCGGCGCGCTCGATCAGGCCCGAGCATTTGACGACCGCATTCGTCGTGCGCGCGAACGCGCGGAGGTCGCTGGCCCACGGTTCGAGCTGGCCTGTCATCGTGTCTGGCCGGCCGCAATGGTCGAGGACCACGCGCAGGCCGGGGAAGTCCGCGACCAGCGCCGTTGCCGCCCGCAACGACGGCCATTTGACCAGGATGTCGGTGACCACGTTCTCGTCGCGCAACGTGGCAAGGCCGATCCGGGTCCGCGGATCGGAAAGCCAGTCGCCGCCGAACGTGCCATGCGGCAGCGGCCGGATGCCGACGAACTTGCGGAACGTCTTGTAGCGGACGATGTCGTCGCGCAGGGTCGGCGAATGGAGATCGGCCCAGGCGACGACACCGAGCATGCGCGGAAGCTTCTCGGCGGCCGCGAGCCATCGCAGCGACTCGCCCGTCTCGTGCGCCGCCTGCACGAGCACGACGCCGTCGATGCCGCTCGCATCGGCATGCCTCCGCCAGTCGGCTTCGGTGAAATCGCGCGCGAGGCCGCCGATCTTGCCGGGGAGCCAGATGTCGTCGCCGTCGACCCGGTTCCAGAGATGGATGTGCGCGTCGATCGCCATCGGCTCAGCTCTTGATGTTGTAGCGGTAGGCGACGCGCATGGTGAGCTGACGCAACGCCCAGTTCGCGACGAAGCCCATCAGCCCCAGCGTGATGATGCCGACGAACACGAAATCCGTCTGGGCGAACAGGCGCGAATTCCAGATGAGATGTCCCACGCCGCTCTGGGCCGCCACGAGTTCGGCCGCGACCACCGTCATGAACGCGTTGCCAAGCGCCAGCCGGACGCCCGTGACGATATGCGGAACGGTCGCGGGCACGACCACATGGATGAAGGTCTGGCGCGCGGAAGCTCCCATGCACTGGGCGGCACGGATCTTCTCGACGTCGACGGCCATGGCGCCGGCCAGCGTGTTGATGAATGCAACGAACAGCGACGTGTAGACGATCAGCAGGATCTTCGAGACTTCGCCCAGCCCGAACCAGATCAGGAACAGCGTGATGAACGCGATCGGCGGGATGAAGCGGAAGAATTCGATGTAGGGCTCGAGCACCGCGCGCACGAGGCGCGAGCGCCCGGCCAGCAGCCCCAGCGGAATGGCGAGCGCGCAGCCGATCACCCAGCCGACGAGGATGCGGAAATAGCTCATCAGCACATGCTCGGCGAGCGTGCCGTTCGTGAGGCTCGACCAGAAGGCGAGTGCTACTTCCTCCGGCGGCGGAAAGAAGATCGGCATCGACGCCGCCGCGATCGCTTCCCACACGACCCATGTGCCGAGCGCCAGGATCGGATAGAAGACGCGCCGGTCGGCCAGAAACCTATTCATTGAGCATCGCCTCCGCCTCGGCCTGGATCGAGGCGCTCAGCGCGTTGTAGATCTCGACGAACTCGGGCGTCATCGTCTTGCGCGGCCGGGGCAGCGCCACCTCGACGACCTCCTTCACCCGGGCGGCGGGTCCGCGCGTCATGACGCCGATCCGGTCGGCGAGCCAGATCGCCTCGCCGATGTCGTGCGTGATGAACACGACCGTCTTGCGCGCTTCGGTCCAGATCCGGACGACTTCTTCCTGCATGCGCCGGCGCGTCTGGGCGTCGAGCGCCCCGAACGGCTCGTCCATCAGCAGGATGTCGGGATCGTTGGCAAGCGCGCGGGCGATCTGGACGCGCTGCTTCATTCCGCCGGAAAGTTCGCGCGGGAACTTCCGCCGGTGCTTGGAAAGGCCGACCAGATCGAGATTGCGGTCGAGAACCGCCGCACGCTCGGCGGCCGGGGCACCGCGCATCTTCAGGCCGAACGCGACGTTCTCCTCTACCGTCAGCCACGGGAACAGCGCCAGTTCGGTCTGGAACACCACGCCGCGATCCGCTCCGGGACCCGTCACCGGCCTGCCGCGCACCGCGATGCTGCCGGCCGTCGGCAGGTCGAAGCCGGCGATCAGGTGCAGCACCGTCGACTTGCCGCACCCTGTCGGGCCGAGAAGGCAGAAGAACTCGCCCTCCCGGACCGCAAGGTCGAGTCCTTCGAGTGCCGTATAGGCGCCCCCGGCACGCCCGTCGCCGTCGAACGACTTCGAGACCGATCGCAGTTCGATCGACGTCACGGACTTCAGAAGCCCTTCACGAGCGCCGGGTTCACCTGCCGGAGATACTGCGGCACGAACACCTTGTTCATGTCCGGCGCCGGTCCCGACAGGCGGTTCTGGCCGCGCATCCAGTCGGCCACCCCGTCGAACACCTTGGTCAGGTCCTTGTCGAGATAGAGGCTGAAATCGAAGCCGACCTGCTTGAGAAGCTCCTCGGCCTGGTCGGCCGGGATGTTGAGCTTCTTGCCGGCGATCTCGGCGGTCTTTCGCGGCTCGGCGCGGATGAAGGCATCGGCCTCGACGAAGCCCCGCAGCAGGCCGACGGTCGCTTCCTGGTTCTTCTCGACCCAGGCGCGCGACATCTGCAGGTAAGTGCGGGTCTTGTAGGCGACCTCGATGCCCGGCTTCATCACGTGGGCGCGCCCGCGCATGATGTCGAGCCCCCGCTTGACCATCGGCTCGAGCCAGACGAACGCGTCGATGTCGCCGCGCGCCATCAGGGCGGGCTGTTCGGCTGCGGGCACGTTGATGTGCGTCACGCGCTCGCGCGGGATGCCGAAATGCGAGAGATAGCGGTCGAAGGCGAAATGGGCGGACGAGCCGAAGATGTAGCCGACCTTCTTGCCGACGAAGTCCTCCGGCTTGGCGATCGACGTCAGGGCCACGATCTTGAGATCGTCCGCCGTGATGATGACTGCGGGCACGACAAGATCGGCACCCTTCGACAGCAGGTTCATCAGCGGGAACTCGACCGTGCCCGATGTCTCGGCCTGGCCCGCGATGACCGCCTCGGTGCCCAGGAAGCCCACGTCGAACAGGATGACGCTCGCGTCGATGCCGTGCTTGCGGAAGATGCCCGTGGCTTCGCCCACATACTGGTGCGAGTAGCCGATATTGGCGCCGGCCGTGAGCCGGACCTTCGTCAGGGCCTGCCCGAGGGCGATCCGGACATCCATGGCCGCAGCCAGTCCGAAACCTGCGGACGTCGAGAGAAAGTTCCGTCGCGTCGGGGTCATGCGCATCCTCCCTGTTCGGGCTGTTTCGCCCGATTTTCCGGACTGGATTTCCAGCCTTCGGGAAAGTTGGCAGCAAGCCGCCCCGCAGGCAACTACCATCTGGTCCCGAGTCAATAACCTCCGGCTATGCCCCGGCCCGGACCTCCGTCTCGCCGGCGGCGGCGAGGAGCTCGCCCAGGCGCTGGCGCATGACGAGACCGGGCTTGTCCGACGGCATGTGGAACTCCTCGCCCGACGCGCGGTCGAGCGGGGCATCGGCATCGGTCGACTCGAGCACGGCGCGGTCCTCGGAGGTGACCTGGCGGTCGAACGCCACGACCGACGCGGCCGGCGTGTCGGCCTCGGTGTCGTTGCGGTAGACGAACTGCACGATCTGGCTCGTCCGGTCGTCGATCGGGGTTGCCCCGGTCAGGATGATATGGACGAGACCGTTGGGATACTTGATCCGCAGCTTGCGGAAGAACGGCATGAACCAGGTGCGCGTGTTGTCGCGTACCGTCATGTCGTCGGCGAGGCCGAGATTCTTCTTCTGGAGGTCCGGATTCTTCACGTGGACGACCGAATGCGTCTCGAAACCCCACGGAAAATCGACATAGGTCATGTCGGACGGCGTGGGATCGGGATCGCCGAAGCTCGACTTATGGACGAACGAGAAGTGCGCGTTGTCGAACGAGTTCTCCATCACGCGGAACGCGCCGACGTTCCAGGGCTCGTAGAATTCGTGGATGCGGCGGAAGGTCGGATCGTCGGCCTCGGGGATCGCCGGGATGTCGAACATCGGCTCGGCCAGCGCCACCCAGACATAGCCGTAGCGTTCTGCTGCCCGGTAGGCGTCGATCCTGAATTTCGGCACGCGCGCGGGATCCTTGTGCTGCGGAATGCGCACGCAGGCACCCGTCCGGTCGTACTCCCAGCCGTGGTAACCGCAGGCGATCCGGCCATTCGTGCACGTGCCCTTGGAGAGCTTCGCCGTGCGATGGCAGCAGCGGTCGATCGCGGCGGCGGGGGCGCCCGCTTCATCGCGCCACAGCACGATCGCCATCCCCAGCAGCGTGAAGGGCACAGGCTCGGCCCCCAGCCGGTCGGCGGGGAGGACCGGGTACCAGAAGCGGCGCAGCACGTTCTGACGGGTTACCAGCATCGGCGGAACCTTTCCGGCGGGAGACAGCGTTCCGGATCGTTGCAAAGCGGCGGCCAAACGGGCAAGAGAATTGGCATGTCTCGTGCTTCCATCTGCCCGCCATGACGTGTCCGGCATGAAAGTCCTCGTCGTCTTCTGCCATCCGGTCGAGACCAGCTACAACGCCGAGATCCATCGCGTTGCGCTCGAATCGCTGAAGCGCGCCGGCCACGAGGTCGTCGATCTCGACCTGTACGCGGAAGGGTTCAATCCCGTCCTGTCGCGTGCGGAACGGCTCGACTACCACGATCTGTCGAAGAACCGTGCCGGGGTCGAGAAGTACGTGGCGCAGCTCCAGTGGGCCGAAGCGCTCGTCTTCGTCTATCCGACTTGGACCTACGGCCTGCCGGCGATGCTCAAGGGCTGGTTCGACCGCGTGATGCTGCCCGGCGTGTCGTTCAAGCTGGGCGAGGACGGTATCGCGCGGCCCAACCTGCAGCACCTGAAGCGCGTCATCGGCATCTCGACCTATGGCCGGCCCTGGTGGGTCGCCACGTTCCTGATGGGAAATCCACCACGCAAGAACATCGTGCGCTATTTCCGTCTCGTCACGGGCGGACGCGCCCGGATAAGCTTCATCGCCCACTACGACATGAACCGGTCGACCGATGCCACCCGGGCCGCATTTCTCGCAAAGGTCGCGCGCACGCTGTCGGAACCCGCATGAACGTCCTCGTCGTTTATTGTCATCCGCGTGCGGACTCCTATGCTGCCGCCTTGCGCGACGTCGTGCGCAAGACGCTGGCGGCACGCGGCCATGCGGTCGACCTCCTCGATCTCTATGCAGAGGGTTTCGAGCCGGCGATGGACGCCGCCGAGCGCGCCCGCTACCACGATACGGCCGCCAACACGCGGGGCATCGAAGACCACATCGCGCGTCTGAAGCGGGCGGAAGCGATCGTCTTCGTCTATCCGACCTGGTGGTACGGCCTGCCGGCGATGATGAAGGGCTGGTTCGACCGCGTCTGGGCGCCCGGTGTCGTGTTCGACATCAATGGCGGCGTGATCAAGCCGCTGCTGACCGGCGTGCGCCACGTCGCGGCCGTGACGACGATGGGCGCGCCCTGGTGGTTCGCCTGGTACATGGGGCATCCGGGCCGGATGTTCCTGTCGCGCGGCGTGCGGGCGATCTGTGCGCCGAGCTGCCGATTCACGTGGCGCGCGCACGACCGGATGGACGGATCGACGCCGGAAAGTCGGGCTGCGTTCCTCGCGAAGGTCCGCCGGACCTTCGAGAAGTTCTAGAGTTTCACTTCCGTCCACTTGCCGGTCGTCGGCGTGCGCTCGTCCCAGGCGCGCATCTTCCCCGGATTGAGAAGGCCGTGCGGATCGGCCGCGCGCTTGAATTCGTACTGCGCCTCGTCGACCACGCGCATCCCGCCGTCTTCGAGCAGGAACGTGTGCGGATCGAAGATCGGGCAGCCGTTCGCATTGTGGAAATCGATGATTTCCTTGAGCCGCTCGGGCGTGGAGTAGCGCACGACCTGCAGGCCGAAGCACCCGACCTTGCCCTGCAGGCGGACGAACTCGAGATGCATCACCACCTCGTCGCCGAAATGCTTCCACATCTTCTCGACCAGTGCCACGTGGTCGGGCGGCGGGAAAAGCGTCTGCAGATAGGTGACCGTCTTGTCGGTCTTCAGGACCTGCAGGGTCGTGTGGTTCCACGTGAACTCGTAGAGCGGCGGGATCTCGGCGGACCCGTCGGTCATCGGCCGTTCGAATACGCACGTGCCGCCGTGCTCGGCGAGCAGGTCCTTGAACGGCTCCAGGCTCGCCTCGGCGAGCGTCAGGATGACGATGGCTTCGCCCTCGCGCAGATGGCCCATCAGCGGCTTGAAATACTTGGCCGCACCCCAGTCGATGGGGGCTACCTCCTTCTTGACGATCGCGTCGGCTTCGCAGAGAGCCTGGGAGAACCGCACGGCTCCCATGAAATCCTTGAAGCTCGCGATGCACTCGGCCCACGGCCAAGTGCGCGCCAGCGCTATGTCCAGCTCCGTCACGATGCCGTTGGTGCCGTAGGCATGCACGACTTTCTGCACGTCGTCGCCTTCCAGCGTGACGATGCGGGGCGTTTCCTCGACCGTGACGACGCGAAGCGAACGCACGGTACCGCGGTCGCGCAGCACGCCGAAATTGATCGATCCGATTCCGCTGGACCCCCCGGCGATGAAGCCGCCGATGGTCGCCGTGCGCCTTGTCGAGGGGTGGAAGCGGAGCTCCCAGCCTTTCGGCACGGTCTGCGCCTCGAGATCGATCAGCTTGATGCCCGGCTGCACCTTGAGCGCACCGGCATCGAGCGACACGATCCTGTCCATCGCCGTCATGTCGAGGATGACGCCGCCGGCAAGCGGCATCGCCTGGCCGTAATTGCCGGTCCCCGCGCCGCGCACGGTCAACGGGATGCGGCGCCGGGCGCACGCGGCCGCCACCTTCACGACTTCAGCTTCGTCCTTCGGGATCGCGATCAGGTCGCCGAAATGCTTGCCGAGCTGGCGCTTCAGGATCGGCGAGTACCAGTAGAAATCGCGCGATTTCTGGCGCACGAGCGACTGTTCGTCGACCGTCTCGACCGGGGCGATCTCGGCCTTGAAGGCGGCCCAGTCGGTTTCGTGTGTGGTCGGTGCCGGCGGTTCGGGCCAGAGGCTCATTGCGGGCTCCAACGCGTCATCTTGCCGGGATTGAGCAGCCCGTAGGGATCGGAGACGTGCTTGAACTCGAGCTGGCGGTCGCCGGCGGCGACCTTGGGGCCCTTGTCCTCCAGGATGTAGCTGTGCGGATTGGGGATGATGCAGCCGGCCGCCTCGTGGTGGCGGATGATCTCGTAGAGCCGTTCCTTGGTCGTCCAGCGCACCACCTGCAGGGCCGAGCAGTTGACGCGCCCGAAGCGGCGCTGGAACTCCAGATGCAGCATGACCTCGTCGCCGTAGTGGCGGTACATCGCCTCGACGACCTCGAGATTGCGGCCGATGGGAAACACGGTCTGCAGGTACGTGACCGTCCGGTCCACCTTCAGGGCCTGCAACGTCGTGTGGTTCCAGCAGTATTCGTAGATCGGCGTCTCGCCCTGTTCGGTCTCGTCGGGCGTGGGACGCCATGCGGTGACGCGCCCGCGATGGTCGGCCGCCAGCCGCTCGAACGCGGCCTTCTCGGACTCGGCCAGCATGCAGAACGCGACGTGCTTGCCTTCCGGGCATTCGGCTCTCAGCGCCTTGAACCACGCCGGGATCGGCCAGGCGACGACGGCGACTTCCTTCTTCACGATGCCGTCGGCCTCGCCAAGCGCCTGTCCGAAACGGGCCGCGTCCATGAAGTCGTCGAACGCGACGACCGCGTCGAACCACGGATAGACCGGTGCCAGCGAAATCTCGACCTCGAGGATCACGCCGGTGGTGCCGTAGGCGTGCGTGGCATTCGCCACGTCGCGGCCGCGGAAATCGAAGATCCGGGGCACGGGCTCGCAGGTCGCCACCCGGATGCCCGGAATGCTGCCCCAGTCGCGCAGCTGACCCAGCGTGATCGAGCCCACGCCGGCTGCGCCGCCCGCGACGAAACCGCCGATGGCGGACATGCGCTTGGTCGAGGGATGCATGCGCATCTCCCAGCCGATCTCGCGCGCCAGCCGGTCGATCTCGACGAGATTGGCGCCGGCTTCGAAGCGGCCGGCACCGGGCTTCAGGAAGACCGTCCGGTCGAGCTTCGCCGTATCGAGGATGACCCCGCCCTTGAGCGGGACGAGTTGGCCGTAGTTGCCGGTCCCGCCGCCGCGCACGACGAGCGGGATGCGGAACTGCGCGCACGCGCCGATGACGCGGAGTGCCTCGTCCTGGTCCTTCGGGATGGCGACGAGATCGGCCGACTTGCGGTTGAGTTCGGCCTTCAGGATCGGGCTATACCAGAAGAAATCGCGGCTCTTGAGGCGCACGAGCTGCGGGTCGTCGACGATGTCGACACCCGGCAAAGCCTTGCGGAAACCGCCGAGATCGTACGCGGCCAGCGTATCGGTCATGGCGATCCCGCGATGGCGTCGAGTTCGCGATAGTCCGGCAGGCCCGTATCGATCGCCTTGCCGTCCCGGATCACGACCCGGTCGGCCTGCCGGCGCGACAGCAGCTCGGAATAGCTGCGCGCCCGAAGAACGACGAGATCGGCAGGCAGGCCGCGCGCGATGCGGCCGGTCGCCGGAAGCTTCATGATGTCGGCCGGCGTCGTCGTCGCTGCTTTCGCCCAGTCGCCGAACGGATGGTCGAGCTGCACGATGCGCACGGCCTGCACGAAAGTCTCGAGCATGTCGTGGTCGCCGTAGGCGTAGAACGGGTCGCGCACGTTGTCGCCGGCGACCGCCACGCGCATGTCGCGGGCCTTCATCTCGTGCAGCAGCGTGACGCCGCGCCAGCGCGGCGTCCGGCCCTTCTCGCGGCCCTGCAGGTACATGTTGCACATCGGCAGGCTGACGACGTCGACATGCGCGTCCACGCACGCGGCGAGCGCCTCGTCGATCGCTTCGTCGGGCTGGACGGCAAGCGAACAGCAATGGCCCATCAGGATGGCGCCCTTGAAATTCCGCGCGCGCGCCATCTTCGCGATGCGCACCAGCGTGCGCGCCTCGGGATCGCCCGACTCGTCGACATGCAGGTCGAGATCGAGGCCGCGTTCCTCGGCCAGCTCGAACACGCGCGTCATGTAGGCGTCGAAATTGGGCGGGATGCCGGCATGGTCCTCGCCCGAGATGCGCGTCACGCAGCCGAGCTGGCCGCCATGCTTTTTCACGAGGTCGGCGAGCTTCGCGCCGTCGTCCGTCCCGAAAAAATCCATCGCGACGATCGACGATGCCTGCAGGGCGATCCGCCCGGCCCACTTGTCGCGCAGCCGCGCGAAGACCGGCCACGAGGTCTCGGCCTGCGGCGGGAAACTGTCGAGATGCGTGCGCACCGCGCTCACGCCATGCGCGTAGGCGCAGCGCAGGGCGAAGTCGAAGCGCGCCTCGATGTCGGCGGCGTTCCAGTACTTCTGCCGGTCGGCCATCACGGTCGTCAGCGCGCCGTAGAACGTGCCGTCGGGATTGGCCGCGCGCGGCCAGATGTGGCCCTTGTCGAGATGCGTGTGGACGTCGGCGAAGGTCGGCCAGACGCTG
>JBIKWI010000004.1:0-59357 GCA_044356395.1 Tagaea sp. | reverse complement strand
CGAGCGTCAGGAGCCCGTCGCCGTCGATGTCCGCGACGTTGGGTGCCGAGAGGGCGAGTGCGGGCTGCGTGAGGCCGTTGAGATCGCCCGGTATCAGCCCGTGCGTAGCGAACATCACGACGCGCCGGTTGGACAGGTCCATCGTCTTCACGTTGCGCTCGTTGGCGGCCGCCCCCAGGAACACGTCCGAGGCGTCGGCGTTCAGTGCAAGTGCGATCCCCTTCACCTCGTCCGACGTGTCGGGCAGGCGCGGCAGCATGGCAAGCTCGGCGCTGTCGACGGTCGAAGTGGCGGGGGCCGAGCGGCGCACGAGCTTCACGCCGCGCGTCTGCAGCCCGCGCGTGGTCAGTGCCGCGACCTGGGTGGCCGCTTCGGCCTTGGCCTCGGCCATCTGCTCGGCGCTGAACCATGGATCGCCGAAGCCGACGAACGTCCGGCGGTTGGCCGGGGCCGGCGGCAGGCTGCGCAGCGTGCCGAGCGAGGCGACCGACGGAAGCTGGGTGATGCCTGCCTTGCGGATCAGGAACGGCACCTTCCTGTAGGCCGAGAACAGCGCTTCGCCCTCGCGCTCGGCGGTAAGCTGCGCAGGCTCGGTCACCAGCACCGCGAAGGGCAGCTGGCCCAGCACGTCGTGCGGCACCACCAGCAGCGAGGTGGCGTTGGCGAAGCCCGCTTCGACCGGCTTCAGCAGGTCGTTGTAGAGCGCGTTCGACGTCGCCACGTCGAAAGCCGGGATGTCGCCCAGCGTCGCCGCATTGGGGTCTAGCGACTTGCGCAAGGTGGCGACCGTTTCGGCCATTGCCTTGCGGCCCTTCGGCACGGCCGCGAAGGCGGGGGTTCCGGTGTGCGGGACCGCCCACACGAAGCTCTGCTCCGTCCCGACATAGGTCGCGATCAGCGCCTCGCCGGGCCGCAGGGCCGTGCGCGCCTGCTCCACCGTCGCCGGGCGCGGGTCGATCAGGTTCACGTAATCCGGGAAGCGCCGCTCGATCTCCTGGCGGATCGCCGCGCGTGCCGAGCGCAGCGAATCGACCTGCGTGCGCAGCGTCCGGACGGCGTTCTCGTCGCGCTCGGCCGCAGCCAGCACGTTGGTCAGCAGCCCCTGCAGCGCGCCGACCTGCTTCTGCGTGTCCTGCTCGTTGCGCACGAGTTCGGCCAGCGCCGGATCGGACGCCGCCGCGCGCGCCGAGCTCTGGGCGAGCGCGCGCTGCACGCCCTGCCCCCTGATCGCATCGGCGAGGCGGAACGATTCCTCCGCGGCGCCCGGACGACCGGATGCCGCAAGCGCACGCATCGCGGCCTCGATGACGGCGCGCAGCTGGCCGTCGCGTGCGGCTGAGCCGCCTTCCTCGTCTTCTGTCTGGCGCGAACGCTGCAGCAGGATCGGAAGGGCGCCATCGAAGTCCGCGAGCGCGCCCGGTACGTCGTCCAGCCGCAGCTTCGCGGCTCCAAGCATGCCGCGACTCATCGCCGTATCCCAGTGGCGCTCGCCGAAATTCTGCATGTTCCGCGCGACAACGTTGGCCATCACGCGGCGCGCTTCCCCGGCGTTGCCCGCTCGCAGCGAAACCATGCCCCAGTTCGGGTTGGCGTCGAAGGTCATCCGCAGTGCGTCGGGATTGCGGGCAAGGCGCTTGCGAAGGTCTTCGTAGGTCGCCGCAGCGGCCTGCCACTCGCCGGCCTGGCTCTGCGAGCGTGCGACCAGCCGAAGCGTGCGGGCGTAGAGACTCGATTCGGGGTCCATCTTCATCGTATCGAGCGTCTCGACCGCGACGCGCGCGAGGCGCTCGGACTCCGCATAGCGCCCCTGTTCGAGAAGCACTTCGGCGAGGCCCGCGACGACGATGACGGTTTCGGGCGCGTAGCGCCCCACCAGCGACAGGCGGCCGAGCAGGACTTCGCGCATCTCGACTTCCGCTTCGAGCAGCCGGCCCTGGCGCAGCAGCGCCCGCGCCAGATCGTTCCGAATGAAGTAGCGCAGGCTCGTGTAGATGCGCGGCGGTTCGCCTGTCTGGCCGACGATGCTCGCTTCTTCGCGCACGATCCGCTCGTTGGCGGTCAGCGCGGCGCGCAGATGGCGCTCCGCCTGCGCGTACTGGCCGAGATCGATCGCGAGATTTCCGGCGGCACGCGCCGCCAGGGTCTCGGCGTTCCAGACGACCCATTGCGGTATCCGCGGTGCGTTCCGCAGTTCGTTCACCGCCGATTCCATCTTGGGGAGCTCGGCCCGTGCCGTGGCGATGTCGCCGATGTTCAGGGAGGACGTGATCAGATTCTGCCGCGCGGCATTGCGCATGCCGGTACTCGGCGCCAGCTCGACCCGCAGTCTGTTGAGCTCGACGGCCTTGCGCGAGTTGCCCGAAACCTGTTCGGACAGCGCCCACTGCTGGAGGAAGCGCAGCTGCTGGACGGGCGGCGTCCCGCTGCCCTGCGCGCTCGCGGTCTCGTAGGCGGCCTTGTAGTCGGCAACGCGCTGGACGCTGCGCCCCAGGGAATCGGCGGCATTGCCGCGCTCGAACAGGAAAGCGGCAAGTGCCGCACCCTTGATGTCGGGCGGGACGGGCGCATCGGCTTTCGCGACGAGTGCGGCGACCTTCGCGGGATCGGGCCGCTGCTGGTCGAGGATCGCGGCGATGTCGGAGATCGTACGCGGCGGCGGGCGGAAGCCCTGGCCCTGGAACTCGGCCGTGATCTGGCGGGCCTGTTGCAGGCTGACTGCCGGCTTGCCGTCGGGCTGGCAGCCCCACAGCGCAAAGAGCGCGAGCACGCATGCGGTGCTTCGGAATTCGTACATCTGGACTGGCTCCCCCGGAGAATCCCGGACAGAATTGTAGCACCTTCCGGGGCTTGATTTTATATCGCCAGATGCTAGATTAATATTCCGAGTATAGGGATGTCGTCTTGTTTCTGGGTTTTGGTTACACCGCGCGCGTTGCAGTAACAAGTGATGTACATCAAGAGGTTAAATAGGCTACCGTAACGTATTGTAACCTATTGTTGTCCCTAGTGCGGCGCCCCGATCGCCGACAGCCAGAGCGGGCTCGGGTCAACCCGGTCGAGCCGCCCGGCGAGGTAGTCCGCGATGGCCCCCATGCCCGACAATCCGGCAAGCGCCTCGGCCTCCGGATTGTAATTGGTGTTGGTGTTGACGTCGTACGTGAACGCATTGCCTTCGCGGTCGACGATGAACTCGATGCCCGCGATGCCGATGTCGTTGGCGGCGAGGAAGCGCTCATAGCGCTTCACCAGCGGATGCCGGAAATTCTCGACGATGCGGAAGCGGGCACCCGGCGCCACCGCCGGGCACACTTCGGCGGGATCGATCTGGCACTGGTCGGCCGGGCACAGCTCGAAGCCCGCCGACGTGTCGACGCGCACGGCATAGAGGAACTTGCCGCCGACGAACTCGACGCGCGTGATGAACGGCTCGGGTGCCGCGACATAGCGCTGCACCAGCCACGTGCCGTCGACGGGCCCGATGGCTTCGTCGTCGGCGAGATACTCCTTCAAGGCCGCTTCGCTCAGGATCAGCTTCACGCCAAGCCCCTTGCCGGCCCGGTTGTGCTTGACGATCAGCGGATAGCCCAGCGTTTCGGCAGCATTGGCGATCTGCCGCCGGCCGATGGCCGCGATCGTGTCGGGGACGGCGATGTCGTGCGCGGCGAGCGCCTGGTACTGTGCCACCTTGCTGATCTCCAGCGCCAGCGCACGCCGGCCGTTGACGACCGTGCGCCCGTGCCGGCTGAGCCATTCCAGCACGTGGCCCGTGTACTCGGCCGCATAGCGATGGTCGCGCGTGTGCGAGGAGGCGCTCATGCGGTTGTAGAAGACGCCCTCGGGCGGTTCGGCGCGCAGGTCGATGGCGCCCTCGTCGAGGAACCATTCGGCGAACGGCGTGCCGCGGCTGTCGAACGCCGCGCGCAGCGGCTCGACCCAGGCATCGTTCTCGTGGATCACGTGGACCTGGCTCATCGCGTCTGCTCCTTGAGGGTACGTGCCGCGCGCTCGGCCTGGCGCACGTCGCGGAAGCGCTGCCCGTCCAGCTTCCAGTAGGCGGTGGTCGTCGCGGCGAAGCGGTAGCCGCCGCGTTCGCCAAGGGCGAGGCCCGCGGCATCGCCGTCGATCTCGATTACGTAGGCGTCGTTCGTCGGCATGTCGGTCTCCATCCTTGAGCCCACGACAACCGCCGTGGCGCTTTAGCGCTTTGTGACGCGGGCGCAAGCTGCTCGATCAAATCGCCGCGGCCAGACGCTTCGCGCGTCCGACGGCAAGAACATGGTCGCCGCCACCTCGCGCGGCAATCGAGGAATTCTGGTGCCGGTCGTTAGAATTTCTAGCGGTGGCGCGGGTCGAGCGCGTCGCGCAGGCCGTCGCCCAGCAGGTTGAAGGCGAGCACCACGAGGAAGATCGCCATGCCCGGAAACACCGCCATCCACGGCGCCTGGGCGATGAACCGCTGGGCCGTGTTCAGCATCGATCCCCAGCTGGGGGCCGGCGGCTGCTGGCCCAGGCCCAGGAACGACAGGCTCGCCTCCGCGATGATCGCCGCCGCGATGGCGAGCGTGGCCTGCACCATGATCGGCGGCAGGATATTGGGCAGCAGGTGGCGCACCGCGATGCGCCATTTGGGATTTCCCACCGCGCGCGCCGCCTCGACATAGTCTTCGACCGCGGCGTTGAGCGTGGCCCCGCGCGTGAGCCGGATGAAGGCGGGCGTGGCCGAGATGCCGATGGCGATCATCGCGTTCGAAAGGCTGGGCCCCAGAAACGCGGCGAGGGCGATCGCCAGGATCAGGAACGGGCAGGCGAGCATCGCGTCGGTCACGCGGCTGATGATCATGTCGACCCAGCCGCCGACATAGCCCGCAAGCAGGCCGAGCGGCAGTCCCACCGCGATCGAGATCGACACCGACACCACGCCGGCCAGCAGCGAGGCGCGCGCGCCGAACGCGATGCGCGAGGCAAGGTCGCGCCCGTTCTCGTCGGTGCCGAACCAGTGGAGTGCCCCGGGCGGCTTGCGGATCGCCCCCCAGTCCGTCGCGATCGGATCGAAGGGTGCAAGAAAGGGTGCCAGCACCGCGATCGCGACGAACGCGAGCACGACCGCAAGGCCGAACACCGCAGCCGGCCGGCGCATCAGGCGGCGGACCGCCCGCCGTCCGGGGCTGTCGGTCAGGTCGCTCATTGCTGGCGCAGGCGCGGATTGATGAGGAAGTAGAGGATGTCGGCGATCAGGTTGAGCGCCACATAGGCCGTGGCCGTCACCAGCACCACGCCCTGCACGACCATATAGTCGCGGTTGAACACCGCATCGACGACGAGCTTGCCGAAGCCCGGGATCGTGAAGACCTGCTCGGTGAGCACGGCACCCGAAAACAGCGCGCCCAGTTCGAGCGCGCCCAGCGTGACGACCGGGATCAGCGCGTTGCGCAACGCATGCTTGTTGACGACCTTGCCCTCGGAAAGCCCCTTGGCGCGCGCGGTTCGCACATAGTCTTGGTTGAGCGCCTGCAGCATCGCCGCGCGCGTGTGGCGCATCAGCACGGCCGCGATCGAGTTGCCCAGCACGAAGGCGGGCATGATCGTCGTCGCCAGACTCTGCCGCCAGTCCTCAAACGGGCTCACATAGCCCGACGGCGGCAGCCAGCCCATCTCGACCGACACGAAAAGGATCAGCAGGATCCCGAGCCAGAAATTCGGCGTCGACAACCCCCACAGGGCCACCGCGTTCGCCGCATAGTCCCAGAACCCGTCCTTGCGCACGGCCGACAGCACGCCCATCGGGATGCCGATCAGGCACGCGATGATAAAGGCCATGCCGCCGAGTTGCAGCGTGACCGGCAGCTTGGCGAGGACCAGATCGGAGACCGGGCTCGACAGCCGCATCGATTCGCCAAGGTCGCCATGTAGCACGTTCCACAGCCAGTTGGCGTACTGGACCGGAATCGGCCGGTCGAGACCGTAGCGCGCGCGGATCTGGGCCAGCACCTCCTCGTCGCGTTCCTCGCCCGCCATGACCGAGGCGGGATCGCCCGGCAGCAGCAATTGCAGCCCGAACACGAGCATCGAGACGACGAACAGCGTCGGCAGGATGCTCGAGAGTCGGCGGGCGAGAAACGTGAACAAGGCGGCGCTTCCTTCCCGTACGTCAGTTCGCCGCGAGGCGGATGCCCTGCAGGCGGATCAGCCCGTCGGGAACCGCGACGAAGCCGGAGACCCGGGCGGTGTGCGCGACCAGGTTCTTGCGGTGCCACAGATAGAGAATCGGCTTCTCCGCCTGGACCAGGTCGGCCGCCTTCGTGTAGAGCGCGGTGCGCTGCGCCACGTCCGGCACGATCCGCGCGTCGGCCATCAGCTTGTCGACCTCGGGCGAGGCGAACTTGGCGTAGTTGAGCGGCCCGCGCGACGTGACGAAGCTGAACAGGTTGCCGTCCGGATCGGGACGGCCCGACCAGCCGACGATATAGGCTTCATAGTCGCCCTTCTCGGCGGTGCTCAGCGAGGTGGCGAACTCGGTCGCCTGGATACGCACGTCGAAGCCTGCCTCGCGCGCCATCGACTGGATCACCTCGCCGACCTGGCGGAAGTCCGGGCTGTTGGCGACCATCAGGTTGACGACGACGGGCGCCGTGAAGCCGGCCTCGCGCAGCAGCGCCTTGGCGCGTTCGACGTTGCGTGCGGGAATCTTCGCCGCCTTGTTGGCGAACGGGCTTGCCGGCGGGATCGCCTGGACCGTCGGCGTATATTCGCCGTTATAGACGACCTGGACGATGGTGGCGCGGTCGATGGCCAGTTCGAACGCCTCGCGCACGCGCCGGTCCTTGCCGATCGGCGAATTCGCCTTCTCGCCGTTGGCCACGTTGAGCCACATGCCCATGTAGCCGAGCTCCTCGACCGCCGACAGCTTCAGGCGCTGGTTGCGCCGCACGGCCGGGATGTCGGTCGGCTGCAGCCGTTCGATCAGGTCGAGCGCGTTGCCCTGCAGGTTGGCGAAGCGCACCGAATGGTCGGGGATCGGAAGGTAGACGACGCGGTCGACGCCGATCTTGCCGGCATCCCAGTACTGCGGGAACTTCTCGACGACGATGCGGTCCTGCGCCACGCGCTCGACGAAGCGGAACGGGCCCGCGCACACGGGCTTGGCAGCGAACTGAGCGCCGGCGGCCTGTGCCGCCTTCGGGCTGACGATCATGCCCGCACGGTCGGTGAGCTGGGCGACGAAGGGTGCAAAGGGTGCCGACAGCGTCAGCTTCACCGTCAGCGGGTCGACGACATCGATCTTCTGCAGCGCCGAGATTTCCGAGCGGCGGAACGAGCCCTGCATGTTGAGGTGCCGGTCGAGGCTGAAGCGCACAGCCTCGGCGTCCATCTTCTCGCCGTCGTGGAACGTCACGCCGTCGCGAAGTTTGATCGTCAGTTCCTTGCCCTCGCCGCCCCAGCTGTAGCCGGTCGCGAGCTGGGGGACGATGTTGAGCTTGTCGTCGATGTCGAAAAGCTTGTCGCACAGGCTGGCGAACACGATCCGGCCCACGAAGGTGCGCGCGGTCGTGGGGTCGAGCGCGTCGGGGTCCTCGGCAAGGCCGATTCGCAGCGTGGTCTGCGCGTGCGCGGCCCCGGCGGTCAGGGCGATGGCGGCAAGGCCGGCCATCAGCGTTCGGGTGATCGACATGGTCATCTCTCCTCGCGGTTCAGGAATGGGTGGGTCAGGAATGGACGGTGCGTTCGACGAAGCGGCCCTGCAGCCGCTCGAGGCGGGCCTGTGCGGGGCTGTCCGGCGGGATGGAAAGTGCGGCGAAGTCGGGGATGTCGCGCCAGAAATGGCAGGCGACCGAATGGCCCGCACCGGCGGGTTCGAGCCGCGGGCTTTGCGTGCGGCAGCGGTCCTTGGCGAACGCGCACCGCGTGTGGAAATGGCAGCCGGGCGGCGGATCGATGGGGCTGGGCACGTCGCCCTGCAGCAGCGTGCGCGCGCGCGCGACCGACGGATCGGGCACCGGGATCGCGGCGAGCAGCGCCTGCGTATAGGGATGGCGCGGCCGCACGTAAAGGCCGCCCTTGTCCGCGATCTCGACGATGCGCCCGAGATACATCACGGCCACGCGGTCGGCCGCATGCTTGACCACGGCAAGATCGTGCGCGATCAGCACGAGCGCCATGCCGAATTTCGCCTGAAGGTCTTTAAGCAGGTTCAGCACCTGCGCCTGCACCGACACGTCGAGGGCCGAGACCGGCTCGTCGCCGACGATCAGCTTGGGTCCGGCGGCAAGGGCGCGCGCGATCCCGATGCGCTGGCGCTGCCCGCCCGAGAACTCGTGCGGATAGCGCCGGTCGTGCTCCGGGCGCAGGCCCACGACCGACAGCAGCTCGCGCACCTTGTCGATCCGCGCGGCCCCGCTTGCAAGCCCGTGCAGCATCAGCGGCTCGCCGACGATCTGGCCCACCGTCATGCGCGGATTGAGCGAGGCGTAGGGATCCTGGAAGACGATCTGCAGGTGCCGGCGCTGGGCGCGCATCGCGGCCTCGTCGAGCGCCATCAGGTCTGTGCCGTCGAACTCGATCCGGCCGGAGGTAGGTTCGATCAGGCGCAGCAGCATGCGCCCCACCGTCGACTTGCCGCAGCCGCTTTCGCCCACCAGCCCCAGCGTTTCGCCGGCGGCGACGTCGAGCGACACGCCGTCGACCGCCTTGACCATGCCCGTCGCGCGCCCGAACAGGCCCTTGCGCACGGGGAAGTGCTTCACGAGATCGAAAGCGCGCAGCAGCGGCTTCGTCATGCGGCGACCGCTTCCAGCGGCGCATGCCAGCACGCGACCGCATGGCCGTCGGCAAGGTTGCGCATCGGTGGCTCGGCGGCCCGGCACTGGTCGTTCGCGAACGGACAGCGGGCGGCAAAACGGCAACCGGCGGGCAGGTCGGCAAGGCTCGGCACCGTGCCCTCGATCGTGGCAAGGCGCGCGCGCGTGCGATGCAGCTGCGGGATCGCACCCAGCAGGCCGATCGTATAGGGGTGCTGCGGCCACGCGAACAGGCGCCCGACCGGCGCCTTCTCGACGATTTTCCCGGCGTACATGACCGCCACGTCGTGGGCCAGTTCGGCGATGACGCCAAGGTCGTGCGTGATCAGCACGATCGCGGTCCCCGTCTCGTCGCGCAGGCGGCGCAGCAGGTCGAGGATCTGCGCCTGGATCGTCACGTCCAGCGCGGTCGTCGGTTCGTCGGCGATCAGCAGCTTGGGATCGCACGCCAGCGCCATGGCGATCATCACGCGCTGGCGCATGCCGCCCGACAGCTTGTGCGGATATTCGTCGAAGCGCTGCTCGGGTGCGGGGATGCGCACGCGGCGCAGCATCTCGATGGCGTGCGCCTTCGCGTCGGCCGGCGACAGATGGCGGTGCCGCACGATTCCTTCGACCAGCTGGTTGCCGATCGTGAACGCCGGATTGAGCGACGTCATCGGTTCCTGGAAGATCATCGCGATTTCGGCACCACGCAGGGCGCGCATCTCGGCTTCGGGCAGCGTTGCGAGATCGCGTCCGCGGAAGCGGATGGCGCCGCCCGCGATGCGCCCGCCTGGCTTGGGCACCAGTCCCATGATCGACAGCGACGTGACCGACTTGCCGCAGCCGCTTTCGCCCACGATGCCCAGCGTGCGGCCTTCCCCGATCGCGAACGACACGCCGTCGACCGCGCGGAACTCGCCGCCGTCGGTGGCGAAATAGGTCTTGAGGCCGTCGACGTCGAGCAGGGGCGTCATTTGACCCCGGCGGCGGCCATCGCGGCGTCGATCGTCGCGCGGTCGTAGGTGCCTGCGATGTCGGCACGCGTGGCAAGGAACGGGCGGAAGATCGCGAAGCGCTCCTTGCTTACGGCATAGAGCCGGCGCAGTTCGACGAGCGGCAGTTCGTGGTCGTCCACGCGCATGTCGAGATCGGGATACTCGTCACCCGAATGGATGCGGATGGCGGCCGACTGGCGGCCGCGCTTGTCGCCGCCGGCGGCATCGCCCGCGTCGAGCGCGTCGAGGAAGCGCTCGGCCAGAGGCTTTCCGCGCGCGGCCTCGAACGCCTTTGCGGTCGCCTCGATCACCTGCTTGCCCGCCAGCATGTTGCCGGCGACCGAGAATTCGTCGAACACGAGATGGCCTGCCCAGTCCACGCAGCTTTTGCCGGTGTGTGCGGCGAACCGGCCGGCGGCATCCATGAGGTGGACCTGGCGCACGTCGCGCCCGGCATCGCGCGCGATCAGCGCCGCGAGTGCTTCGGGCGCAGGCATGCCGCGCGCCAGCAGTTCGATGCCGTCGATGCCGTGATAGGGATTGATCAGCGCCTGCGTGGCGACTGCCCCCGCCCCCGGCCGTACATACGGACACAGGGCGCCGACCGCGAAAAAGCGCGTGGCGACGGCAATGCCGATTTCGCCGGTTGCGGGATCGCGGGCGACGACGGACCAGGTCATGGCGGCCTCGTTGGTTCCACGGGGAACTTGATTTGCCGGGCGATCGAGTAAAGCCCGGCCGGTCGCATTATGCAACGCTGGGGCCAGCAACGTCGGCCCGACCAACTGGCCCAATGGGCGTCAGGCGAGCGAGAAGGACTCGTGCACCGCACTTTTGACGCCGCCGCCCATGACCGGGCCGCCGCCGGCCACATAGATGGCATCGCCGATCGTCACGGCGCCCATCCCGTGGCGCGGCGTCAGCATCGGTGCATAGGCCTGCCACTTGTCGGCGACCGGGTCGTAGGCTTCGTTCTGCGCGAACACGCGGTTGGAACCTTCGCCGCCCATGCAGAAGATCTGCCCGCGATAGAGCGTGGCCCCGTGGCCGGAGCGCGCCGTCGGCAGCGGGTTGCGCATGCGCCAGCGGTCTTCCTTGGCGTCGTAGGTGTGGTGCAGGTTCGAGTTCGTGTAGAAACTCGTCACGCGCCCGCCGATCACGTGGATCAGCCCGTTCATCGCGACGATGCCGACATGGTCGCGCGCGGTGGGCAGCGGGGCCGCCGTGCGCCAGCGGTCGTCCTTGGGGTCGTAGACAAGGTGGCGGTCGATCGACACGCGCGCTTCGGCCGTGTCGCCCCACGCGCCGCCGATCGCGTGGATGCGGCCTTCATACGCCACGCAGCCCATGGCGCCGGCTGCCTGCGGCATCGTCGCGATGCGGCTCCAGCGTTCGCCTTCGGCTCCCCAGACGAAGCAGTCGGCGTGCGGCCGTCGGTTCTGGTCGAGGAAGCCGCCCAGCGCATAGAGCCGCCCGTCGAGAACGGTCACGCCCACATGGTTGGCGCCCAGCGGCAGGTCGGCCGCCTGCACCCAGGTGTCGGCGGCCGGGTCGTAGATGTGGTGATACGGCTTGTCGACGCGCTGCTCGGCGTAGCCGCCGACCAGATGCATGCGCCCGGCGCGCTCGGCGGCCCACGCCATCTCGGTGCGGGGCAGCGGCAGCGGCGCGCGCGCCGACCACTTGCCCTGGTTCGCGGCCTTGGGTGCGATCGAATCGTACATGCGCTGTTCCTGCGCGATCGGCGGAACGTCGATGCGGCCGGGCTGGTTCAGCCGTTCGAACATCGGACCGTGATGGGCGTGCTGGGCGACGGCCGGGGCGGCGAGTGCCGCCATTCCGCCGGCGACGAAGGCGCGCCGCGTCGTCATCTTCATCCTTCTCTCTCCTCAGGAAACTTCGCGCGACAGCTTGTTGACCATGGCGTAGGCGAACGTGTCGAAACCGAGAACCGACAGCAGGAACGCGCCGGTCCCGCCGATCACGTTGGCGCGGTACCACTCGTCGAGTCCGCCGGGCGGGTGCGTGTGCAGCGGGTTCCACGGGCTGGGCGTCTCGGTCAGGATCGCAAGGCCGTTGATCGTGATGCCGGCCTCGACCGCGATGTCGCGTGCGGTTCCCGCGAGCGTGCCGCTGGTGTTGGTGCCGTCGCCCGACACGTCGATGGTGCGCCGCCGGGCGGGAAACGGGCAGCGGCGGAATTCCTCCATCGAGAACATGATCGCATCGCCGATGGCCGTCGAACCGGCGAAGGGGCGCGGCGGGGCGAGCAGGCGGGCGGCGAAATCCTCGGCGCTGTCCTGGCCGTCGATGAGCGTCCAGTCGACCATCGTGCGCTGGGCGCCCGGCCCCGACCATTCGTTGTAGGTGAGCGCAAGCCGCCTGGCGGGCCCGCCGGTCATCGCGCGCACGACTCGCGGATCGGCGATCGCGGCGGCATAACCCTGCCGCTGGAGCAGGAAGCGGTTGTTGTCGATGCTGCGCGAGACGTCGGCGGCGAGGACGAGCTGCAGGTCGACCGCTTCCGAGGCGCGCGCCGGCAGGGCGGCCGCGGCAAGGCCGGCACCGAGGCCTGCCAGGAATGTGCGCCGTTTCGGGAGTCCGCGCATCGGAACCTCGACGTAAGCCGGGAGAACGCCGTCGCCACGAACCGTCGCACGGAATCCGGAGGCCGCCAAGCGCCGTACCGGCGTCAGTCGTCGAGGCCGGGCGTGGCCAGCAGCGGGCCGTCGGCGATCTCGACCAGATAGGCGCGGTCGAAGCCGTTGAACGCGGTGCGCAGCGATGCGCCATAGGCGCCGAGCTGGCCGATCTCGATCCAGTCGCCTTCGGCGATGTCGTCGGGCAGCGGGAACGGCCCGGCCATCCGGTCTGCCGAATCGCAGGTCGGTCCGAAGAACGCGAAGTCCCGGAGTGGCGCGCTCGAAGCGCGCAGGGCCCGCACCGGGAAGCGGAACGCCGGCACGCCCGCATCCGACAGCGACCCGTAGACGCCGTCGTTGACGAACAGCACGTCGCCGCGGCGCGACTGGACCTGCACGACGACCGAACCGCCGCCGGCGACGAGCGCCCGGCCGGGCTCGGCCCACAGGCGCGCCCGGGCGAGATTCGGCGCGCGCGCATGCGCGGCCGCGATCGCGGCGAAGAAGGCGCCGGGCGGCGGGACTTCGATGTCGGGATACGCGACCGGAAAGCCGCCGCCGACGTCCAGCACGTCGATCGCCACGCCGGCCGAGGCGGCGATGGCCTCCGCGCGGCCGATCGCGTCGGCATAGGCGGCGGGGTCGACGCACTGCGAGCCGACATGGAACGAGATGCCGAGCCTGAAGGCCAGCGGCCGCGCACGGCGCAGCAGCGCGACCGCGTCCTCGGCGGTCGCGCCGAACTTGCCGGACAGGTCGTAGCGCGCCTTGCCCTTGGGCAGTGCCATGCGGACGATCAGGTTGAGCTCGCCGGGCTTCGCCTTCGTTTCCTCGAGCAGCTTGTCGAACTCGGCGGCCGAATCGAGCACGAAGTCGCGCACCGCATGGCGGGCGAACGCCTCGCGGATCGCGGCGCGGGCGCGCACCGGGTGCATGTAGTGGATCGACGCCTCGCGCCCGAACATCGAGCGCACGAGTGCGATCTCCGCCGGCGACGCGCAGTCGAAATGGCGCACGCCGCCATCCCACAGCGAGCGGAGCACGCGCGGGTCGGCGTTGCACTTGACGGCATAGAGCGTGTCGCCGGGAAAGCCCGCGACGAAGCGCGCGGCGGCGCGCTTCAGCGTCGCGGGGCGAAGCGCGTGCAGCGGCTCTTGCGGCTTTTCGCGCGCGACGACGTCGTCGAGCAGCGGCAGCGGCAGCGCCAGCGGCGCCGGCGCTTCCTGGCCGCGCTTGAGCGGCGATACGGCAATGCGAAGCAGGGACTTGGCCATCGAACGTCATCCTCAAGCGATAAAGCGCCTGAAGGGATTCCGGTCCATGCGGATGCGCGCGTTTTCGGGACGGATGGCCCCGAGGTCTGCGGCAGGCGATATCCCGTTTCCCTTCAGGTGCGCCGGCCCATCGATGGCCGGCTTTACCCGAAAGGACGCGTGACGTCGTTGCTTGACCTCGAGCGCCTGGTGGTCGAGAGGCGTGAGTGCTCTTCGCGAGCTCTCCGCCCTGCCTCTTAGCGCTGCCTCGTGGGCCTGGGGCACGTGCGACTTTGCGTCTGCACGTGTATTTACGCCGATCGTGCCGGGATTCAAGAGGCAATCGCGCCGGCGGCGCCGATCAGCCTTGCGATGGACGCAGTTCGCCGACGAGCGACAGGTATTCCCACGCGAGCGTTGCGGCGGCGAGGGCGGTGATCCCTGCGTGATCGTAGGCCGGCGCCACCTCCATCACGTCCATGCCGATGAAGGCGACGCCGCCGAGCGCGCGCAAGATCGCCTGCGCCTGCCACGTCGCAAGGCCACCGATCTCCGGCGTGCCGGTTCCAGGCGCGAAGGCCGGGTCGAGCGCGTCGATGTCGAAAGAAAGATAGGCGGGTGCTGCGCCGAGCACGCGCCGGATCTCGGCCGCGACGGCGCCGGGGCCGCGTGCGTGCACGTCCTGCGCGGTCAGGATCGTGACGCCTTTGCCGACCGTCCAGTCCCAGACGGCGCGTTCGACGGGGCTGCGGATGCCGATCTGGATCGTGCGTTCCGGGGCGACCAGCCCTTCCTCGATCGCGTGGTAGAAGACCGACCCGTGCCCGTAGGGCTGGCCGAAACTGTCGGGCCACGTGTCGACATGCGCGTCGAAATGCACGAGGGCGACCGGTCCGCCGCGCCGCTTGGCGAGCGCCCGCAGCAGCGGCAGCGTGGCCCCATGGTCGCCGCCCAGCGCCACCAGATGCCCGATACCCGCCGCCTGCGCCTCGATGCGCGCGTAGCTTGCCGCGATGTCGCCCAGCGCGATCTCGAAATTCCCGATGTCGGAAAGATCGAGCGCCGCCGGATCGCGCCAGCTTCCCGGATGCACGCCGTCGCGCAGCATGCGGCTGGCCGCCCGGATCGCCGCAGGCCCCTCGCGCGCACCCGCCCGGTTCGTGGTGCCGATGTCCAGCGGCAGGCCGGCGATGCAGAAGCGGGCACCGGCGTCGGCGCGCGCGAGGCCGAGGAAGTTCGGGCCGAGCGCGAATGTCGGGGTCGTCGCCATATCGTCTCCGCTGGCGTGAAAGGCGCGCGAGTGTAGCGGCAGCCGGGGCCTGCAGCCAGCGGACCGGCGGTCCGCGACGATTCGCCCGTCGCCGGGCTTGGATTCGCGGACCGCACCGCCTAAAAAGAATTCGTCATGTGTCCGTCAGACGAATCTCCGCACTCCTCCGCCGATGCCGGCACGCCGGCGGCGCCTTGGTGGAAAAGCGGCAAACAGGATCTTCGCACCAAGCTCCATGCGTGGTGGGAAGGCTATCGCCTGCCTTCCGGGAGCAAGCCCAGACCTGCGCCGGCGCCGGCGACTGCCGCCGGGCCTGCGTCCAGATCCAGGCCGGCACCGGCGGAGCAGGCCAAAGCGCCGCCGCCGCCCAAGGACCATTGGAGCCCCGAGCGCATCCTCGTGGCCCAGCTCATCTGGGGCGACGGATTCTCGTTTCCCGGCGGCGGCGATTTCGCGGCGGAACTCGCCGCCTCGCTGATCGTCGACAAGCGTTCGACCGTCATGGATCTCGGCTGCGGCCTCGGCGGCGGCACCCGCGCGATCGTCGAACGCTACGGCTCGACCGCGCATGGCTTCGACCTTTCGCCCGAGCAGGCCAAGGCCGGCGATGCCATGTCGGCCAAGCAGGGGCTCGACCTGCGCGCACCTATCGCACCCCTCGATCTCGAAAAGCCGGACTGGAAGGCACGTACCTACGATGCGGCCCTGCTGCGCAACGTCGTTTCCCTGGTCACCGACAAGTCGGCGCTCGTCCGGCGCGTGGGCGAATCGCTGAAGCCGGGCGGCCGCTTCCTGCTGCTCGACTGGGCGCTCTCCGAGGACGAGACGCAAGGCGCCGCCTTCGCAAGTTATATCGAGGGCGAGCCGCGCCCGCCCTATCTGGGCACGGTGGCGCAGTTCACGTTCCTGGTCGAGTCGCTCGGCTACACGGTCCGGCGAAGCGAGGATTTCACGAAGGAGTTCCGCCCGGTCGTGCTCGAGGGCTGGCGGCGCATCGACACGATCGTCGCCAAGGGCATGCTCAATGCCGCCGAAGGCAAGGCCCTGATGAAGGAAGCCGAGCTGTGGGCCCGGCGCATCGCCGCGATCGACGCGGGCGAACTTCGCGTGGCGCGCATCGAGGCGCTGAAGAAAGCCTGAGCTAGCGTGGCCCCGCCGGCCGCCAGAAGCGGTCGACGACATAGCCGCCCACGCCGCCGACCGCGGCACCGATGGCGGCCCCCTGCAGTGTGCCGGTCCCGCCCGTCGTCAGCGCCCCGATGGTCGCGCCGACGGCAGCACCCCCGCCGATGAAGCTCTGCTGGCGCGTCAACCCGCTGCAGCCGCCAAGCAGAAGGGCCGAGCTTGCGACCAGGACGAGGGCGGTACGGCGCATGTGAACTCTCCGGAGCGGTGGCTGCAGCCCGGCGCATTTGCAAGCGCCGGGGTACCGGATGCGACGAATGGCGGACAGGGTGAGATTCGAACTCACGATACCGTTGCCGGTATTTCAGTTTTCGAGACTGACGCCTTCAGCCACTCGGCCACCTGTCCGCACGATCCGGCTGTCGAAGGGCGCGGAAGCTATCGCCAAACGGGCCGCCGCGCAAGTCCGGGCCGGTCGCTCAGGGGGGATGACCCGTCTGTCCGTCATCCGTCGCCCGGTCGCGGGCGATCTGGCGGGGATCGAGGCCGTTGTACAGCGTCCACAGGCCCGCGACTGCCAGACCGGTCACCAGCGTCAGCGCGTGGGTCAGCAACGCGAACGCCAGTGCTGCCTCCGCCGGGACCGCAAAGAACGACAGGGCGAAGACGATCGCCGCGTGGAAGATGCCCACGCCGCCGGGAGCCGCAGGCACCAGGAACGCCAGCGCCGTGATGCCGACGGTAAAGGCGCCCGTCGCAAGCCCGACCTCGGGCCAGACGGCGCCGATTCCGAATGTGAACGACGTCGCCGTGACGGTCCAGATGGCCGCCGTCAGGACGACGGCACGCAGCAGCACGGCCGGCCGCGCGAGCACCGACAGTCCCGTCAGGAGCGCATCGAGCCGCGGCAGGATTTTGCCGTGCCAGCGCCGGGGCAGGAGCCGGCCGACCAGCAGCACCGCGAAGCTTCGCATCCTTACCGCCAGCACCAGCATTCCCACGCCCAGCAGTACGGTCGCCGTGACCACAGCCAGTCCGTCCACGACCGACTGCGGGCGCGACGGAAGGGCAAGGATCGCCACGCCGAGCAGGCAGATGGCGCCGGCAAGATCGCACAGGCGATCGAGAACCACGGCCGACAGGGCATTGGCGGCGGGCACGTGCGCGCGCCGGTTCAGCACCCACAGCATCGCGAACTCGCCCGCCCGCATCGGCAGCAGGCCGTTGAGCGCGTTGCCGAGCGCATGCGCGCCGAACGCCTCGTTGTAGCTGACCGGCGTGTGCGGCGCGGTCGCTGCGAGCAGCATGCGCATGCGCACCGGGCGCAAGGCCAGCCAGCAGAGCCAGGTCGCAAGCATCGCGCCGATGCGCCACGGATCGGCCGTGACCAGCTCGTCGCCGACGCGCTCAAGATCGACGACGCGCACGAGGATGGCGACGGCAATCGCCGTGACCGGGACCCAGGCCCAGCGCAAGGCAAGTCGGGACCATTTCCGGTCGGACGAATCGGCGGAGCGGCTCATGGTCCGGGCGGTTTAGCAGGGGCCTCCCGGCCCGTCACGCCAAAGCCTCTGGAATTCGCGGGAAATTCCCGTCTTTCGGCCCGGCCCGGGCGCCGCTTGACAGGGCGAGCGCGGTAAGTATATTGCGCGCTCTTCGTCCGGGGGCCCGTTCGGCTTCCGCGGCGATTCTCATTTGCGGGTTTCCTCGGCTTTTCAAAGGGTTGAGGCCGAAAGGACCCGGGGGTACCAAAAGATGTACGCAGTCATTCGCACGGGCGGCAAGCAGTACAAGGTCGCCAAGAACGACGTCATTGTCGTCGAGAAGCTCGAAGCCGAGGCCGGCAAGACGGTCGAACTGGGCGACGTGCTGATGGTCACCGATGGCGCCAAGGCCACGCTGGGCAGCCCGACGATCAAGGGCGCCACGGTCACCGCGACCGTGCTGGCGCAGGGCAAGGGCGAGAAGATCATCGTCTTCAAGAAGCGCCGCCGCCAGAACTACCGCCGCAAGAACGGGCACCGCCAGCCCGAGACGACGCTGCGGATCGTCGACATCAAGGTCGCCTGAGGAGATCGCAGCATGGCACACAAGAAAGCAGGCGGCTCTTCGCGCAACGGGCGCGACACAGCGGGCCGCCGCCTCGGCCTCAAGCGTTCGGGCGGCCAGGAAGTCCTCGCCGGCAACATCCTCATCCGCCAGCGCGGCACCGTCTACGTGCCGGGCAAGGAAGTGGGCATGGGCCGCGATCACACGCTGTTCGCCCTGAAGACGGGCACCGTGAAGTTCCACAAGGCTGGCGGCAAGACGATCGTCTCGATCGTGCCGGCGCCGGTGGCTGCAGCCGCCGAGTAAGCCGTCCCAAGACGCACCGCGACAAGCGGAAGCATACGAAAGGGAACGGCCCCAGCCGTTCCCTTTCTTCGTTTATGGACCTCCGATGAAATTTCTCGACCAGTGCAAGATCTTCGTGAAGTCCGGTGACGGCGGTGCGGGCGCCGTCAGCTTCCGGCGCGAGAAGTTCATCGAGTATGGCGGCCCGGACGGCGGCGACGGGGGCAAGGGCGGCGACATCTGGATCGAGGCGGTCGCCAATCTCAATACGCTGATCGACTACCGCTACACCCAGCACTTCAAGGCCGAGAAGGGCCATCACGGCGAGGGCCGGCAGAAGTCCGGTGCCGGCGGCAAGGACATCGTCCTCAAGGTGCCGGTGGGCACGGCCGTGCTCGACGACGACCAGGAAACCGTTATCATCGACATGCGCGAAGCGGGCCAGCGCCATCGCCTGTGCAAGGGCGGCGACGGCGGCTTCGGCAACACGCATTACAAGTCGTCGACCAACCAGGCGCCGCGCCAGGCGGGCCCGGGGTGGAAGGGCCAGGAGCGCTGGATCTGGCTGCGCCTGAAACTGATCGCCGATGTGGGCCTCGTCGGCCTGCCGAACGCCGGCAAGTCCACCTTCCTTGCCGCGACGACCTCGGCCAAGCCGAAGATCGCCGATTATCCCTTCACGACGCTGAAGCCGCAGCTCGGCGTCGTGCGCATCGACGACGACGAGCTCGTCGTCGCCGACCTGCCGGGCCTGATCGCCGGTGCGGCGGAAGGCAAGGGACTGGGCCATCGCTTCCTTGGCCATGTCGAACGCTGCGGGGCGATCCTGCATCTGGTCGACGGCACGGAAGAGAAGGTCGTCGCCTCCTATAACCAGATCCGCGACGAGCTCGAAACCTACGGCCACGGCGTGGCCGAAAAGCCCGAGATTGTTGGGCTCAACAAGATCGACGCGCTCGATGCCGACGACGTGAAGAAGAAACTTGCCGCCCTCAGGCGTGCCGCCAAGAAGCGTTCGCCGCTGGCAAGCGTGATGGCGCTGTCGGGGGCTGCAGGCAAGGGCGTGCAGGATGTGCTGCGCGCCCTCGTCGTGCCGGTGCGCGAACGGCGCGCGGTCGACAAGGCGGAGCGCGACGCCATGCGCGCGGACGACGACCGATGACTGCCTTCGCCGCGACCAGGCGCCTCGTCGTCAAGACGGGTTCGGCGCTGATCGTCGACGATTCGGGCGGCATCCGCACGGCTTGGCTCGCGGGGCTCGCCGACGATGTCGCGATGCTGAAGAAACGTGGCATCGAAATGGTCGTCGTCACATCGGGTGCCATCGCGGTCGGACGCTGGAAGCTCGGCTACGGCAAGCGCGTGCTGAAGATCGAGGAGAAGCAGGCGGCCGCGGCGACGGGGCAGGTCTGGCTCGCGCACGCCTGGCTGGAAGCGCTTGCCGCGCGCGGCCTCGTCGGCGCCCAGGTCCTGCTGACACCCGACGATACCGAGGCGCGCCGCCGGCATCTCAACGCGCGCGCGACGGTCGCCACGCTGCTCGAGGCGGGTGCGGTCCCCGTCATCAACGAGAACGATACGGTCGCGACCGAGGAGCTGCGCTTCGGCGACAACGACCGGCTTGCCGCCCGCGTGGCGCAGATGGCGTCGGCCGACACGCTCGTCCTGCTGTCAGACATCGACGGTCTCTACACCGCCGATCCGCATTCCGATCCGTCCGCGCGCCATCTGGCGGAAGTGAAGGAGCTCACGCCCGAGATCCTCGCGATGGCGGGCGAGGCGCGCCCCGGCTATTCGTCGGGCGGCATGGTGACGAAGCTGGGTGCCGCGCGCATCGCGCTGGCCGCCGGCTGCCGCATGGCGATCGCCTCGGGCAAGCCCGAACGGCCGCTTGGCACCATCGAGGCGGGTGGAAGATGCACCTGGTTCGTGCCGCAGGGGAGCCCCGCCTCCGCACGCAAGCGCTGGATCGCCGGAACCGTCGAGCCGGCCGGTGCGGTCGTCATCGACGACGGGGCGCGCAAGGCGCTGGGACAGGGCAAGAGCCTGTTGCCGGCCGGCGTGGTCGCCGTCGAAGGCAGCTTCGAGCGCGGCGACGCGATCCGCGTGCGCGACAAGGCCGGGCAGGAGATCGCGCGCGGTCTCAGCGCCTATGGTGCCGCCGACATCCAGCGCATCATGGGCCGCCGCTCGTCGGAGATCGAAGAGCTCCTCGGCTACCGTGGCCGCGACGAGATCATCCATCGCGACGATCTCGCGATGGCGAACGCGACGTGATCGCCGGATTGCGCCGGACAGGATAGGATGGAACGAACGCGATGAAGGCCCCCGCCGCGATGCAGGATACGACCGCCGAAACGGAACTGAAGGCCGCGATCGAAGCGATGGGTGCCCGCGCGCGCGCGGCCGCCCGCCTGCTCGCCGTGGCACCCGCCAAACGCAAGAGTGCCGCCCTTCGGAGTGCTGCCGACCGGTTGCGCGCCGCCACGCAGGACCTGCTCGATGCAAACGCCGCCGACGTCGCCTTCGCGGTCGATGCCGGCAACTCGGCCGCGATGGTCGACCGCACGCGGCTCGATCCCAAGCGCATCGACGCGATCGCGCGCGGCCTCGAGGACGTCGCGGCCCTTCCCGATCCGGTCGGCTCGATCCTGCAGGGCTGGACGCGGCCCAACGGCCTGCTCATCAGCCGCGTCGCGGTTCCCATCGGCGTTATCGGCATCATCTACGAAGCCCGCCCCAACGTGACCGCCGACGCGGGGGCCCTGTGCATCAAGTCGGGCAACGCGGCGATCCTGCGCGGCGGGCAGGAGAGCTTCCTTTCCTCGCAGGTCATCGTCGCGGCGATCCGGGGTGCGCTGGCCGCGCACGACCTGCCGGACGACGCGATCCAGCTGATCCCGACGCGCGACCGCGCAGCTGTCGGGCACCTGCTCGCCATGCACCAGCATGTCGACACGATCGTGCCGCGCGGCGGCCGGTCGCTGATCGAGCGCGTGATGCGGGAATCGCGCATTCCCGTGATTGCGCATCTGGAAGGCCTCTGCCACACCTATGTCCACGAATCGGCCGACATCGAGATGGCGCGCAAGGTGACGATGAACGCGAAGATGCGGCGCGTGTCGGTGTGCGGGGCGACCGAAACGCTGCTGATCGACCGGGCGGCTGCGCCGACGCATCTGCCCGCGATCCTCGAAGACCTGTTCGCCGCCGGCTGCGAGATCCGCGGCGACGGCGACGTGCAGAAGATCGACCGGCGCGTGGTCCCCGCTGTCGAAGCCGACTGGACGACCGAGTATCTCGACGCGATCCTTGCCGTGAAGATCGTCGACGGGATCGACGCGGCGATCGGCCACATCAATACCTACGGCTCGCATCACACCGACGCGATCGTCGCGGGCGATCCGGCGGCGGCCGAGCAGTTCCTCGCGCGCGTCGATTCGGCGATCGTGCTGCACAATGCATCGACCCAGTACGCCGACGGCGCCGAGTTCGGTTTCGGCGCCGAGATCGGCATATCGACCGGTCGTCTGCCGCCGCGCGGGCCGGTCGGTGCCGAACAGCTCACGACCTACAAGTACGTCGTGCGCGGCGCGGGCCAGACGCGCCCTTGATTGCACCTCCGCTCCATCGTCTGGGCGTTTCACCCAAGCGGCGCATCGGCTTGTTCGGCGGCTCGTTCAATCCGGCCCATGAAGGGCACGCGCATATCGCGCGCGAGGCGCTGAAGCGGCTTGCACTCGACGAGGTATGGCTCCTCGTCAGCCCGCAGAACCCGCTTAAGGCAGAAGCCGGCATGGCGCCGCTTCAAGCGCGCCTCGCCAGCACGGTTGGTGTCTGCGGACGCGATCCGCGCCTGAAGGCCGTGGCGCTCGAAAGCTGGCTGGGGACCCGCTATACGGCCGACACGCTCGCCGCCTGCCGCCGGCGATTCCGCCGCACGCAGTTCGTCTGGATCATGGGGGCGGACAATCTGGGCCAGATCCACCGCTGGGGACGATGGTCATCGATCTTTCGCACGATGGTCATTGCCGTGTTCGCACGACCGGCGTATTCTACCAAAGCATTGGCCGGAAAGGCGGCGCGGGCGTTTTCCACAGCCCGGGTCGGACCCCGACGGGTCCGACGCCTGGCAACACTCGCGCCGCCGGCCTGGACGTTCTTTCCCGTCCGGCTGCATCCGGCCTCCGCGACGCGCATCCGCGCCGTCCGCAAGGACTGGTTCGGCGGCACGCCAGGCACCAGGCCCGACAAGTGAGTTCGCTCCGTTTACCGACATACTTCAGCCCCGGGAGACACGCGATCGCCACAGCAAAGCGCAAGACCGTATCCGCGCCCAAAACGGTCCTCAAACTCGTCGAAAAAACGCTCGACGACGACAAGGCAACGGATCCCGTCGTCATCGACCTCGCCGGCAAGAGCTCGATGGCCGACTACATGATCGTCGCCAGCGGCCTTTCCAGCCGCCACATCCAGTCCATGGCCCAGCACGTCGTCGAGAAGCTGGAATCCAAGGGCCTGAAGAGCATCCGGATCGAGGGTGCCGACCAGGGCGACTGGGTGCTCATCGACGGCGGCGATATCGTCGTCCACCTCTTCAGGCCCGAAGTGCGTGCCCTCTACGGCCTCGAGAAGATGTGGGCCGACAGCTGGGACGAACTGGCGGTCGCACAGGCCTGAGGAAAGGCGGCGCCCGCCGGGAAGGCGGGAGCCGGCGAAGCAGATGCGGATATTCGTGGTCGCGGCGGGACGCGCGCGCGGCACGCCGGAAGACGCGCTGTTCGCCGAGTACGCGAAGCGCCTGAAAACCGCCCCGGCCGGAATCGGCCCGCTCGAATGCCGGGAAGTCGAGACGAAATCGAAGACGCCTGCTTCCCGCAAGACCGAGGAAGCCGGCAAGCTGCGTGCCCAGATCCCCGACGGGGCGCTGACGGTCGTGCTCGATCCGCGCGGCAAGCCGCTTTCCACCGAAGATTTCGCCCGCCAGCTCGCGCGGTGGCGCGACGAGTCGACCGGCACGCTGGCTTTCGTCATCGGCGGCGCCGACGGGCTTGACGAAGCGCTGGTCGCCGAAGCGCGCTTCCGGCTGTCGCTCGGTTCGATGACCTGGCCCCATCTGCTTGCCCGCGCCATGCTGGCCGAACAGCTGTGGCGGGCGGCCTCGATCCTCGCGGGACACCCCTATCATCGGGCGTAGGCCGGCCGCACTTGATCCGGGGGGCACCCTCCCGCCAATATCGTCCGACACGCCCCGAGTCGGGCCTTGCATTCCCCGCGCGAAAGACCGGATTCCATGGCGGCCAGACAAGCCAAAAAACCGCGAAGCACAGGGACGGATGCCGAGCGTCTTTACGCCGCCTTGCGGCGCATCCGGCGCGCCGAAGAGGAAGTCGCGCGCATCTACCCGTCGGACAAGATCAAGAGCCCGGTCCATCTGTCGATCGGCCAGGAGGGCGTGGCGGTCGGCGTGTGCGATCCGCTCGAGCCGCGCGATGCGGTCTCCGGCACCTATCGCGGCCATGCCACGTATCTTGCCAAGGGCGGTTCGCTGCCCGCGATGATGGCCGAACTTTACGGCAAGGACACCGGGTGCGCGCGCGGCAAGGGCGGCTCGATGCACCTGATCGACATGAAGGCCAACGTGCTGGGAACGTCCGCCGTCGTCGGCACCACCGTTCCTGTCGCGGTCGGCTACGCGATGGCGCAGAAGATGCGTGGGACGGGTGCGGTCGTCGCCTGCTTCATGGGCGACGGCGCGACCGAAGAAGGCTGCTTCCCGGAAAGCCTGAATTTCGCGGCGCTCCACAAGCTGCCCGTCATCTTCGTGTGCGAGAACAACGGCTTCGCGATCCACGAACCGATCTCCAAGCGCCAGGCGACCGACCGGATCTGCGCGCGCGTGGCCACCTACGGCATTCCCACGAAGCGCTTTGCCGATTCCGACACGAAGGCGATCCGCGCCCATGTCGCCAAGGCGCTCCCGAAGATGCGCAAGGGCGGCGGCCCCATTTTCCTCGAATGCATGACGTGGCGCTGGCGCGAGCATGTCGGGCCGGGCGAGGACTACGACGCGGGATTCCGCAGCCGGTCGACGCTGCTGAAGTGGCAGAAGAAGGACCCGGTCGCCATCGCGGCACGGGCCCTGCCGGCCGCCGTGCGCGCGAAGATCGACGCGGCGGTGGAAGCCGAGATCGCGGCCGCCGTGAAGTTCGCCGAAGAATCGCCGTTCCCCGCCGTCCAGGAGCTTGTCACCGATGTCTTCGCATAAGCTCGTCTGGCCGGGGCGCGTGGAAGACGGGCGGCGCGTGCTGCGCTATGTCGACGCGCTGTCCGAGGCGGTGGCGCTGGAGATGGCACGCGATCCCAGCGTGTTCGTTTTCGGTCTCGACGTCGACGATCACAAGGCGATCCAGGGCTCCACGCGCGGCCTGCTCGAGAAGTTCGGCGCGGGCCGCGTCTTCACCACGCCGCTGTCGGAAGACGCGATGACGGGGGTCGCCATCGGCGCGGCCATGGCCGGCATGCGGCCGATCCATGTGCATATCCGCATGGACTTCCTGATGCTGTGCATGAACCAGCTCGTCAACATCGCCGCCAAGGCCCGCTACATGTACGGCGGCCAGGTCAAGGTGCCGCTGGTCGTGCGCTCCATCATCGGCAAATCCTGGGGGCAGGGCGCCCAGCACAGCCAGGGCCTGCATTCGATGTTCATGCACGTGCCGGGGCTCAAAGTCTGCGCGCCGTCGAACGCGCACGACGCCAAGGGCGCCATGATCGCCGCGATCCGCGACGACAACCCGGTCATGTTCGTCGAGCACCGCCTTCTCTATGCGACCGAGGCCTTCGTCGCCGAAGGCGCCTATGTCGTGCCGCCGGGCCGATCACGCGTCTGCCGGTGGGGCCGCGACTTGACCGTCGTGGGCATTTCCAACATGGTCGTCGAGGCGATGCGCGCCGCCGAGCTCCTCAAGGAAGTCGGCGTGTCGGCCGAAGTGATCGACCCGATCTGGCTGTCGCCGCTCGACAGCGACACGATCGTCGAAAGCGTGCGCCGCACGCGCAAGCTGCTGGTCGTCGACAACGGCTGGAACATGTGCGGCGCCGGTGCGGAAATCGCCGCGCGCGTCGCCGAGGCCTGCGGCGACATGCCGGTAACGATCCGCCGGATGGGCTTTTCGCCCACGCCCTGCCCGCCCTCGCCGATCCTCGAAGCAGCGTTCTATCCGAACCCGGCGACGATCGCGGCCGAAGCGCATGCGCTGGCGCGTCCGGGCGCTGCCGCATGGGCGCCCGATCCGTCGAGCGCGCAGCTCGCCTACCAGCTCCAGTTCAAGGGTCCCTTCTGATGTTCTACGAACTCGCCGCACCTTCCTGGGGACAGGAGGAGATCGACGCGCTCCAGTCCGTCATCGCGTCCGGCCGCTTCACGATGGGCGAGCGGGTCGCCGCGATGGAGGCGGCCTTCGCCGCCTATCACGGCAAGAAGTACGGCGTGATGGTCAATTCGGGTTCGTCGGCGAACCTGATCTGCATAGCGGCACTCGCCTATCATTCGTCGCGTCCGCTGGCGCGCGGCGACGAGGTGATCGTGCCGGCGATCTCGTGGAGCACGACCTATCATCCGCTGCAGCAGTACGGCCTCAAGTGCCGGTTCGTCGACGTCGAGCTCGAGACGCTCAACATGGACGTCTCGAAACTCGAGCAGGCGCTCACGCCGAAGACCAAGGCACTGCTTGCCGTCTCGATCCTCGGCAATCCGGCCAAGCTCGATGAAATGCGCGCGTTCTGCGACAGGCACGGCCTGTGGTTCATGGAAGACAACTGCGAATCCATGGATGCGGTGCTGCCCTCGGGCCGCAAGGCCGGTACGCTCGGCGATCTCAACACGTTCAGCTTCTTCTTTTCGCACCACATCTCGACCATGGAAGGCGGGATGGTGCTGACCGACGACCTCGAGCTCTACCATCTGCTCAAATGCATGCGCGCGCACGGCTGGACGCGCGACATTCCGCCGGACTCGCCGCTGTTCAAGCGCACCGCCAGCGACCATTTCGAGGCCTACCGCTTCCTGTTCCCGGGCTACAACGTGCGCCCGCTGGAGATGGAGGCCGCCGTCGGCATCGAGCAGCTCAAGAAGCTGCCGGCGATGACCGCGGCCCGGCGCAGGAATCTCGCGCTGTTCCAGAAGCATTTCGCGGGCGACGAGAATTTCATCATCCAGAAGGAGCACGGGCAGAGCTCGTCCTTCTGTTTCACGCTGATCCTGAATCCGAAAAAGGATCTCGACCGCGAAAAGATATTCGCGACCCTGAAGAAAGCCGACATCGGCTTCCGGATCATCACCGGCGGCTGCTTCCTGCGCCACGACACGATCAAGTATTACGACTACGACATCGTCGGCAACGGCGTGCCGAATGCCGAGCTGGCGCACGACCGCGGCTTCTTCGTGGGCAACCATCCGCAGGACCTGACCGTCCAGATCGAGACGCTGCGCAAGGTCCTCGACGGCGCGGTGCGCTGAATCAGCGGCTTTCGGAAAGGTCCGGCTCGTAGACGACGATGCGGCTGCCCTCGGCACCCGTCTTGACGTCGACCTCGATCAGGTCCTTGAGCCGCTCGCGGATCGCCGCGTGCTTCTCCGGCGGGGCCACGAAGGCGATGAACCCGCCCCCGCCGGCCCCCAGAAGCTTGCCGCCGACCGCCCCCGCCGCGATCCCCGCCTCGTAGATCTGGTCGATCGTCGAGGTCGACACCCCTTCGGCAAGCTCCTTCTTCAGACGCCATCCGTCGTGCATCAGCGCGCCGAGATCGAGCATCGGCCGGCCGGGGCTGGATATGATCGCCTCGGCCTCGTCGACCATCTCGCGCATGCGATGCAGGTTCTTCTCCTTGGCGCCCATGTTGGCGATCTGCTTGCTCGCCATCGCCATCGCGTAGCGCGACAGGCCGGTGAAGAACAGCATCAGCGAGCCTTCGAGTTCCGCGCGCCGGGTCGTCGTCAGGATCAGCGGCTTGACCGAGAAGCTGCCGTCGACGCGGAAATCGATCCGGTTGAGCCCACCGAAGGCGGCCCAGACCTGGTCCTGGCTGCCGACCGGCTCCCGGATCACGTGCTGCTCGATCCGGATCGCCTCCTCGGCGAGCTTCTGCTTCGAGATCATCTGGCCGCGCAGCGCGTAGAGCGCGTTGAGCAGGCCGACCGTGAATGCCGACGACGAGCCGAGGCCCGAGCGGGCCGGCAGGTCGCCGTCATGGTGGATCTCGAGGCCGCGCCGCTCCTTCTGGTCGAGCAGCACGGCCCGCACGGCCGGGTGCTCGATCTCGAGCAGGTCGTTGACCAGCTCGATGCGCGACCAGACCACGCGATAGCGGTGCTCGAAGAAGGGCGGAAGGCGGCGCAGCGAGATGTTGCAGTACTTGTCGATCGCCGTGCCGATCACGGCGCCGCCGTGCTGCAGGTACCATTTCGGGTAATCGGTGCCGCCGCCGAAGAACGACAGGCGGTACGGGGTGCGCGAGATGATCACGGTCGGCGGACTCCATCGCGGGGCGAATCGAGACGATCAATTGCAAGGATAAGAAATATCACCTATATCAGTCGCTTACCAGTTCGGTTGCGGTTCCGGCGGAGGGAGTGAAGGCAGATGGCGGGCAAGACGCGCGTTCTGATTACCGGCGGTGCGGGCTATCTGGGGTCCACGCTGACGCCGGCCCTGCTCGATGCCGGCTACGCCGTTACCGTGGTCGACAGTTTCATGTTCAGGCAGATGCCGCTGGCCCATGTCTGCGCGCACCCGGACTTCGACGTCGTCCGCGGCGATGCCCGCGACGAGGCGGTCCTCAAGCCGCTCGTCGCGAAGGCCGACGCCGTCATCCCGCTTGCGGCACTGGTCGGCGCACCGCTGTGCAATGCCGACAAGCCGGGCGCCGAGTCGATCAACCGCGATGCGGTCGTCACGCTGCTGAAGCTGCTGTCGGCGTCCCAGCGCGTGCTGATGCCGGTGACGAACTCCGGCTACGGCGTGGGCGAGAAGGGCAAGGAGTGCACCGAGGAAAGCCCTCTGCGGCCGATCTCGCTCTACGGACGCACCAAAGTCGAGGCGGAGGAGGCGGTCCTGGCGCGCGGCAACGCGATCTCGTTCCGGCTCGCCACCGTGTTCGGGATGAGCCCGCGCATGCGCATCGACCTGCTGGTCAACGATTTCGTGCATCGCGCCGTCACCGACCGTGCCGTCGTCCTTTTCGAGCCGCACTTCAAGCGCAACTACATCCATGTTCGCGACGTGGCGAATGCCTTCATGCACGGCCTTGCGAAGTTCGAGACGATGAAGGACCGCCCCTACAATGTCGGCCTGTCGGACGCGAACATCTCGAAGTGGGAACTGTGCGAGCGGATCCGTAACCACGTCCCCGGCTTCGTGTTCATCGAGGCGCCGATCGGCGAAGACCCGGACAAGCGCGACTACATCGTCTCGAATGCGCGCATCGAGGCGACCGGCTTCAAGCCGAAATTCTCGCTCGACGACGGCATCGTCGAGCTGATGAAGGGCTTCCGGATGATCCGCAACTCGGTCTACGGGAACGTATGAACGTCGTCGATCTCGATCTGCCGGGCCTGAAGCTGGTCGAACCCAAGGTCTTTGGCGACGCGCGCGGCCAGTTTCTCGAGACGTGGAACGCCCAGCGGTACGCGGCCGCCGGAATTCCGGGACCGTTCGTGCAGGACAACCTGTCGCGCTCGCGCCGGAATACGGTACGCGGCCTGCACTGGCAGGACCCCAATGCGCAGGGCAAACTCGTGTCGGTCGTCGCCGGCGCGGTCTGGGATGTCGTCGTCGACATCCGCCGCGACAGCCCGACCTACGGAAAATGGTACGGCGTCGAGCTGTCGGCCGACAACCGCCGGCAGCTCTGGGTGCCGGCCGGGCTTGCGCACGGCTTTGCCGTCCTCGGCGATTTCGCCGATTTCGCCTACAAGGTCACCGGCCCCTACAGCCCGAAGGACGAGCACGTGCTGCGCTGGAACGATCCGGATCTCGGCATCGACTGGAAGATCGATCCGGCGGCGGCGATCCTGTCCGAGCGCGACGCGAACGCACCGGGACTGGCAGGCATATGAGCGAGCGGCTTGGCATCCTGCTGGCGGGCGGTGCGGGCACGCGCCTGCATCCTTCGACCATCGCCACGTCGAAGCAGCTTCTGCCCGTCTACGACAAGCCGATGGTCTACTATCCGCTGTCGACACTGATGCTCGCGGGCATCCGGAAGATCCTGCTGATTTCCACACCTGTCGACATCGCAGGTTTCAGGCGCCTGCTCGGCGACGGGAACGCCTGGGGCATCGATATCACCTACGCCGAACAGCCGAAGCCCGAGGGCATCGCGCAGGCGTATCTGATCGCGGAGACATACCTCGCCGGCCGTCCGTCGGCGCTGATCCTCGGCGACAACATCTTCTACGGCGAAGGCCTGTCCCGCCGGTTGCAGGCCGCCGCCGGCCGCAACGACCCGGGGGCGACCGTGTTCGCCTATACCGTGTCCGATCCCGAACGCTATGGCGTGATCGAACTCGACGGCTCCGGCAAGCCGACCGGCCTGGTCGAGAAGCCCGCCAGTCCGCGCTCGAACCTCGCGGTCACCGGTCTCTATTTCTATGACGGCGATGCCTCGCGCCGGGCGCATCGCCTGCGACCGAGTACCCGCGGCGAACTCGAGATCACCGATCTCAACCGTGCCTATCTCGACGAAGGGCTGCTGAACGTCGAGACGCTGCGCCGCGGCAATGCGTGGCTCGATACCGGAACGCAGGACTCGTTGCTCGACGCGTCGAACTTCATCGCCGCCGTCGAACGGCGGCAGGGCCTGAAGATCGGCTGTCCGGAGGAGATCGCCTGGCGGCAGGGCTGGATCGACGACGCGACGCTTGCACGCCTTGCCGAGCCGCTGCGCAAGAGCGGTTATGGCGAGTATCTGCTGCGGCTGATCGGCAGGCACTGAGCCATGCGGACAATCCTCGTCACCGGCGGCTGCGGCTTCATCGGCTCGGCCTTCCTGCGGCATGTCGTGGGGCAGGGGCTCGCCCGGGCGGTCAATGTCGACAAGCTGACCTACGCCGCCAATCCCGACGCCGTCGCCGCACTCGCAGGCGGGTCCTATGCTTTCGTGCAGGCCGACATCGGCGACAGGGACGCGATGCGCGCGACATTCGCAAGGCACCGCCCGGATGCCGTCGTGAACTTCGCCGCCGAAACGCATGTCGACCGCTCGATCGACGGGCCGCTCGCCTTCGTGGAGACCAACGTCGCGGCAACCGCCCGCCTCCTCGTCGAGGCGCATGCCTACTGGCGGGACCTCGACGCGAGCGCACGCGACGCGTTCCGCTTCCTGCACGTGTCGACCGATGAAGTCTTCGGTGCGCTTGCCGCCGACGATCCGCCCTTCACCGAAGCGTCCGCCTACGCGCCGAATTCGCCCTATGCCGCGACGAAGGCCGCGTCCGACCATCTCGTGCGCGCGTGGAACCGGACCTACGGCCTGCCCGTTCTCGTCACCAACTGCTCGAACAATTACGGGCCCTGGCAGTTTCCCGAGAAGCTCGTGCCGCTGATGATCGCCAAGGCGCGCGCGGGCGAGGGACTGCCGGTCTACGGTGCGGGCACAAACGTGCGCGACTGGCTGCATGTCGAGGATCACGCCGCCGGACTGTGGCTTGCCCTGACGCGCGGCAAGCCCGGCGAAACCTATGCCTTCGGCGGCGGGGCCGAGGTTGCGAATATCGATGTCGTCCATGCGATCTGCGATACGCTCGATGCACGGCTCGGCGCCCTGCCGGACGGCCCGCGGCGCCGGCTCGTCACGCATGTCGCCGACCGGCCCGGCCATGATTTCCGCTATGCGATCGACGCGGCCAAAGCGCATGCCGCCCTCGGCTGGCGCCCTGCGCACGCCTTTTCCGCCGGGCTCGCCGCGACCGTCGACTGGTATCTTGCCAATCGCGCATGGGTCGATTCGATCCGCAGCCGGCGCTATTCGCTCGAGCGTCTCGGAGCGGGTTGATGCCGGTTGTCCTCGTATTCGGCGCCGGCGGCCAGGTCGGCCGAGCGCTCGTCGAGGCCGGCCCGGCGCATGGCTGGACCGTACGCGGCCTTGCGCGCGATGCCGTCGACATTGGCGACGCCGCTTCGGTAAAGGCTGCCGTCGCCGCGACGACGCCCGATGCCGTCGTCAATGCCGCCGCCTACACGGCCGTCGACAAGGCCGAAGCGGATGCCGAACAGGCGCAACGCGTCAATGGCGAGGCGCCCGGCCTGATCGCGACGGCCGCCGCCGCCGCGGGCGTGCCGTTTGTCCATCTGTCGACCGACTACGTGTTCGACGGCACGTCGCGCGTTCCCTACAAGGAGGCCGATCCGGTCGGGCCTCCTTGTGTTTACGGGCGTACGAAACGTGCGGGCGAGATCGCGGCCTACAAGGCCGGCGGACGCACCGTCATCCTGCGCACCTCGTGGGTCTTCGCGCCCTGGGGTGTCAATTTCGTGCGGACGATCCTGCACCATGCGGCCCTCAAGCCCGAGCTGCGCGTCGTCGACGACCAGCGCGGCGGGCCGACACCGGCGACCGATATTGCCGCGACCATCCTGAAGATCCTGCCCCGTCTGGCGGGCGAAGAAGGCGCTGGGCGTGCCGGACTGTTCCACTATCAGGGGCGCCCGCCGGTCACCTGGGCGGCATTCGCCGACGCGATCCTCGACGAGGCGGCGCTGCTCGGCCATCCGCGCCCGCCGGTCGTGCGCATCGCGACATCGGATTGGCCGACGGCGGCCGCGCGTCCGGCCAACAGCGTGCTCGACTGTGCGCGCATCGCGCGCGACTACGACATCACGCCGCCCGACTGGCGGCCGGCGCTCGCACGGGCAGTGCGCGAGATCCTGTCGGAGGCGAAAGCCGGCTGAAGGTTCAGGCCGGCCGGTATTCCGGCACGAGAGCCCGCATGGCGGCAAGCGTTGCGGCGGCATCGCCGCTGCGTGCCAGCGCCTCGATCCGCGCGAGTTCCGCGCGCAGGGTCTCGAGCTCGGCGGCGCGCGAACGGGCGACCTTGATGCCCGAGATCGCGGTCGCCGTCGCCTGTTCCTCGGCATGGAACAGTTCCTCGAACAGTTTCTCGCCGGGCCGGAGGCCGGTGAACGCGACGGAAATGTCGATGTCCGGACGCTTGCCGGCAAGGCGGATCATGCGCCGCGCCAGATCCTGGATGCGGACGGGCTCGCCCATCTCGAGGACGAGGATGCCGCCGCGCGGGCCGGCGCTGCCTGAAGTCGCCAGCACGCTCGCCTGCAGGACGAGTTCGACCGCCTCGCGGATCGTCATGAAATATCGCACGACGTCGGGATGCGTGACCGTCAGCGGACCGCCGCTCGCGAGCTGGCGCTGGAAAAGCGGCACGACCGATCCCGACGAGCCGAGCACGTTGCCGAACCGCACCGTCACGAAGCGCGTGGCGCCGCCGGCGGCATCGAGGGTCTGGCACAGCATCTCGGCGATCCGTTTGCTTGCCCCCAGCACATTGGTCGGATTGACCGCCTTGTCGGTGGAGATCAGGACGACCGCCTGCACGTCGGCGGCGATCGCGGCATCCGCGACGTTGCGGGTCCCGATGGCGTTGGTGAGTGCCCCCTCCGACGGGTTCGCCTCGAGAAGCGGGACATGCTTGAGCGCCGCGGCGTGGAAAACGATCTCCGGCCGGTGTGCGGACATAAGGCCCGCCAGCCGCCCGGCATCGCGGATGTCGGCGATGGCGGCTTCGCGCCGCAGGTTCGGCCAGCCTTCCTCGACCTCCCGGTCGATCGTGTAGAGCTGGTATTCGGAGTTGTCGAGCAGCACGAGGATGGCAGGATCGCGCGCGGCAATCTGGCGCACGAGCTCGGCGCCGATGCTCCCGCCCGCACCGGTCACCAGCACACGGCGGCCGCGAACGAGCCGGTCCATCGACTCGCGATCGAGCACTGTCTGTGGCCTGCCAAGCAGGTCCTCGATCGCGATCGGGTTGACGTCGAGTGCGGCATCTGCCGGATTTCCGCCCGACAGCGCATTGATGCGCGGCAGCCGCACCGCGGTCATGCCGCAGCGGTCGGCCAGATCGACGAGCGCGCTCAGCGCTTCGCCGCCGAGTTGCGGCGTGGCGATGACGAGCCGCTGCGGACGCAGGCCGCGGCGCTTGAGATCGTCGACGATCGTCTCCAGGGCCTCGGGCGCTCCGAGAACTTCCGCCCCGCCCATCCGCCTTCCCTGGCGCCGAGCGGCATCGTCGAGGATGCCGACGACAAAGTAGGGCGCCCGCCGCCGCCTCCGGTTCGCCTGCAGGAACAGTTCCGCCCCGTCGTTGGCGCCGACGATCAGCACCTGGACCTGATCGTCGCGCGGGCCGCCGAGCGTGAGGTCAATCCGGCCTTCCCGCAGGCTGCGATAGAGTAGGCGCGGACCGATCAGCAGCGCGAATAGGACGAACCAGTTGATCAGCAATGCCGCGCGCGGCATGTCGGCGAGCCGCGACCACAGGAACATTGCAGGCAGGAAAAGCAGAATGGCGAGCGTGACCGAACGCGCGACCAGCACCATGTCGTCGATCGCCACATAGCGCCATACGCCGCGCGGAAGTCCCGTCCAGTGGAAGGCGACTGCCGAGGCAAGTGCGAACGTGATGGTGCCGCCGATCAGAAGCCCGTCGGAGTACTGCGTCAGGTCGTCGCCGACGCGCAGATAGAGCGCCACATGGAACGACAGCACGGCCATCGCGACGTCGTGGACCATCGAGAGCGTGACGCGGTCGAAGCGCTGGATGAAGCTGCTCGGTCCCTTCGTGGCCATCGCGTGCCGGCGTCCTCCCGTCAGAGCGTAAGGTAGGTGGCGCCCGGAGGCAGCGCTGCCCCACGCCACATACCCTTGATGTCGAAGACGACCGCGTCCGGTGCCGCGAGGCCGGCAAGATCGCCCGCCGGCAGGCTCGCGAATGTCGCATGCGCGACCGCCAGGACGATGGCGTCGTATCGCCTGCCGGCGGGAAGGGTCGTTTGGACCGCCTGGCCGTACTCGTGCCGGGCCGCCTGCGGATCCACGACCGGATCGTGCACGTCGACCCGGTGGCCGAGAGCCTCGAGGTCGCGCACCACGTCGATGACCTTGGTATTGCGCAGGTCCGGCACGTCCTCCTTGAAGGCGAGCCCGAGGACAAGGATGTCGGCCGGGCCGGGTCTGCGCGCGGTCAGCGCGCGGCCGATCTGGCCCGCGACATAGCCTGCCATTCCGTCGTTGATGCGCCGGCCGGCGAGGATGACTTCGGGATGGTGGCGCAGGCGCGTGGCGGCTTCGGCGAGATAGTAGGGGTCGACGCTGATGCAGTGGCCGCCGACCAGCCCCGGCGTGAAGGGCAGGAAGTTCCACTTGGTGCGCGCGGCGGCGAGCACGTCGTGTACCGACAGGCCCATCTTGTTGAAGATCATCGTCACTTCGTTGATGAAGGCGATGTTGATGTCGCGCTGCGCGTTCTCGATCACCTTGGCGGCCTCGGCCGTGCGGATGTCGCGCGCGAGAAACACATTGCCGTTGTTGATAGCCCCGTACATGTCGCCCAGCGCCTTGGTCACGTCGGGCGTCTGCCCCGCGACGACCTTGGTGATATGCGCGACCGTGTGGGTCTTGTCGCCGGGATTGATGCGCTCGGGGCTGTAGCCCAGGTGGAAGTCGCGCCCGCACACGAGGCCAGATGCCTTGGCCACTTCCGGCCCGACGACGTCTTCGGTCACGCCTGGATAGACGGTGCTCTCGAGCACAACGATGGCGCCGCGCCTGATGGCCTTTCCGACCGTGCGGCTTGCCGCGACGACGGCGCCCAGATCGGGCCGGTTGGCCGCATCGACAGGCGTGGGAACCGTGATGATGTAGACGTCTGCGCTGCCGATTGCGCCGGCATCCGCGGTGACGGATAGCTTCGCAGCCTTCAGTGCGGGCCCGTCGATCTCCCCGGTTCGGTCCCTGCCGGCGGAAAGCTCGTCGATACGGCCTTGGTCGAGATCGAACCCGGTTACCTGGAAGCGCTTGGCAAGTCCGACGGCGAGAGGCAACCCGACATAGCCGAGGCCGACGACAACGATTCGTGATATAGGATTCATATCATGTTCCCGGGTGCGACTATGCCCTTCGTAGCGGCCTTGGAAGGCCGGCGCAAGCGGCGGAAAGAAAGGGCGAATCGCCGCCGGTGATTTATTGGCAACCGCGGCGTCGAGGCCGTACTGTGGCGCCGTTTACGACGTTCGGGCGGAGTGGAAGATGCGCAACCGCAAGCTGGGCCGGACCGGCCTCGTGGTGTCCGAGATCGGCTACGGCACCTGGGGCATTGGCGGATTCGTGGCGGGCGCATCTTATGGCGAGACCGACGACTCGGTGTCGCGTTCGGCCCTGCGCCGGGCGCTCGAGCGCGGCATCACGTTCTACGATACGGCCGATGCCTACGGCGACGGGCGCGCCGAAACGCTGCTGGGCGAATGCTTCGGCGCGGGGTCGGGCATCGCCGTCGATGCCGTCGTCGTCGCCACCAAGGCTGGCCATCCGCGCTTCGGCGGTCCGCAGGACTTCACGCCCGCCCACCTTGCCCGCTCGGTCGAGGGTTCGCTGCGCCGGCTGCGCCGCGAGCGTATCGAGCTGCTGCAGCTCCACAACCCGCCGCTCAAGCTGCTCCGCGCGCGTCCCGAGATCCTCGGTGCCCTCGACGAGATGCATCGGGCGGGAAAGATCGGTGCCTGGGGCCTGTCGACCAAGACGCCGGCTGAAGCCGGCGCCGCGATCCGCGAGTTCGCGGCCGCCTGCGTGCAGGCCAACTTCAATCTTGCAGACCAGCGCGCCCTCGAGGACGACCTGCTCGATCTGGCGCTGTCGACCGATACCGGCCTGATCGCCCGCACGCCGCTCGCCTTCGGCTTTCTCTCCGGCAGGCTTTCGGCGGAGGCCGAGTTTCCGGAGGGCGATCACCGGCGCAACTGGTCGAAGGAGCGTATCGCACAGTGGGCCAGCGCCAGCCGCACGCTTGCCGGCGACATCGCCGCTCGCGACGGCCAGAGCCTTGCGCAGGTGGCGCTGCGCTTCTGCCTTTCCCATCCCGGCGTGTCGACGACGATCCCCGGCATGCTGACGCCGGCCGAAGTCGACGAGAATGCCGCCGTATCGACATTCGCGCCGATGCCGGAAGCGGATGTCGCGAAGATCCGCGCGCTCTATGCCGGCAGCGTGTTCGCGAGCGTTCCGGTCGTCACGCCGAAAACGCCGGTGCGGCCGTGAACCCGTTCGGCCCGATCGAGCGGATCGAGAGCCGCGTCCATGCGCGTCTGCCGGACGTGTTCCGCGTCAAGCGGCGCACTGGCTGGGCCGACGCCAATCGCGCCGGTGCCTCTCTCGATTCGTTCCTCGAAGGTCCGTGCTTCGATGCCGCCGGCAATCTCTTCGTCGTCGACGTCCCGTTCGGGCGCATCTTCCGCGTCGATCCGGCCGGTACGTGGAGCCTCGTCGCCGAATATGACGGCTGGCCCAACGGAATGAAGGTGCGCGCCGACGGCAGGCTCGTCGTCGCCGACTATCGCAATGGCCTGGTCGAGATCGATCCGGCGACCGGTACGATGACGCCGCTGCTGCGCGACTGGCGTTCGGAGAGCTTCAAGGGCGTCAACGACCTGGGCTTTGCCGCAAACGGCGATCTCTATTTCACCGATCAGGGCCAGACCGGCCTGCAGGACCCGACCGGGCGAGTCTTCCGGCGGGGCGTCGACGGCACGATCGACCTGCTGGTCGATACGGTACCCAGCCCCAACGGCCTCGCGCTCGACCTGGCCGAAAAGGCGCTCTATGTCGCCGCGACGCGCGCGAACGCCATCTGGCGCCTGCCGCTGTTCGAGCGTGGAAGATCGTCGAAGGTCGGCACCTTCATCCAGCTGTCCGGTGGCGGCGGTCCGGACGGGATCGCACTGGATGCACAAGGCGGTCTCGTCGTCGCACATCTCGGCACCGGGGTGTGGCGCTTCGACCGCTTCGGCTTCGCCACGCATTTCGTCGGTCCGCTCGGCATGACCGTCACGAACGTCGCGTTCGGCGGTCCGGATGGCCGCGATCTCTACATGACCGAAAGCGAAGCGGGCGAGATCAGGGTCGCGCGGATGCCCTTCAGCGGCAGAGCGGTACCACGGCCGACTTGACCGTCTCGATGACCTTCGTCTGGTCTTCCTCGGGCATGCCGGGCCACAGCGGCAGGGATATCTCGCCTTCGCCCCATTCCCAGGAATTCGGGAAATCCTTCGCGGTGAACCCGTATTTCTCGCGATAGTAGGTGAGCGTGGGAACCGAGCGGTAGTTGACCGTCACCGGCACGCCCGCCGCGTTGAGCGCCGAGATGGCCGCATCGCGGACTTCCGGCTTCACGTGGATCGGGAACAGGTGTTCGGCCGATACGCAGTCCGGGTCCAGCCGCTGCAGGCGGATCGGCAGGTTGGCGAACGCGTCGCGATAGCGGTCGGCGAGCGCGGTGCGCGCGGGCAGGCGCTGGCGGATCGTCTCGATCTGCGCGGGCAGCAAGGCCGCGAGCAGGTCCGGCAGGTTTGCCTTCACGCCGAGCCGGCCCATGTCCCAGTGCCGGTACTGGCCTGCCTTGAAGCGGTCGGCGGCGATGGCGCTCATGCCATGCAGGCGCGTCTGCTGGAGCTTGGCGAACAGGTCGGCGTCCTTCAGCACGATCGCCCCGCCCTCGCCGCAGGTGACGTTCTTGGTGGCGTAGAACGAAAAGATCGCCATTTCCGAGTGACGGCCCGGCAACTCGCCGCCGCGCGTGCCCTCGAAGCAGTGCGCGCAATCCTCGATCAGGGTCACGTGCGCGGGCAGGGCCGCGCGCAGGCCCTTCATGTCGCACATCAGACCGTACATGTGGACCGGGATGCAGGCTTTGGTCCGCCCGGTGACGGCTGCCGCCGCACCCCCGGGCGTGAGCAGCAGCGTGTCGGGATCGACATCGACGAAGACGGGTTTGGCCCCCACCAGCTCGACCATGTTGGCCGTCGCGATGAAGGTCTGCGCGGGCACGATGACCTCGTCGCCGGGGCCGATGTCGAGCGCCAGCAGTGCCGCGAGCGCGCCGTTGGTCCAGGAGTTGACGAGAAGGGCGTGCGGCGTGTCGAAGAACGCGCACAGCATGCCCTCGACCTTCTTGCCGACGCCGCCCGACGTCAGGAAGGGCGTGTCGAGCACGTCGGCGATCGCCTTGGCGTCGGCGCCGGTCAGGCCGTGGCGGTAGAAATGCATCGGATTGGATCCCGGATTGTGGCGGAAGGACGGGTCTTTGTCGGGTCCGGCCCACGGCCTGTCAACATCTTAGACGCGCATCACTCGAAGACGTTCTTCAGCGTGCCGATCCCGTCGATCGCCACCTCGACCGTCGTGCCCGGGCGCATCGGCAGCACGCCCAGCGACGTGCCGCAGGCGATCACGTCGCCCGGCTCGAGCGTCAGGTCGCGGCTGATCAGGCTCACAAGCTTCGCCGGCGGGAAGATCATGTCCGCGACCGGATAATTCTGGCGCTCGCGCCCGTTGACGAGCGTGCGCACGACGAGGCCGGCCGGGTCGATGCCGGTCGCAATCACGGGGCCGACGGGCGCAAACCCGTCGAACCCCTTGGCACGCGTCCACTGGGGAAAGCTCGGATCGGCCGCCAGCAGGTCGAGTGCCGTCACGTCATTGATGCAGGTGTAGCCGAAAACATGCGCCGCCGCGTCGGCTTCCGGCACGTTGCGGCAGGTGCGGCCGATCACGATGCCGAGCTCGCCCTCGTACACGACGCGCCCGTCGTAGCTTGCGGGTTTGCGGATCGGGGCGAGATGCGCGTTCAAGGCGCCGGTCGATTTGATGAAATAGAGCGGCTCGGCGGGAACGGCCCAGCCGTTCTTCGCCGCCGCCGCGTGGAAATTGTTCCACAGCGCCACGATCTTGCCGGGCACGCAGGGGGCCAGCCATCTTGCGTCGGCAACCGGCACGCTCTCGCCGCTGGCCACGGCACCCGCGAACATGTCGCCTGCGTGCACGGCCAGCATCCCGTCATCGACATGTCCGGCCAGCGTGCGGCCCCGATACTCGATACGTCCCCAAAGCATGCGAACCTCTCCCTGACGCGGTTCTTTATGCTACAGGCAGGGCAGGGAGGAAAAACACCATGATTCACGTCGTCGCCATCATCACGGCCAAGCCCGGCCTGCGTGCCAGCATCCTCGAGGCGTTCCGCGCCAACATGCCGGCCGTCCATGCCGAAAAGGGCTGCATCGAGTACACACCCGTCATCGACGCCGAAGGGATCGGCCCGTTCCAGACGAAATGCGGTCCGGACACGTTCATCGTCGTCGAGAAGTGGGAAGATGCCGCCGCCCTCGCTGCCCACGCCGCTGCCCCGCACATGAAGGCATACGGTGCCAAGGTCGGACACATGGTGGCGAACCGCGCGATTCACGTCCTGTCGCCGGCCTGAGAAGGATGCGGCGCCCGCCGGCGCGCGATAATATCGGTCCGGTCAGGCGAATCGACGACAGGGAATCCGGGGGTCAAGGATGCGCGCGAACGATATGGAAGCCGTCATTCTCGCAGGCGGCATGGGGACGCGCCTGCGCGAGGAGACCGAACTTCGGCCCAAGCCGATGGTCGAGATCGGCGGCGTGCCGATCCTCGTTCACATCATGCGCATCTACCGCCACTTCGGCGTGCGCCGGTTCATCGTGTGCCTGGGCTACAAGGGCGATGTCATCCGCGACTATTTCATCAACTACCGGCTCCACAACGCCGATCTCGAGGTCGATCTTTCGACCAATGCCGTGCGCGTGCTGGGCGACGTGGCGCCGCTCGACTGGACGGTCACGCTGGTCGAGACCGGGGCGGAGTCGCAGACCGGCAGCCGCATCCGGCGTGCCTTGAAGCATGTGCGCGGCCAGACCTTCTTCGCCACGTACGGCGACGGTGTCGCGAATGTCGACGTCGCCGGCCTGCTCGACACGCACCTGAAATCGGGCAAGCTCGGAACGGTCACTGCCGTGCATCCGCCCTCGCGCTTCGGCGAGATCGACATCGCCGGCACCGACGTGCGCACGTTCCGCGAAAAGCCGCAGATCGACGAGGGCTGGATCAACGGCGGCTTCCTGGTGCTCGACAAGCGTGCTGTCGAGGGCGTGGCGCTCGACGACACGAAGAACAGCCTGGAGATCGACGTGCTGCCGAAGCTGGCGCACGCAGGCAATCTCGCCGTCCATCGCCACGGCGGGTTCTGGCAGTGCATGGACACCTATCGCGACATGACGCTGCTCAACGAGATGTGGGCCGCCGGCAAGGCGCCCTGGAAGGTCTGGCAATGAGCGAGACGACGATCCGGAAGTACTATGCGGCATTCGACGCGCGCGACTGGGACGGCATGTGCGCGCTGCTGGCCGCCGACGTCGCCCACGACGTTTGCCAGGGCAAGCGCCAGACGGGCCGGGCGGCGTTCCGCACGTTCCTCGACCACATGGACCGCTGCTATCGCGAGCGCACGCGCAACCTCGTCGTGATGGTCGAGCCGTCGGGCGCGCGCGCCGCGGCCGAATTCGACCTCGACGGGACGTATCTCGCCACCGACGCGCCCCATCCGCCGGCCCGCGGGCAGACCTATACCCTGCGCGTGGGCGCCTTCTTCGACCTCAGCGACGGCAAGATCGCGCGCATCGCCAACCACTACAACGTCGCGGACTGGCTGGCGCAGGTGCGATGACGGATGCCGTGGTCGAGACGCTCGCCGGAACGGCGGCCGCCCCGGTCATCGAGGATCTCGCCCGGCTGCGCGTCACGGTTTTCCGCGACTGGCCCTATCTCTACGAAGGCAGCCTCGACTACGAGCGCCGGTATCTCGCCAAGTATCTGGAGCTCGACAGGTCGACGATCGTCGTGGCGCGTGCCGACGGTGCTGTCGTGGGCGCTTCGACCGCGCTTCCCCTGGAAAGCGCCGAGCCCGAGCTGCAGGCGCCCTTCGTCGCCGCCGGTCTCGATCCGAGGGAATACTACTACTACGGCGAATCGGTATTGCTGCCGGCGTGGCGCCGCCGGGGGATCGGAGTCGCCTTCTTCGCCGCGCGCGAGGCGCGCGCGCGCGAACTCGGCTACCGGACCGGCACGTTCTGCGCGGTGGTCCGGCCCGACAACCACCCCGCCCGCCCCGGCGACTACGTTCCCCTCGACGCGTTCTGGAGCAAGCGCGGCTATGCGAAGGCACCCGGCCTGACGGCTTCGTTCGGCTGGCGCGACGTGGGCGACGAGGCGTCGAGCGCCAAGCCGATGGTGTTCTGGACCAAGCGGCTCTGAGCCTTCTTCCCCGCCGGCCGGTGCGGGCCTATCCTGCCTGCCGAGCGTCAGTTCCCGGGGAGCCGCCATGTCCGCGATCGATATCCAGATTTCCGAAGTCGGCCCCCGCGACGGGCTGCAGAACACCAAGATCTTCATGCCGACTGGGGCGAAGAAGGCGTGGATCGCCGCACTTGCCGCCGCGGGGCTGCCCGAAATCGAGGTCTGCTCGTTCGTCAATCCGAAGATGATCGCGCAGTTTTCCGATGCGGCGGAAGTCGCCGCCTATTCGCTGACTTTGCCGGACGTCTCGATCGTGGCGCTTGTCCCCAATCTCAAGGGAGCCGAGCGCGCGGTCGAGGTCGGTCTGCGGCGGATCTCGCTGCCGATCTCGGCAAGCGAGGCGCATTCGCGCTCCAACGTGCGCAAGTCGGTCGACGAGCAGATGGAGGAGCTTGCGCGCATCGTGGCGCTGCGGAATTCGCTGCCGGCTGCCAGGCGCTTCCAGATCACGGCAGGTATCTCGACCGCTTTCGGCTGCACGCTGCAGGGTGAGGTGCCGGAGGCGGACGTGCTGAAGATCGCGGCGCGCGCAGTCGAGATCGACGCGGACTCGGTCTCGGTCGCCGACACGGTCGGCTACGCCAATCCCCTGCAGGTGCGTCGCCTGCTGTCGGCCGTGCGGGCCGAGATCGGCGGCAAGCTCGAAGCCGCGCACTTCCACAATACGCGCGGGCTCGGCCTTGCCAATTGCGTGGCGGCGATCGAGGCGGGCGTGCGGTCGCTCGACAGCTCGATGGCGGGTCTGGGCGGCTGCCCGTACGCGCCCGGGGCCTCGGGCAACGTCATCACCGAGGACCTCGTCTTCATGCTCGAAGCGATGGGCCTGCGCACGGGCGTCGATATCGGAAAGCTGCTCGAGGCGCGCGAGATCCTAGAAGCCGCGTTGCCGGGAGCCGATTTCTACGGCCATCTCGCCAAAGCGGGCGTGCCCAAGGGCTTCGCGCGCGCGGAGGCCGCCTGATGGGCGATCTGCCGCTCGCGGGCCTGCGCGTCGTCGAGTTCGTCCACATGGTGATGGGGCCGAGCTGCGGCCTGATCCTCGGCGACCTGGGCGCCGACGTGATCAAGGTCGAGCCCGTGCCCGCCGGCGACAATACGCGCCGCCTTACCTCGTCCGGCTCCGGCTTCTTCGTCGCGTTCAACCGCAACAAGCGCTCGTTCGCACTCGACATGAAGAGCGCGGAAGGGCTGGAGATCGCGCGCCGGCTGGTCGCGACGGCCGACATCGTCACCGAGAATTTCCGCCCCGGTGCCATGGACAGGCTCGGCCTCGGCTTCGAAGCTGTGCACAAACTCGATCCGCGGATCGTCTACTGCTCGCTCAAGGGGTTCCTCGAAGGTCCCTACGAGCACCGTACCGCGCTCGACGAGGTCGTGCAGATGATGGGCGGGCTTGCCTACATGACCGGTCCCGCCGGGCGGCCGCTGCGCGCGGGCACGTCGGTCAACGACATCATGGGCGGCATGTTCGCGGTGATCGCGATCCTGGCCGCCCTCGAAGAACGCCACCGCACCGGCAAGGGACGCTACGTCAAATCCTCGCTTTACGAGAACTGCGCCTTCCTGTCGGCCCAGCACATCGCGCAGTACGGAATGACCGGCGAAGCGCCGCCGCCGATGCCGGTGCGCCGCGGGGCGTGGGGCATCTACGACGTGTTCGATACGGCCGACAACGAGCAGCTCTTCGTCGCCGTGGTCAGCGACACGCAATGGGGGCCGTTCTGCGATGCCTTCGGGTTCGCGGCCCTCAAGTCCGATCCGAAGCTGGCGACCAACCCGCAGCGCTGTGCGGCACGCGACACGCTGGTCCCGGCGGTTGCCGCCGCCTTGGGCCTTTTCACGAAAGCCGAATTGGTGGCCAAATGCGAGAAGCTGGGCATCCCGTTCGCGCCCATCGTGCGCCCGGTCGAATTGCTCGACGATCCGCACCTCAACGCCAGCCACGGCCTGGTGGACGTCGCCAGCCCCGATGGCCGGCGCGTGCGGATCCCCGGCCTGCCGATGAGCTTCGACGGCGAACGCCTGCCGGTCCGTCGCGATGCGCCGGCCGTCGGCGCCCACAGCCGGGAACTGCTCGTCGAGCTCGGCTACGGCCTGGCCGACATCGACCGGCTGTTCGCCGCCGGCACGCTGGTCGAGAACCGCCCCGTCAAGGCGGCCGAATAGGCCCGCGAGAGGCACATTTCTTGACGCTCCGGCGAGCGTCGGCCTAACCTTTGTCCCCGACCCGGAACAAACCGGGCTCCAACGAATTCCATCCTTCCGACAGGGGACCCGCATCATGAAGAAACTCTCCCGCCGCCAGTTCACGGGCGGCGTGGCCGCCGGCCTTGCCGCGGCCGCGATCGTCCGTCCGGCCGCCGCCCAGGCGAAGTGGAAATGGGACCTGCCGTCCGGCTATGCGGCGTCGAACTTCCATTCGGTCAACCTGATCCAGTTCGCCAAGGACGTTAAGGACGCCTCGGGCGGCAAGCTCGAGATCACGGTCCATCCCGGCGCCTCGCTGTTCAAGGTGCCCGAGATCATGCGCGCCGTTCAGACCAACCAGGCGCAGGTCGGCGAGCTGCTGATGGTCGTGCTGGAGAACGAGGATCCGATCTTCGGCGCCGACAACGTGCCGTTCCTCGCGACGTCCTATGCCGACGCCCGCAAGCTTGCGAACGTCCAGAAGCCGCTGGTCGAGAAGCGCCTGACGAGCCGCGGCCTGCGCCAGCTCTTTGCGGTGCCGTGGCCGCCGCAGGGCTTCTACAGCCCCAAGCCGCTCGCGGTGCCCGAGGATCTCCGGGGACTGTCGTTCCGCTCCTACGGGGCGTCGGCCGGCCGCTTCGCCGAACTTGCCGGGATGCGCGTCACGACGATTCAGGCCGCGGAGCTCGTCCAGGCTCTCGCCGCCGGTCGCGTCAATTCGATGATCACGTCGGGTGCGACGGGCTACGACTCGAAGGTCTGGGAGCACATCAAGTATTTCTACGACGTGCAGGCCTGGCTGCCGAAGAACCTGATCATGGTCAACCAGCGCGCCTGGGGCGCCCTCGACGACGCGACGAAGGCTGCCGTGACCAAGGCGGCCGGGGTCGCCGAAGCGCGCGGATGGGCCGAGTCCGAGCGCCTGTCGAACCATTTCCTCGGCGAACTCCGGAAGAACGGCATGACGGTCGAGCCGCCGTCGCCGGCCCTGAAGGCCGGCTTCCAGCGCTGGGGCGAAGAGCTGACGAAGGACTGGCTGGTGCGCGCGGGCGCCGACGGCCAGGCACTCGTCGCGGCCTACAAGGCCAGCGCCTGATCTCCGGCGTGATGTTTGCTTGACGTATGAGGGGTGGTCGGGCCGGGTCCGGTCCGGCCACCCCTTACCCTTCCGACCGGCGGTTCGATGCGACGTTTTCTCGACACACTCTACGAGGCGAGCGGCTGGGCGGCGGGCGTCGGCATGATCGCGATCCTCGCCGTGACCCTCCTCCAGGTTCTCGGCGGCGTGTCCGACATCTATGTCCGTGGCACCGATGCCTACGCGGGCTACGCGATGGCGGCCTCGTCGTTCTTCGCGCTCGCCAGCACGCTGAAGCGCGGCGAGCACATCCGCGTGACGCTCATCATCCAGCGATTCAAGGGTGCGGCCCGGCGCTGGATCGAGTTCTGGTGCCTCGGCATCGCCATCCTGCTCTCGGGCTTCTTCGCCTGGTACGCGTGGGACATGGTCTACTGGTCGTGGGAATTCGAGTCGCGCTCCGATGCGATGGATGCGTCGCCGCTTTGGATCCCGCAATCGGCGATGGCGCTCGGCATGAGCATCCTGTTCGTCGCGTTCGTCGACGAGTTCGTGCAGGTCGTCCAGGGCCGCGATCCGGCGCAGAGCGACCTGTCGGCCGAACTCCAGCACACCGAATAGCGGCGGAAGCGAACGATGCCCAGTCTCGAGATCGCCGGCCTTCTCATCATCCTCATGTTCGTGATCCTCGGCTCCGGCGTGTGGATCGGACTCGCCCTGCTCGGTACGGGCTGGCTGGCGATGGAGCTTTTCACCGCCCGCCCGGTCGGTACGGCGATGGTGACCACGATCTGGGGGACGGCGTCCTCGTGGACGCTGACGGCCCTGCCGATGTTCATCTGGATGGGCGAGATCCTGTTCCGCACGCGTCTGTCGCAGGACATGTTCCGAGGCCTCGCCCCGTGGATGCAGGCCCTGCCGGGCCGCCTGCTGCACACCAACGTCATCGGCTGCACGATCTTCGCGGCAATCTCCGGGTCGTCGGCCGCCACCTGCGCCACGATCGGCAAGATGTCGATCCCGGAGCTGCGCAAGCGCGGCTACCCCGAAAGCATGATCGTGGGGTCGCTCGCGGGCTCCGGCACGCTCGGCCTGCTGATCCCGCCGTCGCTGATCATGATCGTCTACGGCGTGCAGACCAACGTGTCGATCGCCCAGCTTTTCATCGCCGGCGTCGTGCCGGGTCTGGCGCTCGCGGGCCTGTTCATGGGCTGGGTCGTCGTCTGGTCGCTGTTCAATGCCGAAAAGATCCCACCGGCCGACCTGCGCATGACCTTCCTCCAGAAGATCTACGCGGCCCGCTACCTGCTGCCGTCGGTCAGCCTGATCGTGATCGTGCTCGGCTCGATCTATGCCGGCCTCGCGACGGCCACCGAAGCGGCGGCGGTCGGGGTTGCCGGCGCGCTGCTGGTCTCGACGCTCCAGGGCGACATGAACCTGAAGGTCTTCACGGAAAGCCTGATGGGAGCGACCCGGCTTTCCTGCATGATCGCCTTCATCCTCGCCGGTGCCTCGTTCCTGACACTGGCGATGGGATTCACCGGCCTGCCGCGGGCGCTGGCCGAATGGATCGACGCGCTCGATCTGGGGCCGGGGATGCTCATTGTCATCCTGACGGTGTTCTACGCGATCCTCGGCTGCTTCCTCGACGGGATCTCGATGGTCGTGCTGACCATGGCGGTTGTCATGCCGACGATCGAGCGGGCGGGCTTCGATCTGGTCTGGTTCGGCATCTTCATCGTCATCGTCGTCGAGATGGCCCAGATCACGCCCCCGGTCGGCTTCAACCTGTTCGTCCTGCAGGGCATGACCGGCCACCAGATCACCTATATCGGCTGGGTCGCCTTCCCGTTTTTCCTGCTGATGTGCCTGATGGTCGCCCTGCTGTTCTTCGTGCCCGACCTGGCGCTCTGGCTGCCCAAGAAAATGATGTGACGCGCCTGCCGGGCAGCCGCCATGCCGATTCGGCGGATGACGTTCGCGCGTTCCCGCGTTAGAACCGCAGGGTCCTCCGTTTTAGGCGTGCGCAATGGCGCGACTGGGTCGACGACAGCTCCTGGCCGGAATGGGAAGTGCTGCGGCACTGGCGGGGGTCGTGCGTCCGGCATCCGCCCAGGATGCCAATTTCTTCCGGATCGCCTCCGGCCCCACCGAATCGAGCATGTTCCAGGTCGCCACGCTGATCGGCCAGGCGGTCAGTTCGCCGCCCGGTTCGCGCGACTGCGCCCGCGGGGGGCCTTGCGGCGTGCCCGGACTGATCGTGGTCAACCAGACGACGGCCGGCTCGCTCGCCAACATCGATCTGGTCGCCAACGGACGCATCGATTCGGCCCTCTGCCAGGCGGACCTCGCCTATTGGGCCTTCCACGGCTCGGGGCCGTGGACGCGGCGCGACGCGGTTAAGAACCTGCGGGCGATCGCGAATCTCTATCCCGAGACGCTGCATCTGGTGGTCCGGCGCGCGGCCGGAATCGCCGACGTCCGGACCCTGCGCGGCAAGGCCGTGGCGCTGGGCGAGCGGGAATCGGGCACGGCGATCGCCGCGCGCGCGGTGCTGCAGGCGGCTGGACTGGGCGAGCGGGACGTCCGCGCGCAATACGTGACCGCGGCCCAGGCGGTCGAAGCGATGGCGGAGAACAAGCTCGACGCCTTCTTCCTGACCGCCGGCGTGCCCTCGCAGTTCATCGCCGACCTCGCCGAACAGTTCGAGATCGCGATCCTGCCGCTGAACGCCCATGCCGCGCGCCTGCGCGCCACGCAGCCCTTCCTGACCGAATCGGTCATCCCGGCCGGCAGCTATCGCGGCGTGCCCGAGGTGCTGTCGCTGTCGATCGGCATCGTCTGGATCGTGGGCGAGTCGGCCGACGAGCAGATCGTGCACGGCCTGACGCGCGCCCTCTGGCATCCGAACAACCGGCGCACGCTCGACGCCAATGCCGGGATCGGGCGGTTCCTGCGCCCGGAAGCGGCCATCGACGGGTTGGGCTTCCAGCTCCATCCCGGTGCGGCACTCCACTATACGGAAAGCGGCCTGCTGCGCTGACGCCGGGGCCGGTTCAGTCCTCGGCCGCGACGCGCCCGGCGCGCTCGCGCAGCGAGCCAAGCACCATGCGCCAATGGGCGACGCCCGGCCGGTCGCCGCGCGTCTCGGCGATGTCGAGCTGCTGTCCGGCATAGGGCCGCGCCTTCGCGCCGAGCCGGTCGGAAATCAGGCCCGCCGCCCGCTTTTCCGGCAGCCAGCGCGCATCGCAGTCGAACGGATCGAACGCCGGATCGGGCTTCCGGATGGGCGCCCCCCGCCGGTAGAGCTGCACGACCAGATACTCGAACGGCACGGGCAGGCCCGTTTCGGCGGTTCCCGGCAGCGGCATGTCCGGGCGGCCGGCAAGACGGGCCAGAAGTGCCTGCCCGCTGTCGCGCGCCGACGCGACGATCTCCAGCCGGTCGATATCCGACCAGGCAAGTGCCGGCAGATCGGCTGCCGCGTCGTGGATGCCGCGACGGTCGAAAGCGACATAGGCGGTCATCCCGCGCGTCGCGCACCAGACCAGCCCGCCCGCAGCACCCACCACGAGCGAGGCCAGCAGCATCGGCGTCGGATTCGCGCCGACCGCGACCCAGAGCCCGGCCGCCAGCAATCCGGCGAGCGAAGCAAGGCCGACCGCCAGCCGGGTCGTGCGGCGCAGCGCGCGGACGCGAATGCGCACCCCGTCCTCCGGCAGGTCGAGTTCGAGGGCGGCCCGCTCCCGGCCGGCCGTCGGCGCGTGCGGGGGCGAGATCACGCCGCGGGGTCCGGGTTTTCGTACTTGGCGATCGTCCAGGGCTCGGCCTCGGCGGCCTTTACCCATTCGATCATGAACGGATGGTTCCAGACCGCTTCGACATAGGCCTTGGACGCCGGGCCGATCTCCGGTTCCCATGTCCGCAGGCGCGCCACGACCGGCGCATACATGGCATCGGCAAAGCCGAAGCTTGCGCCGAAAAGGTACGGTCCGCCGGCACCATGGCGCCGACGCGCATCGCCCCACAGCGCTTCGAGGCGCGCGATGTCGGCAAGGGCACCCGGCGTCCGGCCCTTGCCGGGGAAACGGCGGCGGATGTTCATCCACATCGCCTTGCGCAGCTCGCCGAAGCCCCCGTGCATTTCGGCGGCGATCGATCGCGCATGCGCGCGTGCCGCGGCATCGGCCGGCCAGAAGGCGGCCGGTGCCAGTTCGGCCAGATGCTCGCCGATGGCCAGCGACTCCCACAGCGGCGCGCCGTCGACCGTCACGTAGGGAACCTTCGCCGACGGGCTGCGCGCGGCGATCCACGCCTTCCAGTCGGGCGTGTCCATCGGGTGGACTTCCTCGCGGAAAGGCAGGCCTGTGAGCTTGCAGGCGAGCCAGCCGCGCAAGGACCACGACGAGTAGTTCTTGTTGCCGATATAGATGACGATATCGGGCATGTGCCGTACCTCCGCAGATCCTCGCGAGAAGGCGCAGCTTTCCAGTCTTGCCCGATTGGGGCAAGCTCGATCCGCATTCTCCCGCGCAAAGGATCCGTGCCGACATGCCAGCCCGCCTCCCGTTCCGCCCGAAAAAGCTCGCTTCTTCGATCCGCCTCACGCCCGTCACCCGTGCCGACTGGCCGCGGTTCCTCAAATCCGCGTCAGCGGCGCATCGGCGGTATGCCGCCCAGACCGGCTTCAAGGCCGGGACCGGCGAATTCCTGGCCCTGCCGGGGCGCGACGGGGGCATCGAACGGGTCGTCGTCGGCATGCCGGAGCGCGAATCGACGGACGGGGCGGGCAATCTTTTCTGGGCATGGGCGGGCCTGCCGCTCCGGCTACCGGTCGCCAGCTACCGGCTCGATCCCGAGCCGCAGGACCCGGCAGGCGCGACCCGCATCGCGATCGCATGGGGTTTCGGCAGCTACGCCTTCGACCGCTACAAGAAGGCCGCGCGTCTGCCCGCAGAACTCGTCTGGCCTGCCAAGGCCGATCGGGCCGCCGTGGAAAGTGCCGTGCGCGCCGACGGCTTCGCGCGCGATCTGATCAATACGCCGGCGGAGGACATGGGGCCCGGCGAGCTTGCCAAGGCCGCCCGCGACATGGCGGCCGAACTCGGCATGCAGGCGAAGGTCATCGTCGGCGAAGCGCTGCTCAAGCAGGACTACAACCTCGTCCATGCGGTCGGCCGGGCGGCCGCGCGCGAGCCGCGCCTGATCGAGCTTGCATGGGGAAACCCCGCCCATCCGCGCATCGCCATCGTCGGCAAGGGCGTGTGCTTCGATACGGGCGGTCTCGGCATCAAGACCGACGCCGGCATGAAGCTGATGAAGAAGGACATGGGCGGGGCGGCGCACGCACTTGCCCTGACGCGCATGATCGTCGAGGCGAAGCTCAAGCTGCGCGTCCATACGCTGATCCCGGCCGTCGAGAACAGCGTCTCGGGAAACTCGGTGCGGCCGCTCGACGTGATCCGCTCGAAGGCGGGCCTTACCGTCGAGATCGGCCACACCGATGCCGAAGGCCGCCTGATCCTTGCCGACGCGTTCGCGCGGGCCGGCGAGGAGAAGCCGGAACTGATGATCGACTTCGCCACCCTGACCGGGGCCGCGCGCGTGGCGCTGGGGCCGGACCTGCCGGCGCTGTTCTGCAACGACGACGATCTGGCCCGGACCCTCCTCACCCAGGGGCTCGCCGAGAACGATCCGATGTGGCTGATGCCGCTGTGGCAGGCCTATCGCGCGCGCTTCGAAAGCAAGGTCGCCGATCTCAACAACGTCTCGGAAGGCGGCTTCGCGGGCGCCACGATCGCCGCGCTGTTCCTGCAGGCCTTCGTGCCCGCAGGGGTGAAATGGGCCCATCTCGACCTGATGGCCTGGAGCCCGTCGGCGCGTCCCGGCCGGCCGGAAGGCGCGCTGGTGCAGGCCGTGCGTACGGTCTTCGCGGCGTTGCGCGAGCGCTATGGCTTCGCCTAGCGACGCAGCGACAGGATGTAGGCGATCGCGTCGTCGGTCTGATCTGCGGTCAGTGCAAAGTCCGGCATGCGCAGATGCGGAGTCTGCAGGAATGCACGCAGGCCTGGCGCCGTCGTCGAGGGCCGTGCGGCGACAGACATGAATGTCGGCACGGCGTCGGTGGCGCTGCGACCGTCGCCCTGGGCCACGATGTGACAGGTGGCACACCACTGGCGAGCCAGATCGCGGCCGCGGCCGGGATCGCCGGCCGTCTGGGCCGATGCAGGCAGGATCGTGAGTGCCGAAAGACAGGCAAAAAGGGCGAAAAATCCAATCTTGCGCATCGTTTTGCCCCCTGATCAGACGACGGTCCGATACCGTAGTCTAGCTTCGGAGACGGAGGAATGCGAATGCGGCCGAATTGTCATGCACGTGCTATTGTCTTGGTGGCGATGCTTGTGATGGGAGCTTGCGCACCCGAAACGCAGTCCGCCGATCCCGATGTTGCGCGCGGGCGCACTGTCGCCGGCGAATGGTGTGCCTCTTGCCACGGTGCGCCCGGCCGGGCTCCCGGTTTCGCGGAAATCGCCGCGCGCCCCGGGCGCGATCACATGTACCTGACGAATTTCATGGCCGATCTGCATCTGCCGATGCCGACCTACCGGCTGTGGCCCGATGAGCGAGCGGCGGTCGTTGCATATATCCAGTCGTTGAAAGGGTCCTGACCGCGCTTCAGCGCGTCAGGCGCCGCTCCGAATCCTGCGGGAAGTGGCACGGCCTGACGACGCGTATCCGGCGCTAGAGCCGGGCGAGATCCTCGACCGCGTCGAGCACCATGCCGGTCCCGGCGGCGATAAGCAGGACGTCCAGTCCGACGCGGACCAGCTTCGCGCCGAGCGGCACGTCGAGCCGGGTCCGCAGGTCGCGCGGCAGGTCGAAAAAGACGACGTCGCCCGGCAGGCGCTGGCCCTTGGCCCATTTCTTCGCCTGCCCGGGCGGCTGGCAGCCGTTGTTCTTTTTCGCGAGACCGGGCGGGCATTTGCCGCTCTTCAGCGCCGTACCGAAATATTCGCGGATCAGCGCCTGGTCCGCCGCGCCGATCGTGATGGCGACCGACGTGCCGGAGGCTCCCGGCCGGCCGGAATTTCCCTTGCCGCGACCGGGCTGGTCGGCGAAGGCGGCCCCGGCGACCAGCAGTGCAAGCGCGAGCATCGCTGCGAATGGTTTCGACATCGTGTCTCCTCGCCCCTTGGGGCATCAACCGGCCGGAATAAAACGTATCTGGCGCGACCTTGTTCCGGCCGGAACATTCGCGTCATCGATGCAAGGAATTGGTGTTCGCCTGCGATCAGGCGGGACGTCGCGTGCCGGTCGGCGCCTCAGCGCGTCAGGCTCCACTCCGAATCCTGCGGGAAGTGGCGGGCAATGAAGCGGTAGGTGATACGCACGAGCTTGTCCATGCGCCCGTCGCGCTCGAGAGGCACGCCCTCCCACGCGACGAGGATCTCGTCCCACAGCATGAAGCGCTGGTGCAGCTCGTCGCGTTTCGAGCGGATGTAGCTGATCGTCTCGCGCAGGCGCTTCAGCGCGTTGAAGACTTCGCCCGTGTTGGCGTCGATCTGCAGGAAGATGCCGGAAATGTCCTCGACCGGCTTCTTCATCAGAATGCGGATGCGGCCGACCTCGTCCTGCACGCCGCGCTCGCGCTTGTAGGCCGCGAACAGCACGTTGAAGCCGCCGTAGATCTTCTGGATCTTCTGGAAACGCTCGCGCAGCGCCTCGATATAGGATGTCTCGCGCGCGAGCTGCTCGATCATCTCGACGATCTGGTTCTTGTTGGCGCGTCCCAGACCGAGCTTCTCGGCCAGAAGCTCGAAGGCTTCCTGGATCTTCTTTTTGGTCTCGGGATTGTTGGCAAGGCCTTCGAGTTCGGAAGTATCCGAAACCTCGACCGGTTTTCCCGACATCCAGCTGATGATCTGCATCGAGATGCGCGCGTTGGCGCGCGCGATATGGTGCGGTTCGACGCGCCACGAGGCCGTTCCGTCCAGGATCTCGGCCGGGATGCAGTCGCCGGGCAGGATGCGCTTGACGAACTTCATCGACTTCTCGGCGATGTCGAGAAGCTTGGCGTCTTCGCTGTCCTTGGGGATCTGGAACTGGACCTTGACCGCTTCGATCGGCAGGGCGGCCATGATGTCGCCCAGCGGCACATGCAGGCAGACCGAATCGCCGTCCTTGCCGAATCCGAAATAGGCCCCCTTCACCTGGAAGACCGCGTGGTCGAAGGAAAACGTCTTCGACTTGTCGGCTTTCTTGGGTGGAGGAAGCTCGCTCGGAACTTCCGCTTTTGCTTTGGCCTCAGACATCAGGACTGTCGATTTTCTCCGCTACGACGAGGATATAGCCCCCTTTTTGCCCGGGTACAATGCCGCGCCGCCGGGACCCGTTCAATAGCCGTTGGCCCGGTCGACGCGGTTGACCAGCGGCCGGCCGGCAATGAAACGGCGAATATTGTCGACGACCTGCGGGACGGCCGTGCGGGGGTCGGTCAAGCTGGCGATATGCGGGGTCAGCGTGACGCGCGGGTGGCCCCAATAGGGGTGCCCGGCCGGCAGCGGCTCGGGCGAGGTCACGTCGAGCGTGGCATGCGTCAGATGGCCGCTGTCGAGGGCCGATAGCAGGTCGCCGTCCACGACATGGCCGCCCCGGGCGATGTTGACGACATAGGCGCCCTTCGGCATCGCGGCAAAGGCGCGGGCGTCGAGGATGCCGCGGGTCGCGTCGGTCAGCGGAAGGACGCATATCAGGATGTCGGTGCGCGCCAGGAAAGGCTGCCAGCCCGCGGCGCCCGCGAAGGACGCGACCCCTGGAATTGTATGCCCGCCGCGTGACCAGCCGGCGACGTCGAAGCCCAGACCTGCGATCGCCCGGGCGATGGCTCCGCCAATCTCGCCGATCCCGGCGATGCCGACGCGCCGGGCGGCGGTCGACGGCGCCGGCATCGGGTGCCACTCGCCCGCGCGCTGGAAGGCGTCGTACTCGACCATCTGGCGGTGATAGCGCAGCGTGGCCCACAGCGCGTACTCGACCATGCCGGACGTCAGTGTCGGATCGACGAGCCGCACGAACGGGAGATGCGCCGGAAACTCCGGATCGCCGAGCAGGTGGTCGATGCCGGCTCCGAGCGACGAGACGAGCTTGAGGTTGGGGAACTTCCGGAGCGTCCCCGGCGGATACTTCCAGACGGCCGCGAACTCGATCGAGGCGGGATCGCCCACGTCGGGAAACGAGACGAACTCGATGTCGGGTGCGTGTTCGGCGAAGGCGGCGCGCCAGGGTTCGACGCGGTCGGTCGAGGAGATGAACAGCAGCTTCACTGGCGGCGCTCCGGATGATCGACGACGTCGTGGGCGAAGGCGGCGGCCATCAGCGCCTTCGTATAGGGGGCTTGCGGGGTATCGAAGACGCGACCGGCCGGGCCGTGCTCGACGACCTTGCCGTCCTTCATCACCATGACGTCGTCGGCGAGGGCCCGTACGACCTTGAGATCGTGGCTGATGAACAGGTAGGCGAGACCGTACCGGTCCTGAAGCTCGCGCAGCAGGTCGACGATCTGCGCCTGCACCGACATGTCGAGCGCAGAGGTGGGTTCGTCCAGCACGACGAATTTCGGCTTCAGCACGAGCGCACGCGCGATGGCGATGCGCTGGCGCTGGCCGCCGGAGAACTCGTGCGGATAGCGGTGGCGGGTCGCCGGATCGATGCGCACTTCCTCCAGCGCCTGCACGACGGCGGCATCGCGTTCGGCCGCGTCTCGCCCGATGCGGTGGATGCGCAGGCCCTCCGACACGATCTCGGCCACCGACATGCGCGGACTGAGCGAGCCGTAGGGATCCTGGAAGACGATCTGCATCTGGCGGCGCAGCGGGCGCAGGGCGGCCCCGCCGAGCCCCGCGATGTCGCGCCCGTCGAACAGGATGGCGCCCTCGGCGTGCGTCAGGCGCAGCAGGGCAAGGCCCAGCGTCGTCTTGCCGGAGCCGGACTCGCCCACGACGCCCAGCGTGTGGCCCGCCTTCAGCGCGACCGAAACGCCGTCCACCGCCTTGACGTGGCCGGTCGTGCGGCGCAGCAGGCCCGACTTGATCGGGAACCAGACCTTGATGTCGGATCCGGTCAGGATCGTCGTGGCGTTCGCGTCGCGCTTCGCGGGCTTGCCCTTGGGCTCGGCCGCCAGCAGGTGGCGCGTATATTCGTGTTGCGGATCGGCGAAGATCCCGGCGACCGGGCCAGCCTCGACGATGCGGCCCTTGTTCATCACGCACACGCGATGGGCAAGCTTGCGCACAATGCCGAGGTCGTGGGTGATGAACAGCATCGCCATGCCGAGCTTGGCCTGAAGCTCCTTCAGCAGCTTCAGGAGCTGGGCCTGGATCGTCACGTCGACGGCCGTCGTCGGTTCGTCGGCGATCAGGATGTCGGGTTCGTTGGCAAGCGCCATGGCGATCATCACGCGCTGGCGCTGCCCGCCGGAAAGCTGGTGCGGGTAGGCGCCAAGACGCCGTTCGGCCTGCTCGCCGAGGCCGACGAGCCTGAGCAGCTCGACGATGCGCGAACGTGCGGCATCGCCCGACATGCCCTTGTGGATCGCCAGCGCTTCGCCGATCTGCTTCTCGATCGTATGGAGCGGGTTGAGCGAGGTCATCGGCTCCTGGAAGATCATCGCGATGCGGTTGCCGCGCACGGTGCGCAGGACCGTCTCGCCCGACCCGACCAGTTCCTCGCCCTTGAACCTGATCGACGACGGGGCGGGATGGCTCGCCAGCGGATAGGGCAGGAGCTGCAGGATCGACATCGCGGTGACCGATTTTCCCGAACCGGACTCGCCCACGAGTGCGAGCGTCTCGCCGCGATGCAGGTCGAAGGAGATCCGGTCGACGGCCGCGAACCTGCCCTTGCCGGCAAGATCGAAGGAGACCGACAGGTCGCGCACGCTGAGGATCGGCGGTTCGGTCATTTGTCGAGGTCGATCCGGAAGGTCTTGCGGGGGTCGAAGGCGTCGCGCACCGCCTCGCCGACGAATACCAGCAGCGACAGCATGATGGCGAGCGTGAAGAAGGCGGTGAGGCCCAGCCACGGCGCGCTCAGGTTGGACTTGCCCTGCGCCAGCAGTTCGCCGAGCGAGGCCGACCCGACCGGCAGGCCGAAGCCGAGGAAGTCGAGCGACGTCAGCGCCACCACCGAACCCGACAGGATGAAGGGCATGAAAGTCAGCGTGGCGACCATCGCGTTGGGCAGCACGTGGCGGAACATGATCAGCGCGTCCGAAGCGCCCAGGGCGCGTGCCGCACGCACATAGTCGAAGTTGCGCGCGCGCAGGAACTCGGCGCGCACGACGCCGACCAGCCCCATCCAGCCGAAAAGCAGCAACAGGCCGAGCAGCCACCAGAAAGTCGGTTCGACGAACGCGGCAAGGATGATCAGCATGTAGAGCTGTGGCAGTCCGTCCCAGATCTCGATGAAGCGCTGGAAGACGAGATCGACCCAGCCGCCGTAATAGCCCTGGATGGCGCCGGCGACGACGCCGACGATCGAGGAAAGGATCGTCAGCGTCAGGCCGAACAGCACCGAGATGCGGAAGCCGTAGATCAGGCGCGCGACGACGTCGCGCCCCTGGTCGTCGGTGCCCAGCCAGTTGTCGGCCGAGGGCGGTGCCGGCGCGGGGACCGGAAGGTCGAGATTGACGGTGCGATAGGAAAACCGCACCGGCGGCCACACGATCCAGCCTTTCGCTTCGATCAGTTCGGCGACCGCCGGGTCGCGATAGTCGGCCGCCGTCTCGAACTCGCCGCCGAAGGCCGTCTCCGGATAGGCCTTCGCGAACGGGAAATAGAAGGCGCCGTCGTAGCGCACCAGGACGGGGCGGTCGTTTGCGATCAGCTCGCCGGCCAGCGATAGGCCGAACAGCGCCAGGAAGATCCACAGCGACCACCAGCCGCGCCGGTTGGCGCGGAAGTTCGCGAGCCGCCGGCGGTTGAGTTCGTCGAGCTTCATTGGCGCCGCTCGAAATCGATGCGCGGATCGACGAACGTGTAGGCGACGTCCGACACGATCTTCATGACGAGGCCGAGCAGCGTGAAGAAATAGAGCGTGGCGAACATCAGAGGGTAGTCGCGGTTGATCGCGGCTTCGAAGCCGAGCAGGCCCAGCCCGTCGAGCGAGAAGATGATCTCGATCAGCAGCGAGCCCGTGAAGAAGATCGACACGAGGGCGGCCGGAAAGCCGGCAATGACGATCAGCATCGCGTTGCGGAAGACGTGTCCGTAGAGCACGCGCCGCTCGGCCAGGCCCTTGGCGCGCGCGGTGATCACGTACTGCTTGCCGATCTCGTCGAGGAACGAGTTCTTGGTAAGCATGGTGAGACTGGCAAAACCGCCGATGGTCATCGCGAGCACCGGCAGCACCATGTGCCATGCGTAGTCCAGCGCCTGGCGCCACCACGGCATGTCCGCGAACCCTTCCGAGACGAGCCCGCGCAGCGGGAAGATATCGAAGAACCGCCCGCCCGCGAACAGCACGATCAGCAGGACCGCGAACAGGAAGCTCGGGATCGCGTAGCCCACGATGATGGCGCCCGACGTCCACACGTCGAACCGCGTGCCGTCGCGCACGGCCTTGCGGATGCCCAGCGGGATCGACACGAGATAGACGATCAGCGTCGTCCACAGGCCGAGCGACAGCGAGACCGGCATCTTCTCGAGCACGAGGTCGACGATCGGCTTGTCCTTGAAGAACGAGCGGCCGAAATCGAACGTCGCGTACTTGCCGAGCATCGTGAAGAACCGCTCGACCGGCGGCCTGTCGAAGCCGAACTCGCGCTCGAGCTCCTTGATCAGGGCCGGGTCGATGCCGCGTGCCCCCCTGTAGCCCTGCTCGCCGGCGCGGGTCTCGCGCACCTGCACTTCCGAGCCGCCGCCGGAGATGCGCAAGGTCGGGTCGGTCGATACCCCGCGCAGTTCGGCCAGCACCACGTCGATCGGTCCGCCCGGCGCCGCCTGGATGATCGCGAAGTTGACGACCATGATGCCCAGCAGTGTGGGCACGATCAGCAGCAGGCGGCGGAAGAGATAGCCGATCATGCGTGTCCGCTACCGGCCGCGGCGCGCGCGAAGGGCCGCATCCTTGGCCGGATCGACCCACCAGGCCGTCCAGTCGTAGCCGTTCTTGCTGGCCGTCGCCGGCCAGCCGAACCGGTCCCAGGCGGCCACGCGGTCGACGGCCATGTACCAGTTCGGGATCACCCAGTGGCCCCACTGCAGCGCGCGGTCCAGTGCGCGCGTGCGCTGGACGAGGCTCTCGCGGTCGGGTGCCGCGATCAGCAGCTCGACGAGCTCGTCGATGACGGGATCCTTGATGCCGACCGAGTTGCGCGAGCCCTTCTGGTCGGCGCGGCTCGACGTCCAGAAGTCGCGCTGCTCGTTGCCGGGCGACTCCGACTGGCCCCAGCCGCCGACGATCATGTCGTAGTCGAAATCGTCGGTCCGGCTCTGGTACTGCGCGACGTCGATGCTGCGGATGCGCGCGTCGATGCCCAGGCGCTTGAGGTTCGCCACGAACGGGCCCAGCACGCGCTCGAAGGCGCTCTGGTTCTGGAAGATCAGGATCTCGAAGCCCATCTGCCGGCCGCCGGAATCCACCAGCTTCTGGTCGGCGATCCGCCAGCCGGCCTCGCGCAGCAGGCGCGTGGCTTCGCGGATGCCGTCGCGGATGTTGCCCGTCCCGTCCGTCTTCGGCGGCTGGTACTCGGTCGTGAAGACCTCCGGCGGCAGCCTGTCCTTAAAGCGCTCGAGGATCTCCTTTTCCTCGCCCTGCGGCAGGCCGCGCGCGGCAAGCTCGGAATTGTCGAAATAGCTGCGCGTGCGCGTGTAGGAGTCGAAGAACAGGTTCCTGTTCGACCACTCGAAGTCGAACGCATAGGTCAGCGCCTGGCGCACGCGCCGGTCGTCGAAGGGCTTGCGCCGCGCGTTCATCACCAGCGCCTGCATGCCGGCGACCCGTTTCTCGGGGATCTCGATCTTGCGGAACAGCCCGTCGCGAAAGGCGGGCGTGTCGTAACCCTGCGCCCAGATGCGCGCGGTGTTTTCCGCGCGCAGGTCGTAGTTGCCGGCCAGGAAGGCTTCCTGGGCGATCGTCGGATCGCGGAACCACTCGTAGCGCAGCACATCGAAATTGTACCGGCCGCGATTCGGCGCCAGGTCGCGCGCCCAGTGGTCGGCCACGCGGCGCAGGGCGACGGTACGCCCCAGCTCGA
>JBIKWI010000061.1:0-17667 GCA_044356395.1 Tagaea sp. | reverse complement strand
ATGGCTCGACGTGATGCTCGCCGACGGCCGCACGCTGCGTGCCTCGATGAAGGACAATGCGGACCTCTTCCGCGCCACGATCGGCGGCATGGGTCTCACCGGCATCGTCGTGCGCGCGGCGTTCCGCCTGCTGCCGGGCACGGGCCGGCTTGCGGTGCGCACCCGGCGCATTGCCGATCTCGACGGGTTCTTCGCCGCGTTCGCCGAGGCGCGGGCCGCCAGCACGTTCTCGGTCGGCTGGGTCGATGCGCTGGCGCGCGGCAGGAAACTGGGCCGTGGCGTTTTCGAGACGGCCGAGTTCATGCCGACCGCCGGTGCCGCACCGGCCGCGCGCAAGCCGATACCCGTGCCGTTCGACCTGCCGGGCTTCGCGCTGTCGTCGGCCGGCATCCGCGTCTTCAACGAGATCTATTTCCGCCGCGTGCCCGCCGCAGGTCGCGAATCGACACGCGGCCTCGACGAATTCTTCTACCCGCTCGACAGCCTGTCGCGCTGGAACCGGCTCTACGGCAAGCGCGGCTTCTACCAGTTCCAGTCCGTCGTGCCCGATGCGGGTGCGCCTGGCGCCACGCGCGCGATGCTCGAGACGGTATCGGCCGGCGGCAACGCCTCGTTCCTCGCCGTGCTGAAGACACTGGGCGGGGAGGGGCGCGGGCATCTGTCGTTCCCGATGCGCGGCGTGACGCTCGCCCTCGACATCCCGCGCGCGGCGGGTGCCGACGAACTCATGGCGCGGCTCGAACGGATCGCGCGCGATGCGGGCGGGCGCATCTATCTTGCCAAGGACGCGACGATGTCGGCCGACACGTTCGCCGCGACCTATCCGAAGCTGCCGGAATTCGAGACGGCCCTGGCGAAGTACGATCCGCAGGGCCTGTTCGCCTCCGACCAGTCACGCCGGCTGGGAATCGGCCGGAGGCCGGCATGAGCGGCGTATGGCTCGTGCTGGGCGCCACGTCCGCCATCGCGCGGGAATTCGCGCGCGCGGCGGCACGAGGCGGCGCCGACGTGCTGCTGGCCGCACGCGATCTCGACGATGCGAGTGCGACGGCCGCCGATATCGCGATCCGCACGGGGCAGCGCTGCGAAGCGGTCAAGTTCGACGCGGGCGACACGCACGCCCATGCCGAGCTTGTCGCTTGGGTGCAGGAATTCGCCGCCGGCGCGCCGCTCAGCGTGTTCCTCGCCTTCGGTTCGATGCCCGAGCAGGCGGCGATCGACGCCGACCCCGCGCTGATCGGCCCGGCGGTGGCGACGAACTTCACGAACGCCGCCGAGATCCTGCATCGCCTCGCCCCCGTGCTGGAAGCGCAAGGGGCCGGTGCGGTCGTGGCGCTGGGCTCGGTCGCCGGCGATCGCGGCCGGCTCAAGAATTATGTCTACGGCTCGGCCAAGGCCGGCCTGCACGCCTACCTGCAGGGGTTGCGCGCGCGGCTGGTGCGAAAAGGCGTGCATGTCGTCACGCTGAAGCCCGGCTTCGTCGATACCGCGATGACATGGGGCCTGCCGGGGATGTTCTTCGTGGCATCGCCCGCCGCGATCGCGCAGGCGGCGCTGGCGGCGGCGGCGAAGAAGCGCGACATCGTCTATGCGCCGCTGTTCTGGTGGGGCATCATGACGATCATCCGGCATATCCCGGAGCGCATCTTCAAGAAGCTGAACATCTGACGGGACGGGGGACGGGCGGCATGGCGATCAGGATCGGCGTTGTCGGGGCGGGCGGGCGCATGGGCCAGATGCTGGTGCGCGAGATCGTGGCCACGCAAGGCGCCGCGTTCGGCGGCGGCACGGAAAATCCGTCGAGCCCGCAGCTCGGCCGCGACGCGGGCGAGGTCGCGGGCCTGGGCGCACTTCAGTCCAAGCTGGGCGCCGATCCCGCAGCCCTGTTCGCCGCGTGCGATGCCGTGATCGATTTCACGGCACCGGCGGCGAGCGTGGCGCATGCCGGCTTCGCGGCGAGCGGAAAGAAGATCCTCGTCCTCGGGACCACGGGCCTTTCGGCGGACGACCAGAAGAAGATCGACGCGGCGGCAAAGACGGCGACCATCGTGCAGGCGACGAACTTCTCGCTCGGCGTCAATCTCGCCTTCGCACTGGTCGAGGAAGCGGCCCGCCGGCTCGGCCCCGACTACGACATCGAGATCTTCGAGGCCCACCACAAGCACAAGGTGGACGCGCCGTCGGGCACGGCGCTGTCGCTGGGCCGTGCGGCCGCCAAGGGCCGCGGGCTCGACTTCGCGAAGGACACGGTGCGCAGCCGCGACGGGCATACCGGTGCGCGCCCGCAGGGGCCCATCGGCTTCTCGGTCGCGCGCGGCGGCTCGGAGATCGGCGAGCACACCGTGATGTTCATGGGCGACGGCGAGCGGCTGGAAATCGCGCACAAGGCGCAAGGCCGGCAGGTCTACGCGAAGGGTGCCGTGCGCGCCGCCCTGTGGGCGGCCGGCAAGGGCCCCGGCCTCTACTCGATGCGCGACGTGCTGGGCCTTTGACTGTGGCAGGCGAATCCGTCCAGCTCGTCGCCGAAGGCGACCGGCTGCGCGCGGCCGGCGACACGCAAGGCGCGATCGGCGCCTATACCGGGGCTCTTGCCGTCGAGCCGGGCGATCTTGCGGCACGGCTCCAGCGCGGCTCGGCATTCATGACGCTGGGACGCGCGGTCGAGGCGGCCGCGGATTTCGCCGCTGCGGCCGGACGCATGCCGGGTGCGGCATTGATCCACGCGCTCCATGCCACGGCCCTGCTCGACTGCCATCGCGCGCGCGATGCCGAGCGCGCGGCGCGTGCGGCGCTGGCGCTCGATCCGAAAATGACGTCCGCCTGGAACTGCCTCGGCATCGCGCTGCGCCAGCAGGGAAACAGGCGCGAAGCCGAGACGGCGTGGAACGCAGCGCTCGCCGTCGATCCGCACCATGTCGCCTCGATCGTCGGCCTTGCGCAAAGCCTGCGCGAGGCCGACCCCGATCGCGCCGCCGACCTCTTCGACCGCGCGCTGACGCTGGCGCCCGACGAAGGCGTTGCCTATGCGGAAGCCGTGTCGACGCTGTGGAACGCCTGCCGATGGGAGCGCGCGGCGGCGCTCCTGGCCGATCTCGACCGGCGACTGGCTGCCGGGATGCCCGTGCAGGCGCTCTATGGACTTGCCTTCGTGCTGCCCTACATCGCCGACGATCCCGAGCGCGTGCGCCGCGTGCGCGTGGCGCTGGGCCGCGCACTCGCGTCGAGTGCGGTTCCCCTGCCTCCGCCCGCCCCCAAGCCGGACAGGGCACCGATCGCGATCGGCTATCTTTCGGCCGATTTCGGCAACCATGCGATGAGCCACGTGCTGCGGTCGTTCATGGCGGCGCACGACCGCGCGGCATTCGAGATCGTGCTGTTCTCGCTGCGCGACCGGTCGGCCGAGCCGGGACCGTGGCTGGCCGAACTGAAAGCGGCCGCGACGGCATTCGTCGACCTGTCGAAGCTGGACTCGCAGGCCTGTGCGGCCGAGATCCGCGCGCGCGGGATCGACATCCTTGTCGACCTCAGCGGCTATTCCGCCGCCGGCCGGCCCGAGATCCTCGCCGCGCGCCCCGCGCCGGCGCAGGTCTATTGGATCGGGCATGCGGGCTTCATGGAAGCGCCGTTCGTCGACTACACGATCTGCGATCCGGTCGTCGCGCCCGAGCCGCCGGGCTCGGGCATGCACGTCGAGGCGCTGGCGCGTCTGCCGGCCTGCTACCACCCGGCCGACCGCTATCCGGTCGCCGCCACGCCGTCGCGCGCCGAACTCGGCCTGCCGGAGGACGCCGTCGTCTTCTGCGCGTTCTGCAATCCGCTCAAGATCGACCCGGGCTGCTTCGCCGCATGGATGGAAATCCTGCTGCAGGTCCCGCGCAGCGTGCTCTGGCTGTCGGGCCGCCCCAGCCATCCTGCAGCCCCCGACACGCTGCGCGCGCGCGCCAAGGCGGCGGGCGTCGATCCCGCGCGGCTCGTCTTCTCCGGACATGCGCCCGACAAGTCGGCGCATCTTGCGCGCCATCGTGCAGCCGACCTGTTCGTCGACAGCTTCGCCGTCTCCGCCGCGTCGACGGCACTCGACTCGCTGGGCGCGGGGCTGCCGGTGCTGACCAAGCGCGGCCGGCAGGCGCACGCCAACGTCGCGGTGTCGTTCCTGCTGGCACTCGGCCTGCCCGAGCTGGTGGCCGAGGATGCCCGGGATTTCGTCGCGCGCGCCGTGGCACTGGCGGGCGATCCGGCCGCGCGCGAGGCGCTGCGCGACCGCCTGGCACGCGCGGTCGCCACGCGCCCGCCCTTCGAAGCAGCCACGATGGCCCGCCATGTCGAGGCGGCGTACCGCACGATCGCCGCGCGTTCGCGCGCCGGATTGAAGCCGGCCGATTTCGACGTGGCGGACTGAAGGCGCTATCCGCCGTGCCCGTTCCCGGGCGCCCGCCGCCAGCGCGCCAGCGCTTCGTCGAGCGTGCGGGACAGCTCGGCGCGTTCGCCCGCCCCCAGGAACGCGCCCACGACCGTCGATCGGCCGTGGCTGCGCAGGCGCACGAGCGGGGCGCCGGCACCCTGGTCGGCCAGTTCGACCCGCAGCCAGTAGGGTTCGAGCGACCGGCGCTCGCTCCGGCCCCAGCGGTCCGTCCGCTCGATCTCGAAGCGGTCCGCGTGCAGCGTCAGGCGCTCGCGCGCCCGGCCGCGCGCGAAACTGACGCGCAGTGCTATCCACACCAGCAGCACGTCGACGCCAAGGAACCCGACGACCGGCCAGGCCCCCACCGCGACGAACGCTGCACCGGCCGCGAAACTGACGGCGACCAGCAGGCCCATCAGCACGGCGAAGCCGCGCCGGCTCAGCGAGCGGTGCGGGCGCAGCGTGAGGTCGAGGAGCGGGGCATCCATGGCGTGCGAGGATAGCGCACCGCGCTTGACCGCGAAACGCCGGCGACGTATCGCGAAGGACGATGAAAAAGTCCGACATCCAGGAATTCTACATCCGCCTCGCCGCGCGCACGCCCGAGCCGGAGACCGAGCTCGAATGGGGCAATCCCTACCAGCTCCTCGTCGCGGTCGTGCTGTCGGCGCAGGCGACCGACACGGGTGTCAACAAGGCCACGCGCGCGCTGTTCGCGAAAGTGAAGCGCCCCGAAGAGATGCTGGCCCTCGGCCTCGAAGCCGTGCGCGAGCACGTCAAGACGATCGGGCTTTTCAACACCAAGGCGAAGAACGTCATGGCGCTCTCCGAGATCCTCGTGCGCGAGCATGGCGGCGAGATCCCGCGAAGCCGCGAAGCGCTCGAAGCGCTGCCCGGCGTGGGGCGCAAGACCGCGAACGTCGTGCTCAACGTCGCGTTCGGCGAGCCGACCATCGCGGTCGACACGCACATCTTCCGCGTGGGCAACCGCACCGGCCTCGCGAAAGGCAGGACGCCGCGCGAGGTCGAGGACCGTCTTGTCAAGGACACGCCCGACGAGTTCCGCCGCCACGCGCATCACTGGCTGATCCTGCACGGGCGCTATGTCTGCAAGGCGCGCAAGCCCGAATGCTGGCGCTGCACCGTGGCGTCGATCTGCGCCTACCGGCCGAAGACGAAGCCGGTCGGCGCCTGACCTAGCCGCGCTTCTCCGCGACGAGGCGCGTCAGGCACGTGTCGGCCGACGCCGGCCGGCCGGCGAAATTGCGCGCGTCGACATGGGCCACGCGCTGGGCGCTGTCGGCATCGCGATAGATGAAGAGTTCGAGGAAGCAGTCGGTCGCGCGATAGCGCCAGACTTCCGCCGGGCCGTCGCGGCGCACGAAGCCGGCCGGTCCGAAGCGCGCCGCGACGTCGTCGCGCGTCATGCCGATCAGGGCCCGCGCGCCCGTCGCGGCGGGCACGGCGGCGGCGGCCTGCGGCGGGCTTCCGGCGACCGGCGGGGACGGGGCTGCGGCGGGCGCTGCCGCCGGCGGTGCCGCGACCGCGACGGGTTGCGGCGGGCTGCCGGCGCAGGCGCCCAGAATCGAAATGGCGGCACCCGCGAGCGCGGATGCCGCCATGTGGCGGGACGCGAACAAGATCAGCCGCCGTCGCTGGCGTCCGTCTTGTCGAGCTTGCTCGTGTCGACCTGGATGTCGCCGGCGATCTGGCCGCCTTCCTCGATCTCGATCCGGCCGTAGCGCACGGTGCCCGTGACCTTGCCGGTCGAGCGGATCCAGAGCTTCTGGCGGACCGTGAGCGTGCCTTCGAACGTGCCGGCGATCTCGGCGTGCTCGATCTCGGCCATGCCCTTGAAAACGCCGCTCTCGGCGATCTCGATGAAACGGCTTTCCGACAGCGAGGCCTCGACGCGGCCCTCGACGACCAGCCGTTCGCACGACGTGATCTGGCCCGAGAGGACGATCTCGCGGCCGACGATCAGCTTGCGGCCTTCGACCGGATCGGTGGCGGCGCGGGCGGCCACGGTCGTGGTGCGGGTGGCCGTGGGTGCGACGGGACCGGCGACCGAACGCGCGAGGGCGCCCGGCGACGGCGGCGACGGGCGCGGGAACGGACGCGACGGGATCGCCTCGGCTTCCGGCTCGGCCGGGGCGGGCGTGCCGGCGGCGTCGGCCGCGGGCTTGGAGTCGTCGGTATCGTCTTTCTTGCGACGGAACATAAGTCCGGTTCCTTCCTTAGTTGCCGGGGCGGTCCGCTTGCGCGCGGCGCCAGGCTTCGATCAGATGCGTCGTCGTCGCGACCGCGACGACCGGGGCGGCGAGATTGACGACCGGGATCGTCGAGAGCGCCGCAAAGGCGGCACCGGCAAGCCAGGCCTGGCCCCGCCGGTCGCGCCAAAGACGGCGCGCATCGTGCGAATCGAGCCGCCGCGCCGCGCTCATGGTGACGTATTCGCGGGCCAGAAGAAAGCCGTTCGTCGCGAGGAACACCACAAGGTTGAGCCCCGGCACGAGGTAGAGCGGTAGCACCACGAGGTTGAGCGCCACCGCCAGGGCGACGAGCCGCAGGGCGCCCGCGATTTCGGACACGGCACTGCGCTTCAGGGGGGCCGGCAGGTCGGGATAGTGGCGGGCATCGACGGCGGCGGCCACGTCCTCGAGGAAGACGCCCAGGAAAGCGGCCACGACGCCGGGAAAGATCACGATCGACAGGACGAGTGCCGCGATCCCGCCCAGCGCGTCCGTCCCGGTATCGAGCCAGCCGTTCTCGAACAAGCGGGTGTTGGCGAGGGCCCAGCCGATGCCGGCCCACAGCACGGCGAAGGTGCCAAGCGTCAGGCCGACGCTCTTCAGCAGCGGTTTGCGCAGGCGCGGATCGCCCATCTGGCCCATGGCCAAGGCACCGGCGCGCAGCAACCCCATCGGGGAATCGGACTCGACCGTCATGCCCGACAGGGAGCCAGACCTTTATGGCATTGGCAAGGCACGCATATTCCTCCGGCGAATGGGCGCTTGTGCGGCGCAACAGGGATGGCTATTTTCCGCGCCAACCAGCTCCCCCCCACCGGAGTCGCTAGTGACAAACGCCAGCTACGACGTGCTCGGCATCGGCAACGCCATTGTCGACGTGATCGCCCGCGCCGACGACGCCTTTCTCGCCGCCAACGGCCTCGGCAAGGGCGCCATGACGCTGATCGACGAGGCGCGTGCCGAAGCGCTCTACGGCCTGATGGGTCCGGGGCGCGAAAGCTCCGGCGGCTCGGCCGGCAACACGATCGCCGGCATCGCCAGCCTCGGTGGCAAGGCCGCCTACATCGGGCTCGTGCGCGACGACCAGCTCGGCGGCATCTTCCGCCACGACATCCGCGCGATGGGTGTGGCGTTCGAAACGCCGGCCGCCAAGGCGGGTCCGTCGACGGCGCGCTGCCTGATCTTCGTCACGCCCGACGCGCAGCGCACGATGCAGACCTATCTGGGTGCGTGCGTCGAGCTCAGCCCCGAACAGGTTGACGAAAAACAGGTCGCCGCCGCGCAGGTGACGTATCTCGAAGGCTATCTGTGGGACAAGCCGGCCGCCAAGGACGCGTTCCGCAAGGCGGTCGACGTCGCGCACAAGGCGGGCCGCAAGGTCTCGCTCACGCTGTCGGACTCGTTCTGCGTGGGCCGCCACCGCGCCGAGTTCCGCGATCTCGTCGACAACCATGTCGACGTGCTGTTCGCCAACGAAGCCGAGATCCTGTCGCTCTACGAGACCGCGAAGTTCGAGGATGTCCTTCCCCACCTGCGCGCCAAGAAATCGCGCATCTCGGCGGTGACGCGTTCGGAAAAGGGCTCGGTCACGATCGGCAACGGCGAAGTGCACGCGGTCCCGGCACAGCCCGGCGTCAAGGTCGTCGACACGACCGGGGCGGGCGATCTCTACGCGTCGGGCTTCCTGCACGGCCTGACGACGGGCAGGGACCTTGCGACCTGCGCCAAGCTCGGCTCGATCTGTGCCGGCGAAATCATTTCACATTATGGCGCCCGGCCGGAGGTCTCGCTGCGCGACCTCGCCGCGCGCAACCTGGCGGCCTGAAAAAAATGGAACTCCGTAACCTCGCGATCATCGCCCACGTCGACCACGGCAAGACCACGCTCGTGGACCAGCTGCTGAAGCAGTCCGGCACTTTCCGCGCCAACGAGAAAGTCGCCGAGCGCGCGATGGACTCCAACGACCTGGAGCGCGAACGCGGAATCACCATCCTTGCCAAGTGCACGTCGGTGACGTGGAAGGACATCCGCCTCAACATCGTCGACACGCCCGGCCACGCCGATTTCGGCGGCGAGGTCGAGCGCATCATGTCGATGGTCGACGGCGTCGTCGTGCTGGTGGACGCGGCCGAAGGGGCGATGCCCCAGACCAAGTTCGTCACGATGAAGGCGCTGGCCCGCGGCCTGCGCCCCATCGTCGTCATCAACAAGGTCGACCGGCAGGACGCGCGCGCGACCGAAGTCCTCAACGAGGTGTTCGACCTGTTCGCGGCCCTGGGTGCGGACGACGACCAGCTCGACTTCCCGACGCTTTTCGCGTCCGGCCGCTCGGGCTGGGCGGCGGAATCGCTCGAAGCGCCGCGCGAGAACCTCGCACCGCTCTTCGATCTCATCGTCAAGCACGTCAAGCCGCCGAAGGCGGATTCGAGCGGGCCGTTCCGCATGCTGGCGACGACGCTGGAGTACGACTCCTATGTCGGCCGCATCCTGACGGGCCGTATCTTCTCGGGCGTGGCCAAGACCAACATGGCGATCAAGTCGCTGTCGCGCGACGGCAAGGTGCTCGAGGAAGGCCGCCTCACGCGCCTGCTCGCCTTCCGCGGGCTCGAGCGCGTGCCGGTCGATTCGGCCGAAGCGGGCGACATCGTCGCCATCGCCGGCCTCACGCAGACGACCGTGGCCGACACGCTGTGCCAGATCGACGTGACCGAGCCGATCCCGTCGCTGCCCATCGATCCCCCCACGCTGGCGATGACCTTCTCGGTCAACGATTCGCCGCTCGCCGGCCGCGAAGGCACGAAGGTGACCAGCCGCATGATCCGCGACCGGCTGTTCCGCGAATCGGAAGGCAACGTCGCCATCCGCGTGCGCGAGACCGACAGCGGCGAGGCCTACGAGGTCGCAGGGCGCGGCGAACTGCAGCTCGGCGTGCTGATCGAGCAGATGCGCCGCGAGGGCTTCGAGCTTTCGGTCGGCCGTCCGCGCGTGCTGATCAAGACCGACGACGAGGGCAACAAGCTCGAGCCGATCGAGGAAGTGCAGGTCGACGTCGACGAGAACTATGCCGGCGTGGTGGTCGAGAAGCTCGGCCGCCGGCGCGGCGAGATGACCGACATGCGCCCGTCGGGCGGTGCCAAGGTGCGCGTCACGTTCCTGGTCCCGTCGCGCGGCCTGATCGGCTACCACGGCGAGTTCCTGTCGGACACGCGCGGCACCGGCATCATGAACAAGATCTTCCACAGCTATGCGCCGTGGAAGGGTTCGATCGACGGCCGCCACACCGGCGTTCTGATCTCGAACGCGGGCGGCATGGCCGTCGCCTTCGCGCTGTGGAACCTCGAGGACCGCGGGCCGATGATGATCCAGCCCGGCGTGCCGGTGTACGAGGGCATGATCATCGGCGAGCACACGCGCGACAACGACCTCGAAGTCAATCCGATGAAGGCGAAGAAGCTGACCAACATCCGCGCCGCCGGCAAGGACGAGGCGGTGACGCTGCAGACGCCCAAGATCCTGACGCTCGAGCAGGCCATCGCCTACATCAACGACGACGAGGTCGTCGAGGTGACGCCGAAATCGATCCGCCTGCGCAAGAAGCTGCTCGACCCCAACGCGCGCAAGCGCGCCGACCGCGCGGCGGAGACCGAGGCGGGCTGATCAGCCGCCGGCCGTCGGGGCGGCGTCGATCGCCGAGAACAGCATGTTGATCCGCTCGCCGTCGTCCGACAGCGGCAGGATCAGGCGCTCGTAGCGCCAGTTCTGGAATCGGGCGCCGAAATCGAGATCGCGCCGCAGCGGGACACGCGTCTCGATCACCGTCGTCAGCGACGCGCGGATCATCTCGCGCACGTCGGGCGCGGGATATTCGTCGAGCGTGCGCCCGGTCATGTCGACGCCGAACACGTCGGCGGTGTGCGTGGCATCCACGCGGAAGCGGAAATTGCCGCACGGCAGCACCTCGTGCAGCGTCACGAACCCGAGCATCCAGGGGATGTCGACCGGATCGATGTCGCGCCGCGCCGGCATCTCGCGCCGGCCCCGCCGCCCGTCCCAGTAGCTGTAGAACCGGCGCAGGCGATTGCCGCGCACCGTGTCGGGGTCGAACCCGATGTCGGGAAAATCGTTTTTCCGGAATTTCATTTGTAGCACCTGATATGCCACGGGGACGGAGACTATCACGCTTCGTCGCGCGTTTGAATCGTCGACCCATGCGATATCTCTCGACGCGATTCGCACACCGCGTAAACTCACGCCGTCCCGTTTCCGATTCGCGAAAAATTGTGCTTTGACCGATCCGGCTCCGACATCGTGGCGCGATTCGCTCGCCGTCTATCTGCGGCCGCGGCTGCTCGCGGTTCTCTTCATGGGGTTCTCTTCGGGCCTGCCGCTGCCGCTTACATTCGGCACGCTGTCGTTCTGGCTGGCCGAGTCGGGCGTAAGCCGCACGACGATCGGCGTTCTTGCCCTCGTCGGCACGGCATACTCCCTTAAGTTCCTGTGGGCGCCGCTGATCGACCGCCTGCCGCTGGGCGCCTTCAGCCGCCGGCTCGGCCGCCGGCGCGCATGGGCGCTGGCGATCCAGGCGCTGCTGGCCGTCGCGATCTTCTGCCTGGGGCTCACCGATCCGAAGGTCGATCCGTGGCCGACCGCACTTGTCGCCGTCGTCATCGCGTTCCTGTCGGCCAGCCAGGACATCGTCATCGACGCCTACCGTATCGAGATCCTCGAGCCCGAGGAGCAGGGGGCCGGGGCCGCCGCCACGCAGTGGGGCTACCGCTTCGGCCTGATGGCGTCGTCGGCGGGCGCCCTGTTCGCGGCGGAGTACGCCGGCTGGAGCTTCGCCTTCGCGCTGATGGCATGCCTGATGTCCGTGGGTGCCGCGACCGTGTGGCTGACGCGCGAGCCGCCGGCATCGGCCGCCGTCGCGGCGGCGCTGCCGGGCGACACGGCCGCACGGAAGGTCGCGGCCTTCGTGCGCGTGGCGGTGATCGGGCCGTTCGCCGAGTTCGCCTCGCGCCCGTCCTGGCTGCTCATCGTCGTGTTCGTCGTGCTCTACAAGTTCGGCGACGCGCTTGCCGGCGTGATGGCCAACCCGTTCTACGTCGCGATGGGGTTCAGCCGCGTCGAGGTCGCGTCGATCTCGAAGATCTTCGGCATCTTCACCACGCTGGCGGGCGTGGCGGCCGGGGGTGCCGTCGTGCACCGCTACGGGCTCTACAGGTCGCTGCTGGTCTGCGGCATTCTGCAGGCGGCGTCGAACCTGATGTACGTCGTGCAGGCGTGGGTCGGCTACGACACGACGCTGCTCGCCGTCACGATCGCGTTCGAGAACTTCACCGGCGGCATGGGATCGGCGGCGTTCGTTGCGTACCTGTCGGGCCTGTGCAACATCGCCTTCACCGCCACGCAGTATGCGCTGCTGTCGAGCCTTGCCACCGTCGGGCGCACGACGCTGGCGGCGTCCGGCGGCTGGCTGTCCGAGCAGCTCGACTGGATGATGTTCTTCGCGCTGACGACGCTGGCCGCACTGCCGGGCATCGTGATGGTCGTCTGGCTGATGCGCCGGTTCCCGAACGAGACGATCGTTCAGCGCCGGGCCACCGCCGCCATCGACGACTGAAGGGCCGCCCGCACGGCATCCGGCGGGATGGCGTCCATCGACGTTCCGCCGAAATCCTGCGCGCGCAGCACCGTCAGCTTGCGTGCGGCGGGCGCGAACTTCGCGGGATCGGTCGGGCCGAAAAGCGACACCAGCGCCCCGTCGCCCGCCGCCAGCATGTGCCCGCCGCCCGAATCGTTGGCGACCGACGCCGTCAGCCGCTGGGCAAGGGCGATGGTCAGGATCGGCGAGGGTGCAATCCCGCGCGAGGCCGCGTCCTGCAGCGGCAGGACGGCACCGGGAACCGACCGGCAGGCGTCGATCCAGTCGCGCTCGTCCGGTCCCAGGATGAAGACCGGCACGGCGCCCGACAGGCCGCGCGCGAGATCGAGATAGCGCTCGAACGGCCAGCTCTTGGCGCGGTTGCCCGCACCGGGTGCAAGTCCCGCATAGACCGGGCCCGCCGGCAGCAGCGTCGCGGCGGCCGCGCGCGTCTCGGCCGGAAGCACCAGGGCTTCGCCCGCAAGCGACGGATCGCCGCCGGCGGCTTCGACCAGCTGCAGGAGCTGGCCGTGCATGGCGCGCGGCTTGGCGGAACTCTGTGGCTGTCCGTCCGACAGCAGGAAGCCGGCGCTGCCCGAAACGAAGCGACGATGGCGCACGCGGCGCACGGCAAGGCTGGTCGCAAGGCGGCGCTGCGTATCGACGACCAGGTCGAAAGCGCGCCCGTCAAGTGGCCGACCGAACATCCCGGTCCAATGCGAGCCGAAACCGGCATTCTCGATCGTCTCGTCGATCAGTCCCGCGACGATCGGACGCAGCGTGCCCGCGAACACGCTCGGCCCCTTGCCGGCACACCACACGATGCGGGCCTGCGGCCAGTTTGCCCGCAAGGTCCGCGCGAAGGGCAGTTTCATCAGCCCGTCGCCGACGAGATCGAGGCCGACATAGACGAGGATCGAATCGAATGTCATGGAACAATTGCTTTCAGCTCCGGAACCGACCGTCTAGCATGCCGCCGCAAGATGTCGATCCGCAATCTGGACAAGCTGCTCGCCCCCAAATCGGTGGCGCTGATCGGGGCGACGCCGAAGCCCGGGTCGGTCGGCGCCGTCCTTGCGCGCAATCTTTTCCATGCCGGTTTTGCAGGCCCGATCCTGCCGGTCAATCCCAAGTACGACGCCATCGAGGGCGTCTTCGCCTACCGCGATGTGGCAAGCATGCCGACGGTGCCCGACCTTGCCGTCATCTGCACGCCGCCGGAAACCGTTCCCGGCCTGATCGGCGAACTGGGTGCGCGCGGCTGCAAGGCCGCGATCGTCATCACGGCGGGCTTCGGCGAACTGGGCGAGGGGCGCGGCAAGGAACTCGAGCGCGCGATGCTCGAGGCCGCGCGCCCCCACCTGATGCGCATCGTCGGGCCGAACTGCCTTGGCGTGATGGTGCCGGGCATCGGCCTCAACGCGACCTTCGCGCATGTGGTGCCGCCCAAGGGCGACCTTGCCTTCGTCACGCAGTCCGGTGCCATGGCGACGACGGTGGTCGACTGGGCGATGCCGCGCAAGATCGGCTTCTCGCAGGTCGTGTCGCTCGGCGACATGACCGACGTGGATTTCGGCGACATGCTCGACTGGCTGGCCAACGACGGCCAGACGCGGGCGGTCCTGCTCTATATCGAGGCCGTCACCCACGCGCGCAAGTTCATGAGTGCCGCGCGTGCGGCCGCACGCCTCAAGCCCGTCATCGTCATCAAGGCCGGCCGCCATGCCGAAGCGGCAAAGGCCGCCGCCTCGCATACCGGGGCGCTCGCGGGGGCCGATGCGGTCTACGACGCGGCGTTCCGGCGGGCGGGCATGCTGCGCGTTTACGACGTCGACGAGCTTTTCGACGCGGTCGCCACGCTTGCCGCGCCGGCCATCGGCGGCGGCGACCGGCTGGCGATCCTCACCAACGGCGGCGGACTGGGCGTGCTGGCGACCGACGCGCTGATGGACGAGGCCGGCCATCTCGCCACGCTCGACGCGGCGACGATCCGGCGCCTCGACGGGGTGCTGCCGAAGACCTGGTCGAAGGGAAATCCGGTCGACATCATCGGCGATGCCGACGGGGCGCGCTACCAGGCCGCGCTTTCGGCCCTGCTGGCGGCGCCCGACGTGGACGCGATTCTGGCGCTCAACTGTCCCACCGCGATCGCCTCGTCGGTCGAAGCCGCCGAGGCGGTCGTCGCGGTCGCGGCGGGTGCCCGACTGCCGATCCTCGCCTCGTGGCTCGGCGGCACCGCGAACGCGCTGGCCGCACGCGCGCGATTCGCCGACGCGCACATTCCCAGCTTCGACACACCCGACAAGGCGGTGCGCGGGTTCATGCATCTCGTGCGCTACCGGCGTGCGCAGGAAAACCTGATGGAGGTGCCCGACGCGGCACCCGAGAATCTCGCCCCTGACGCGGCCGGCGCGCGCGCCGCCGTCGCCGCGGCCCTTGCCGCGGGTCTCGAATGGCTGCCGGACCCCGACGTGCGCACGGTGCTGGCGGGTTACGGATTCACCCTTCCCAAAGGCGAGCTTGCCGGCGATGCGGCGGGTGCTGCTGCTGCGGCCGCGCGCATCGGCGGGCGCGTGGCGCTCAAGATCGTGTCGCCGCAGGTGCTCCACAAATCCGATGTCGGCGGCGTGGCGCTCGATCTCGACGGGCCGCGGGCTGTCGAGCTGGCGGCCGTGGCGATGGCGGCGCGCGTGCGCGCGAAGAACCCGGCGGCCGAGATCCGCGGCTTTCTCGTGCAGGAGATGGTCCGCCGGCCCGACGCGCACGAGCTGATCCTGGGCGCCAGCGAGGACCGCCAGTTCGGCCCCGCCATCCTGTTCGGACAGGGAGGCACCGCGGTCGAGGTGATGGCCGACACCGCGATGGCGCTGCCGCCGCTCAACGTAAAGCTCGCGCGCGAACTGATCGCCACCACGCGCGTCTCGCGCCTGCTCAAGGGCTACCGCGACCGGCCGGCGGCCAACGTCGCGGCCGTGGAGCTTGCCCTCGTGCGCCTGTCGCAGCTCGTCTGCGATCTCGACGCGGTCGCGGAGCTCGACATCAACCCGCTGCTCGTCGATGCCGAGGGCGCCATCGTGCTCGACGCGCGCATCCGCCTGCGCAGGCCCGCCAGCGTCGTTCATGCGGCGCGCCTGGCGATCGAGCCCTATCCGTCGGACCTGGTCGAGTCGATCCTGGTCGACGGCGTGGGCCCGGCCCTGCTGCGCCCCATCCGCCCCGAAGACGGCCCGCTGATCGAGGCCCTTGTCGACCGGATGGATGCCGAGGACCGGCGCATGCGCTTCTTCGCCCCGGTCAAGCAGCTTTCCCGCGCGCAGCTCGCCCGCCTCACGCAGATCGACTACGACCGCGAGATGGCCTTCGTGTGCGAATCGCCGATCCTGGGGGTCGGGCTGCTCGGCGTGGTGCGCATCGTCGCGGACCCCGACCGGCTGCGGGCCGAATACGCGATCGCGCTGCGCTCCGACCTCAAGGGCATCGGGCTGGGCCGCCGGCTGATGGTGCGCATCCTCGATTATTGCCGGGCGCGCGGGGTGGGCGAGATCTTCGGCGAGGTCATGCGCGAGAACCACAAGATGCTCGAGCTGTGCCGGGCGCTCGGCTTCACGATTTCGGCCGCGCCGGATGCCCCGGAACTGGTCCATGCCCACCGGACGACTGCCGACTGGCCGGGTGGCGCGAAGCTGGCGGCCGAAACGGCGAATCCGGGTTAACCATTAGGCCCGCAAGCTGCTTGCGCGCCCGGGCACCCAGACTATATCTATCGGTCCAGCGAGCGGCCGCAGCAGGTCGTCCCCCCGAGGCCCGTACGGACGGAAGCGCCAATTGTTCTCTCTTGAACCCCTCCTCATCTCGGGCCGCGAGGTCCTGCCCATCGTCGAAGGCGGCAAGGGCGTGTCGGTCTCGAACGGCGAAAGCTCCGGCGCCTGGGCCGCGGCCGGCGGCGTCGGCACGTTTTCGGGCGTCAACGCCGACCATCTGGACGCGAACGGCGAGGTCGTCCGCCAGGTCTATCGCGGGAAGACGCGCCGCGAGCGGCACGACGAGCTGATCGCCTATGCGGTCAAGGGGGCGCTGCACCAGGCGCGCGTGGCGCGCGACATGGCGGGTCCCAACGGCCGCGTCCACATGAACATCCTGTGGGAAATGGGCGGGGCGGAGCCGATCCTCGAGGCGGTGCTCGAGAAGTCGCAGGGCCTGATCCACGGCGTGACATGCGGCGCCGGCATGCCCTACAAGATCGCCGAGATCTGCGCCAAATACGGCGCGTACTACTATCCCATCATCTCCTCCGCGCGCGCCTTCCGCGCGCTGTGGAAGCGCGCCTACCACCGCTTCAGCGAACTTCTCGGCGGCGTGGTCTACGAGGATCCGTGGCTGGCCGGCGGGCACAACGGCCTTTCCAATGCCGAAGATCCGCGCAAGCCCGAAGCGCCCCTGCCGCGCGTGGTCGAGCTGCGCCGGCAGATGAACGAGTTCGGCCTCCAGCGTACGCCCATCATCATGGCCGGCGGCGTGTGGCGGCTCGACGAATGGAAGGACTTCATCGGAAATCCCGACGTGGGACCCTGCGCCTTCCAGTTCGGCACCCGCCCGCTGCTGACGAAGGAAAGCCCGATCTCGGACGCGTGGAAGCACCGGCTTCTGACGCTGAAGCCGGGCGACGTGCTGCTGCACCGCTTCTCGCCGACCGGCTTCTATTCGTCGGCCGTGCGCAACCCGTTCCTCAACGAGCTGGAAGAGCGCTCGGCCCGCCAGGTCGCCTACCAGATGCATCCCGTGGGCGAGCACGACCAGCCGTTCCCGGTGGGCGCCCGCGGCCGGCTCGTCTATCTGTCGGCGCAGGACAAGGTGCATGCCGAGGCGTGGGTGAAGCAGGGCTTCACCGAGGCGCTGCGCACGCCCGATTCGACGCTGATCTTCGTCGATCCGGCGCGCTCGGAGGAGATCCACCGCGACCAGGTCAACTGCATGGGATGCCTGTCGGCCTGCGCCTTCTCGAACTGGCAGCAGAACGAGGAAGGGACGACCGGCAAGAAGGCCGATCCGCGCAGCTTCTGCATCCAGAAGACGCTGCAGGACATCAGCCACGGCGCCGACGTCGAGGCCCAGCTGATGTTCGCCGGGCACAACGCCTACCGGTTCGCGTCCGATCCGTTCTACGCCAACGGCAACATCCCGACGGTCAAGGCGCTCGTCGAGCGCATCGCGACCGGCGCCTGATCTAGCACGGCCTGATCTAGCTCGGCCTGATCTAGCTCGGCCCGATCTAGCTCGGGTCGCCGTCGAGGCGGGCCTTGTCGAGCGCGCGAAGTCCGTTGGCGCGCATTACCGCCCGCACGTCGCGCACGTAATCCATCCGGCGCTCGGAA
>JBIKWI010000214.1:0-5241 GCA_044356395.1 Tagaea sp. | reverse complement strand
GCCTGCGCCCACTGGGCCTGGATCGCCTGCGCGATGTCCTGGATCGGCGAGACGGTGCGCATGTCCATCGTGACGGTGAAGCCGTTGGGCAGGCCGGCGGCCGCCAGCAGCGCCTTGCCCTTGGCGAGATCGAACTTGTAGGGCTTGTCGTCGATGGCGCCGAGGAAGCCGATCGGCAGGAAGGCCTGGTGCGTCTTGAATTTGCCGGTCGTCAGGTTGCGCTCGATCGACTCGTAGTCCGTGAGCCACTTGAGGGCTTCGCGCACTTCGGGCTTGGCGAGGTTGGGGTTCTTCTGGTTGAGGCCCAGATAGAGGATCGCCCCCTTGTTGCCGCTCTGCACCGTGTATTTGGGATTGTTGCGCAGCGTGGCGAGATCGTCCTTGAGCAGGTCGCGCGCGAAGTCGACGTCGCCCTTCTCGAGCAGCAGGCGCTGCGTGGCCGTCTCCGGGATGTGGCGCACGATCACGCGGTTGTTCTTCGGCGTGCCGCGGAACCAGGCCCTGTTGGCCTCCAGCGTGTACTGGTCGGACGCGCGCCAGACGCGCAGGCGGTAGGCGCCCGAGCCCGCCGAGTTCTGCTTGAGCCATGCATTGCCGAAATCGCCGTCCTTGGCGTTGGCCTGCACGAGCTTGCTGTCGACGACGGCCGCGACCGGGGCCGTGAGGCAGTAGTAGAAGAACGTCGGCGCGTAGGCCTTGTCGGTGACGATGACGAGCGTGTCGGGTGCCGTCGCCTTGACCTTGTCGCGCACGTTGTCCTTGTTGAGGCCGAACTGCGTCAGGATGAAGCCGGGCGACTTGTTGAGGATGACCGCGCGCTGGATCGAATACGCGGCGTCCTCGGCCGTCACCGGGTTGCCCGAATGGAACTTCACGCCCTGGCGCATCTTGAAGGTATAGGTCATGCCGTCGGCGGCGACCGACCAGCTCGTCGCGAGCTCGCCGTTGAGCTTGGTCACGTCCGACAGGTCGTAGCCGATCAGCCGGTCATAGAGATTGGCGACGACTTCGGAGCCCGAGAACTCGAACGATTCGGCCGGGTCCATCGAGATGATGTCGTCGATCTGCTTGGCCATCACGATGGTGTCGCGCGGCGTCTGTGCCGTGGCGGCACCGCCGAAGCCCAGCGCCACCGATATGGCGGCTGCCGCGGCAAATCCGAGTTTCATGCGCATGCGGGTCGATCCCTTCCAAGGGGTTGAATCCGAGGCGGGCATTTCACGCGCCGGCACTGTGCAAGTCAAGCCGCACCTCGTCACAGGCGGTCGATCGCGTGCGCCTTAAGGTCGTCGAGCGCGCAGATGTCGAGCGTGGCGACATGGGTCGATGCGAGCACGACCTTGGGTGCCATGCCGGCGACGAACGCCTCCTGCCAGCGCGCGGCACAAAGGCACCAGCGGTCGCCGGGCTTCAGCCCTGCGAAGCCGTAGGCCGGCATCGGCGTGGACAGGTCGTTGCCGCGCGCCTTCGAGAATTCGAGGAACTCCGCCGTCGCGACAACGCAGACCGTATGGCGCCCGAAATCCTGCGGTCCGGTATTGCAGCAGCCGTCGCGGAAGAAACCGGTCAGCGGCGCGCGGCTGCATTCGGCCAGCGGCAGCCCCAGCACGTTCTTCGTCCCCCGCGGCCCGCCCCCGCCACCCCGTTCGTCGCGCTCGCCGTCCATGATGTCTCCCTCACCCCGACCCTCTCCCGCAAGCGGGAGAGGGAGCACACACATAATAGCGTTCCCTCTCCCGCTTGCGGGAGAGGGTTAGGGTGAGGGGTTCACGCGCCCCGGCGTGACCGTGCCGCCTTCGCCCATGCGCGGCGGCACGTAGACGCCGCGCGCTTCCTGACTGCCTTGCATCAATACGATGCCGACCGTGACCACGCCCGCGAGCACCACGCCCGCCACCGACAGCCACACCCACGGCGCTTCGGCCCAGGTGGGCGCTTCGCCGTGGCCGAGCTTGTCGGCGCGGCGCTTCTCCATCGCCATCCACGCGGCATAGAGGGCGAGCGGCAGCACCAGCGGCACGATGAATTCGAGCAGGATGCGGATCATGGCGTGTCCTCTCCGGCCAGCACCTCGGCGAGATTGACGAGCATTCCGGCGGTCGCCCCCCAGATATAGCGCTCGGGAAAGGGCAGCACCCAGAAATGTCGTTCGGCGCCCTGGAACAGGCGCGAGCGGCGTTCGCGGTTGCGCGGATCGAGCACGAAGGTGAGCGGCACTTCGAAGATGTCGGCCACCTCGAACGTGTCGGGCACGAGGTCGAAGGGCGGGCGCACGAGACCCACGACGGGCGTCACCTCATAGGACGTGCGCGTCCGGTAGGTGTCGAGCCGGCCGACGATCTCCACGTGGCGGCGGTGGAGGCCGATCTCCTCTTCCGTCTCGCGCAACGCGGCGGCGACCGGGTCGATGTCGTCCGCCTCGATGCGGCCGCCGGGAAAGCTGATCTGGCCGGCATGGTCATTGAGATGCGCGGTGCGCTGGGTGAGCAGTACCGACAGCCCCTCCGGCCGCTCGACCAGCGGGACGAGCACGGCCGCCGGCCGGAGCGCTTCGCCGGGCATCGGCATGCCGGGATTGCCGTCGTGGTCGCCGCGCACGCGCCCGATCGTGGCCGAGCGGCGCACACCCGGAACGACGCCGGCGAGCCGCGCGCGGATCTGGGCGGGCGTGGGCTGATCCGGGCTCATGCGGCGGACCCGAGCGGGAAGAAGGCGCCGCCGCTCCACACGCCCATCGTGTCGCCGCGCGGTTCGGCGCGCTCGACCAGCCGGTAGAACGCGGCGCGCGCGATGCGCGCTTCCAGCCCCGGCCGCACGAGCACGTAGGGGGCCGGTTCGCCGCCGGCCGAAAGCGCCACGCGGATCGGCCGGTCGGGGCCGGCCTCGACCGTCTCGTCGAGATTGGTGCGGAAGGTCAGGACCTGTGCGGCACCGACCCCGGCCGCGTCGAAATCGACCGCGACGAACGGCACGTCGTCGACGCTCACGCGGCCCTTCTCGACGGGCGTGACCAGCCAGTAGCTGCCGTCGGGCGCGCGGCGCAGCACGCGGGCGAAGAGTTTTACCAGCGCGGCGCGTCCAATGGGCGAACCGCGATAGAGCCAGGTCCCGTCGCGGACGATTCGCAAGTCGAAATCGCCACAGATTTCGGCGGGTTCGCCCGAACGGTCCACAGGCGGATTCGCCAGCGGTACGCCGCGTGCAAGGCCCTCGGGGCGCAGGCTGTCGAGGCTTGGGATCGCAGGCTCGGCGAACGGTTCGTCGGTCATCTTGGACGGGAGAGTCTACACCGTGACGGACGTAACATGCACGCGCTGGACGCCGCCCCCCCGGGTATCGCACACTTGGCCCGAAAATCCGTCGGACCATATGTATCCGGCATCGGCACCGTCGGTCGCCGGAAAGCGAGGAACCCCGTGAACGCTCCCCCTGCCCCCATCCAGACCGACGCCCTGCTGGGCGAGATCGAAGCGCTGGGCGAAACGCTGCAGACCGTGCGCGGGGCCATCGGCCGCGTCATCTTCGGCCAGAACGAGGTCGTCGAGCAGACGCTGATCACGCTGCTGGCCGGCGGCCACCTGCTGCTGATCGGCGTGCCCGGCCTTGCCAAGACCAAGCTCGTCGAAACACTCGGCACGGTGCTGGGCCTCGACGCCAAGCGCATCCAGTGCACGCCCGACCTGATGCCGGCCGACATCATCGGTTCGGAAGTGCTCGAGGACGGCGATGCCGGCCGCCGGCAGTTCCGCTTCCTCAAGGGGCCCGTCTTCGCCCAGCTGCTGATGGCCGACGAGATCAACCGCGCCAGCCCCCGCACGCAGTCGGCGTTGCTGCAGGCCATGCAGGAGCACCGCGTGTCGGTCGCCGGCGCCTACCATGCGCTGCCCGCCCCGTTCCACGTGCTCGCCACGCAGAACCCGCTCGAACAGGAAGGCACGTATCCGCTGCCCGAAGCCCAGCTCGACCGCTTCCTGCTGCAGATCGACGTGGGCTATCCCGACATCGACGCCGAGCGCCAGATGCTGCTCGCCACGACCGGCTCGACGAACGAGAAGCCGGTGCAGGCGATGTCGGCCGACGACCTGCAGCGCGCGCAAGGGCTGATCCGCCGCGTGCCCGTGGGCGAAAGCGTGGTCGAGGCGATCCTGAAGCTCGTGCGCGCCGGACGGCCGGGCGAGAGCGAGATCGCCGCCGTCAACAAGCATGTCGTGTGGGGCCCGGGTCCGCGCGCCAGCCAGTCGCTGATGCTGGCCGCACGCGCGCGCGCCGTGCTCGACGGGCGGCTCGCCCCCTCGGTCGACGACGTGGTGGCGCTGGCCAAGCCCATCCTGGGGCACCGCATGGCGCTGTCGTTCACCGCGCGCGCCGACGGCGTGACGCTCGACGACATCGTGGCGCAACTCACAGCGCCGCTCGCTTAAGGCGAGAACGCAAACGAAGTGTCGATCTTCGCGACCACCCCTCCGGCCTCCGCAGCCCCGCCGCAAGGCGCGCACGCGCGACGGCTTGCGGCCGAGGCGGCGGCAAGCCGCCTGCCCGCCCTGCTCGTCGCCGCCCAGCGCGTGGCCAACACCGTGGCGCAGGGCGTCCATGGCCGCCGGCGTGCGGGACCGGGCGAGACCTTCTGGCAGTTCCGCCGCTACATGCCGGGCGACACGGTCGACCGCATCGACTGGCGCCAGACGGCCAAGACCGACCACGTGTTCGTGCGCGAGACCGAATGGGAATCGGCGCAGACCGTGTGGCTGTGGCGCGACCGTTCGCCGTCGATGGCATGGGCGTCGTCGACGAAACTGCCGCACAAGCTCGACCGCGCCGAGCTCCTGCTCGTCGCACTCGCCTCGCTGCTGGCGCGCGGCGGCGAGCGCGTCGGCATCCTCGGCGGCACGCCGCGCCCGCTGCACGGGCGCTTCGCGGTCAACCGGCTGGCCGATACCGTGTTCGCGCGCAACGATCCCGCGACCGGCGTGCCGCCGGCCGCGCGCCTGGCGCGCCATTCGACCGTCGTGCTGATGGGCGATTTCCTGGCACCGCTCGCCGAGACCGACGCCGCGATCCGCACGCTCGCCGCAGGCGGGACGCGCGGCCATGTCGTGCACCTGATCGATCCGGCGGAAGAGGGCCTGCCCTATGCCGGCCGCACGCGCTTCGACGGGCTGGAAAACGAGGATTCGCTGCTGGTGAGCCGCGTGGAGAACCTGCGCGGCGACTACCGCAAGGTCTTCCTCGGGCATGTCGCGG
>JBIKWI010000060.1:0-17885 GCA_044356395.1 Tagaea sp. | reverse complement strand
TAGCGCCGAGATATTCATCGCGGATGGTGTGCGGGTCGACCTGCCCATCCCGGCTGGCTACTGCCTGTTCGACAAGGCGAACCGGATCGACAACTACTACCTGACACACATGTCGGAGAACATCCGCGGGATGAACGAGCTCGTGGCAATGGCGGCGGATTGTCGGGCGCTCGCCGCGGCGCGGGACGGCGCTGTTCTCGATAATTATCTCACCTGGCTGCTGAACGCGACGGGTGGTTCGCCATTGCGCATCCCGGCAGGCATGGCGCGCGAGACGGTCCTGACGAAAGTCCACGAAGGCTTGCCGAAGGTCGATTTCAACAAGGTCATGTCGGAGCTCCGGCCGATGGCGCAGCGTGAGGGCCTCGCAATCGAGATGAAGGCGAGCGGGGTTCTCAAGAAGACGCCGGACAGGCTGTATCTGGGCCTGCTGATGAATTCGGCGATGGTGGGTGGAAAGCCGCAGCCGGACAACGCGGGCATCGTGGGGTTCGTTGTGGTGAAGGACCGCATATTCACCGTGAATGTCTACCAGAAGCACACGGACGCGCGGACGTACGACATCCTGATGGCGCGCGCAGAGGATCTGGTAACGCGCGCGTACGCCGCAAACGCGCCGGCGGTCCCGGATTTGCCGCCTGGGATGACCCCCGTGCAGACGACTGCGCAGCCTCTATCGCCTGATCTGGCGGCGAGGGTGTATCCCTTGGCGCAGGAGCGGGGTATGGACTGGGGGCGGATCGTCGGCAAGGCGCTGGCGGGCGCCATCCTGGCGGGCCTGATTGGTGCGGGGGTGGCCGTATTCAGGCGGATGAGAAAGAAGTACCCTCGAAGAGCCGCAAACAGGAGTGGCTCTTATGTCTGCCGCCCCAAGGCCGAACGCGACTCCCTCAAGACGCCCACCGGTTTCACGAAGGTTGTGAATCGGCGTTGAACATTGACCCCGGCATGAATATGTCAAAGCAGTTGGATTTAAGCGAAGATTCGGTGGTTTAGAGGTGACCTGACCGAGTTTTGAACCAAGCCGAATGAGAGATCGGGACCGCGTCGGCTCGATGACAACCGAGCCAGATATACGCTTAGGTTCATCTAGTTACGGATGTACTCGTGGTATCCGCAGGTTTCCCGCCAAAGGTTCTCATCTACATCCACTACGGCACGCCAGTGCTTCTTAAGGTGGGCACTATTCGCTATGCGAGCCTCTAACGCGGAAAGTGTCGGGCGCATAGCCGTATATCGGCGGTCCGAAGTTCGCCCTCAGAGCACATTGAAATTGCTGTGTAGTTAGAAAACTAGAAAACTAGGGATCGCATGTTCGGATCCTGTCGCTCCGACAAATGCCTCCCCCGTTAGATCAACGATCTACCGGGGGGCGATACTTTCTAATTTCGCGCAACAGTTTGCAGGATTCAGGTCGGCCACCCCGTGTAGGTCAAAATGCCACGCTTGCGCAGCTGGCCACCAATGATCACACGCTGGATCTCGGAGGTACCTTCCCAGATCCGGTCGACCCGGATGTCACGGTTCAGCCGTTCGACCGGGTTCTCGCGCATGTAGCCGCGGCCACCAAAGATCTGGACGGCCTTGTCGAGCACGCGGCCGGCCATCTCGGAAGCCTGCAGCTTGATGGCGCTCGCACGGGCATGGACGAGTTTTCGGTCGACGCCATTGTCGATTTCCCATGCAACACGATAGACGAGGCTCTTGGAGGCCATGATCTCCACCGCCATATCGGCCAGCATGAACTCGATGGCCTGGAAGTCACGGATCGCACGACCGAACTGACGGCGTTCGGACGCCCAGGCATTGGCAAGTTCGAGTGCTCGAATTGCCGCACCAAGTACGTTCGCGGCGATCTGGAGGCGGGCCTCGACGAACCAGTCTTTCGAAAGTTCGAGGCCGTTCCCGATCCCGCCCAGAACAGCCTCTTCGCCGACCTCGACATTCTCGAATGCGAACTCGGGGTGGCCGAAGACGTAGGTGTGCGTGAACTTTGGCTCCCGTATCACGCGGATTCCCGGAGTGGACTTGTCCAACAGGAATAAGGTGGGCAGGTCGGGGTTCCCGTCGACATTCGCCTGAAGAATGATGTAGTCCGCGACGTCGCCCGATGTGACGAACCACTTCTCGCCGTTGATGACAAAGCGGTCACCGCGCCTGTCGGCACGAGTCTGGATGAGACGCGGGTCGGATCCGGCACCGGCCTCGGTGATCGCCACGCACGCGCGTCGGGTCGTCAGGCAGCTTGGCCGCAGATAGGCTTCGATCTGCGCCGGCGTGCCGAACTTGAGCGCCACGGCCGGGTGTGCGACGACGGCCCACAGCGCGCCTGTCGCTTTCCCAAGCTCCTCGCTGATGACCACCTGCTCGAGCTGCGTGCAGCCTTGTCCGCCGACCTCCTTCGTATGGTTCATGCCGTTGAGGCCGTGGGCGACGACCGCTTTGCGCAGGGATTCCTTCTTTTCCGCCGACAGAAACCCGTTCATCTCGAGTTCGAGTTCGTTCGGAAACAGGAACTCTTCGGCAAAAGATTTTGCACGAAGCTGCCAGTCTTGGGCCGCCTTGGGTAGCGTGAGGTCCATCAGCTTGGCTCCGGTTTCAGGACGACGAGGGCATCGAGGGCGACGATCTGCGGCCCCACGAGCAGTGGATTGACATCGATCTCCGCGAGTCGGTCGGCGAACCGGGCCGCAAGGACGGAGAAACTAGATATCACCGCCGAAAGCCTTTCGAGATCGGTAGCCAGCGCGCCGCGATATCCGTCCAGCAGAGGGCGCAGCGCTAGCCGGTCGATCAGGCGGCAGGCCGTCGTACGCCCGAACGGGGCCAGCGCGACCTGCCTGTCGGAAAGGAGTTCGACCAGCGTTCCGCCGGCACCAACGGTCACCAGCGGACCGAACTGAGGGTCGTCGATCATCCCGAGCGCGAGTTCGACGCCGCGCGGTGCCATTGGTGCCAACAGGACGCGCGGGCCAAGCCGGGTCGCGAGGTCTTCGTACGCGGCTGCCACTGCATCGCCATCCTTGAGTCCAAGCAGGACTCCGCGGACGTCGGACTTGTGCAGGATACCAGGTTCCGCGGTCTTGCAGACGCAGGGAAATCCGAGTGTTCGGGCTGCCTCGCGTGCCTGCGCGGCGGATCCGACAATCCGGTGCGCAATCGTCGGGATGTTCCATTCGGCTAGGAGCGCCAGGCTCGCCGCCTCGTCGAGCGGTCCGCCCGCGCCGGGCAGGGGACGTGGTGCCGCTGGAGGGGCCGGCAGCGGGTCATCGCGACGCGCGAGGAAGTCGCGATAGGCGAGTGCACCGCGCACCGCGACAAGCGCATTCGTCGTTCCGTCGAGGACCGGCACGCCCGCCTTGGTAAGCTCGCTTGCAAGCGCGTCGTGGCGGACTTGTGTGTAGTGCGTTGCGACCGCGACCGGCTTGTCGGTACGTGCCGACGCGGCGAGGATCGCGTTGGCAAAACCGCGATGGAGGTAAGAACCATCGCGCACGTCGATCGCCATCAGGCCGATAGCGGCATTCGCATCGGCGACAAGATCGCCAAAGAAGGCTTCGTACTGCTTCTCGAAATCGGCACCCGTACCCCACGCATCGAGCGGATTGACGGCTTCCAGCCCGGGATCAAGCCGGGCCGAGATCGCCGCTTTCGTCGGTTCCGTCAGTTCGGCGAACGTCACGCCGACCCGGTCGGCGAGGTCGATCATGAGTTCTCGTTCGCCGCCTGAATCGCCGATCGCGACGAGACCGCCTTTCGCCGCGCGGCGCCCCGAAGACAGGAGCAGCAGCGTCGCGGAAAGCTCGTCCAGCGTTTCGACACGGATGACGCCGTAGCGTTCGAACAGCGCCTGATACGCCAGATCGCTTCCCGCGAGCGCGCCGGTATGCGTGAGGGCGGCCGCGGCGGCTGCCTCGGTCCGTCCGACCTTGAGGACGACGACGGGAACGCCGCGTCGGGCAGCCAGCGACAGGGCCTGCGCGAAGCCGGCCGGATCGCGGGCCGTCTCGAGGAACAGCCCGACGACCCGCACTTCGGGGCGTTCGACCGCATAGGCGACATAGTCCGCGACGGTGGCCGTAAGCTCGCTTCCCGGCGATATGGCGAGCGCGAAGCGCAGGCGCGGATCGTTGTGGGCGAGAGCGCCGAACACGCTGCCGGAATGGGCCACGAAAGCGATCGACCCGGCGTCCGGGGTGCGTGGACTGGGGAACCCGCAGATCCATGTGCGGTCGAGGTCGTTGTAGAACCCCATGCAATTGGGGCCACAGACGACGATGTTGCGCTCCTCGGCAATGCGGCGCAGGCGCTCGATGAGGCGCGGATCGCGATCGGATTCGAGGATCGCGGAGGCGAAGACGACGGCGGCGCGCGCACCGGCGTCGGCTGCCGCACACAAGGTCGCTTCGAGAAGCTCGTTCTTGATCGACAGGACAGCAAGGTCGGGCCGGTCGGGAAGGTCGGCGAGCGAGGGATGGCAGGCAAATCCCTCCACTTCGCGATACTTCGGGTTGACCGCATGGACGCGGCCGTCGAATCCGCCGCGGCGGATCATCCGGAGCATGCTGTTGCCGGGCGTGTTCACCCTGTCGCTCGCGCCGATGAAGGCGATGCTGCGTGGCGCGAGGAGCGGAGCGAGGCGGTCGGGGCGGATTTCTGCGGTCATAGCCTGATCTGGGGGACGAGCCCCGGCCGCCGGCACCGGGCAACGATGCCCGGTGCCGGTCGGTCGCGGCGCGGCGTCAGCCGAGCTGCATGCGGTTCCAGTCGTTCTCGTACTTGACCGAGTAGGCTGCCGCTTCCTTCTCGTTGAGGATCAGCATGTCCTTGATGTTCTCGGGCGCCGTCACCATCAGCTTGCGTTGCTCCGCAGTACCTTTGGCCGCGGCGGACCCGAGGACGGGGCCGTAGGTCCCGAACGAGTTCAGGCCCGTCTGCGCCTCTTCGGAGATCGCGTAGTTGATCGCTTCCATCGCGAGGCGCGCGTTCTTCGAACCCTTCGGGATGACCCAGGCATTGCCCCAGGCGATGCCATCCTTGTACGTCATCGCGATAGGCGCTTTCTCCTGCATCATCGCCAGAATGCGACCGTTCCAGGCCGACGACATGGCTAGCTCACCCGAAGAAAGAAGCTGCGGGGGCTGCGCGCCGGCGGTCCACCAGACCTTCACGTGCTCCTTCAGCTCCTTGACCTTCTCGATCGCCATCTTCGCTTTCTCGTCGGTCACCGGGAAGACCTGCGAACGCGGAACGCCGGCCGCGAGAAGGGCTGCTTCGTAGTTGTAGTAGAAAGGCTTGTAGAGGCCGCGCGGGCCGGGGAAGTCCTTCACGTTCCAGAAGTCCTTCCACGATTGCGGGCCCTTGCCTTCAGGAAAGATCTTCGTGTTCCACGCGATGACCGTGGCGCCGGTCGACGTGAAGATACCCTTGGGCGCCACCCAGCCTGCATCGAGGTTCTTGGCATTCGGGATCAGCGACATGTCGAGCGGTTCGAGCAGTTCGTCGCCCTGCCAGATGAAGCGGCCGCCGACGTCGACAAGGTCCCATTCCGGCTGGCCGGATTCGACCATTGCCTTGAGCTTGGCGTAGTTGGTCGGCGAAGTGGCGACGACTTCGAATCCCTTCTGCTTGGCGAACGGATCGAGCAGGACCGTCTTTTCGAGGTCGCTGAGCGCGCCGCCCCACGAGCAGAACGTCAGTTGGCGTGCCTGGGCGAGCGGCGTACGGGCGAACCCGGCAGCCGCGAGCATCGTACCGCCTGCGAGAATCTGTCTTCTGTTCAACATCGTGATTTCCTCCTTGTTCATGTTGTTTCTGGAAGTATCGACACGTTGTCTTCGCTCCAGCCGATTTCGACTGTTTCCTCCTTCGGAGCGTCGGAACTGAAAAGACGGGACCAGAGCTCAGTCCCGTTGCCGAGTTCGAGGCGCAGGGCCACGATCTCGCCGAGAAAAACGCGCTCTGCGATCCGGGCCCTGCGACCGCCGTTCGTTGGACGGACATGCTCGGGTCGGACCATCGCGGCGGCGGGGCCGCCGACCGCAATACCGGGCGCTGCGCGCCCCGTCAGTGAACCTGCGACGCCCTTCGCTTCGAACTTCGCCGTGGCGCCGTCCGTCTCGATGACGCGGCCGGGGATCAGGTTCGATTCGCCCAAGAAACGCGCGACGAACGTGTCGACAGGTCTGGCGTAAAGGTCCTGCGCCGTGCCGATCTGGACGATGCGGCCGGTCCGCATCACGGCGATCCGGTCCGACATCACGAGTGCCTCTTCCTGATCGTGCGTGACGTAGAGGGTCGTGCGCGGCTGTGCCAGATGCATGCGCCGGATCTCGATCTGGACCTCCTTGCGCAGCTGCTTGTCGAGCGCGCCGAGCGGCTCGTCCATCAGAAGGATGTCGGGCTCGATGACGATGGCCCGCGCAAGCGCCACGCGCTGCTGCTGGCCACCCGACAGGCTCGCGATCCGCCGAGGTCCGAACGCGTCGAGGCGGACGCTCGCGAGGACCGCCTCGACCCGCCGCGCGATGTCGGGCTCGGCCGCACCACGCACGCGCAATCCGTAGGCGACGTTCTCGAACACGCTCATATGCGGAAACAGCGCATAGTTCTGGAAAACCATGCCGACGTTGCGCTGGCGCGGCGACAGCGAGGTGATGTCGGCCCCGTCGAGCATCAGGCTTCCGGCGCTTGGCGTTTCGAAGCCGGCGCAGATATTCAGGAGCGTCGTCTTTCCCGAGCCCGACGGACCGAGAAGACTGACGAACTCGCCGGGTGCTACGGCCAGATCGAGCGGCAGGATCGCGTGGAACTGGCCGAACTGCTTGGCGATGCCGCGGAAGGTGACGCCCCTCATGGCTCCCTCCGCGAGACGAGCCGGCTTGCGGCGGCACCCGCCAGCGCAAGGGCGATCATGATCGTCGCGGCAACGGCAACGACAGGCGTGTACTCGACCCGGATCTCCTCCCAGATGCGCACCGGCAGTGTCTTGACGCGGGGGCCAGACAGGAAAATGGACAGCACCACCTCGTCGAACGAGGTGACGAAGGCGAACACGGCACCACCGATGACGCCGGGCAGGATCAGTGGCAATGTGATTGTCCAGAAAATGCGCCAGGGCCCGGCACCCAAGCCTGCCGCCGCCATGGCCAGACGTGGATCAAGGGCTGCAACGGAGACGCCGATATTGAGGACGGCATAGGGCAAAGCAAGCATCGTATGTGCAATGACGAGCCCCGTTACGCTGCCGACCAGGCCCATCGCCCGCGCGATCGCATAGAGGCCGACCGCAAGGACGATGACAGGTGCGACGGCAGGCCCGAGGAACAGGCCGGTCGCGATCTTGCGGCCGGTCGGGCCGAGCTTCTCGATGCCGAGGGCCGCCGCCGTCCCCGTTGCGACGGCAAGAATGCTCGATAGCGTGGCGACCTGCAGGCTCGTGATCAGGGCGTTGCGCCAGCTTGCGTCCGCCAGAAACGCGTTCCACCAGCGCAGCGAATAGCTTTCCGGCGGCAACCGCACGAAGCTGCGCTCGCTGAAGGAGACCGGAATGACCGCGAGTATCGGGACGACCAGCGCAAGCCCGACGACGACCGCGAATCCCTTCGACCAGAGCGGTGCGCGGGTCATCTTGCCTCCGCAAGGCCGGAGATCGGGACGAAGCGTGCTGCAATCGCGATCACGCCGAGCGCGAGAGCAAGGAGGATGATCGATGCTGCGGAAGCGAGTGGCCAGGCCAGCCGTTCGTTCACGAACGTGTCGATGAGCATCGATATCGTCGTAGACTTGGCGCCGCCGAGGAGTGCCGGCGTGATGAAAAAGCCGAGCGACAGGAGGAATGTGAAGGTCGCTGCTGTCGCGATGCCTTTGGTGGCCAGCGGAAGCACGATTCGCCGGAACGTCGTGATGCCCGAGGCGCCAAGACCCTCGCTGGCCCGCAGCAGGGCAGGGTCGATCTTGACGAGTGCCGCATAGATCGGGAGCGCTGCGTAGGGAAGCAGCACATGGACCATGCCGATCATGACGCCGGTGAAATTGAACAGGAACGACAGCGGCTCGTCGATGATGCCGCCCGCGAGTAGGAACCGGTTCAGAGGCCCGTTCTTCTCGAGGATCAGCATCCACGAGAATGTGCGGACAAGTACGCTGATCCAGAGGGGCAGGACAACGCAGGCGAACAGGCCGATGCGCCACGTGCCCGACAGACGCGACATCGCCATCGCGACGGCAAAGCCAAGTGCGAGCGTGATCGTTGTCACGACTACAGCGAGACGCATCGTGTTCCAGAGGACAAGCCAGTAGATGTCTTCGCCGAGAAGCTCTTCATAAGCGCCCAGCATCCCGGACTTTGCGGAGAAACTCATCGACACCAGCCGTACCAGCGGCATCACGAATGCGACAGCGATGACGACCATCGCCGGCAGCAGGAGCAGGACGCCGACGACGCCCCGCGGGAAGTTCCGTGGCGCGACTGCGCTCATCGCCCCAGATCTTTCAGGATTTCCCGCGCCGCGTTGTGGCCGACCACGCCGCCGACGCCACCGCCCGGGTGCGCAGACGAACCGCACTGGTAGAGCCCCTTGATTGGCGACCGGTAGTCAGCCCAGTGCGGTGCCGGACGGGCCCAGAAAAGCTGGTCCACCTGGAGGTCGCCATGGAAGATATGGCCGTGCGGCGAGCCGATCTTCGCCTCGATGTCGGGCGGCGTCAGGACCTGCATGTCGATGATGCCGCCCGAAAATCCGGGAGCGAACTCGTCCATGACGTTCATGACGTTGCGGACGAGCTCGTCCTTGCGCGTCGACCAGTCGCCAGTCTTGAGCGTATAGGGCGCGTGCCCGCCGAAAAGGTGGACGACATGCTTGCCCGGCGGCGATACCGAATCGTCCACGAAGCTCGGCGTGACCGGCGTGATGAAGGGACGGCGCGAGATGTCGCCGTGCTTGGCGTCGTCGTAGGCCTGCTCGATGTACTCGATCGTCGGCCCGATATGCGTGTACGTCGGATAGTCGAAGCCGCACTTTGCCGGGTCGAACGAGGTGTACTGCGGCAGGCGTTCGCACGCGATGTTGATCTTGAAGGCGCTGGAATATGTCCGATAGGTCTCGACGTCGCGCACGAAGTCGGCCGGCAGCTTCGATCTGTCGATGAACTTCAGGAATGTCAGCTTGGCAGAAACGTTGCTCGCGATCGTGTCGGCCTCGAAACGCGTGCCGTCCGCGAGCGTCACGCCCGTTGCCCGTCCGCCCGAGCTTTCGATGGACGCAACCTCGGCGTCGGTGCGGATCGACAGGCCGCTGGACATGCCCGAGCGCGCGATCGCCTGCGTGATCGCACCCATGCCGCCGCGCACGAAACCCCAACCGCCGGCGCCGGCATGCTCGCCCATGACATGGTGCATGATGACGTAGGCCGAACCGGGACTCTTCGGGCCGGTGAACGTCCCGATGCCGCAGTAATAGGCGAGGACCGCCTTGACCTCGGAACTCTCGAACCATTCCGAGAGATAGGCATCGGCACTCATCGTCATGAGGTCGATGAGGCGGAAGAGCTTTCCGCCGACCTTGCGGTACGTCCACAGGAACTTCGCGGTCTCCTTGAACGAGCGCCAGTCCCGGCAGGACGGGTCGGGCGGCGTTTCGAGGAGGAGCTTGCGCATGATCGCGACCGACTCCATCAGGTAGCGGTCGAATTCCGGATAGATCGCGGCATCCTTCGCCGAGAAGCGCGCGAAGCTCTTCTGCGTCTTGGCGACATCGTCGGCGAAGATGATGTAGTCGTTGCCCGGCAGCGGTCCGAACATGTCGGTGGCGGGAAGGACCTTGTAGCCGAACTTCGCCAGTTCGAGATCCGCGATGACCCGCGGATGAAGCAGGCTCATCAGATAGCTGAAGACGGAAAACTTGAAGCCCGGGACTATTTCTTCGGTGACTGCGGCACCGCCGACCACGTGCCGCCGTTCGAGAACAAGCGTTTTCACACCGGCACGCGCGAGATAGGCTCCGCACGTCAGTCCGTTGTGTCCGCCACCGATGATGATCGCGTCGAAGCGCTCCGCCATTTGTAAAAAATCCCTATCCAAATTTTATTGTATTAAAATTTTTGTCGTATAACTTTGTCAACTACAAACGTGTACGGTGCCATGGTCCAGAACGTTCGAAAGCTCCGACCGCTCGCCGAAGCCGTCCCGCCGCAGGGCGGCGCGGATGAATCCGTACCCCGCAAGATCGGCCAGGAAATTCGGGGGCTGCGCAAGGCGCGCAATCTGACCCTTGCCGAACTTGCCGAGGCAAGTGGCCTTTCGGTCGGCTATCTCAGCCTGCTGGAGCGGGACCTCGCGACGCCGTCGATAAAGGCACTGCATTCGGTGTCGCGCGCACTCGGGCAGACGATCAGCTGGTTCTTCGCGGCCGACGCCGTGCCGGAGAACGAGCGCGATCTGGTCGTGCGCCGATCGCGTCGGCGCAGGCTTGAATACTCCGCCGGCATCGTCGATGAACTTCTCAGCCCAAATCTGGCCGGCACGCTGGAACTGCTTTCCAGCCGCTTTCCGCCGGGGGCTTCGTCGGGAGACGAGCCCTATACGCATGCCGGCGAGGAAGCGGGCATCGTCATCCGCGGACGCCTCGAGATGTGGGTCGACGGCAAGCACCTGATGCTCTCGGCCGGCGACAGCTTCGGTTTCGCAAGTTCGCTGCCGCACCGCTATCGCAACCCCGGACCGGAAGAAACCGAAGTCGTCTGGGCGATTACACCTCCCAGCTACTGATGAGCCAGCATGCAAATCTGTGGGAAGAGACGGCCGTAGCACCGCCACCATCGCCGCCGCTCGCCGCGTCGACGCGGGCGCGTGTCGCGATCATCGGTGCGGGCTATCTCGGCCTGTCTGCTGCCCTGCACTTGGCCGAAGCGGGCGCCGATGCGATCGTTCTCGATGCCGAGTGTCCCGGGTTCGGCGCTTCCGGCCGCAACGGCGGACAGGTCATTCCGGGGCTGAAATACGATCCCGAGGAAATAGAAGCGGTGATGGGCCGCGATCGCGGCGAACGCCTCTGGCGTTTCGCCGGCTTGACCGCGGATTTCGTCTTCGATCTCGTCGCGCGCCTCGACCTGAAGGCGCAGGCGCGCCGGACAGCCTGGATCCAGGGGATCCACAGCGAAGCGGCCGCAGTCCGGGCTCGCTCGCGCGCACGCCAATGGCAGGTACGCGGGGCAGATGTCGCCTATGTCGATGCGAATGAAGCCGCCCGGCTTGTCGGCACGTCGATCTATGCCGGGGCATTCGTCGACCGTCGCGCCGGCACGATCCAGCCGCTCTCCTATTCGCGCGAGCTTGCCCGTGCAGCACTGGGTGCCGGCGCGCGCATCCAAGGAAAATCGCCGGTCGTTTCGGTCGTGCGGCAAGGTACTGGCTGGCGTGTCACGACAGCGTCCGGCGCAAGCGTCAATGCCGAGCATGTCTTCGTCTGCACGAATGCCTATTCCGGGCCGCTGTTTCCCGATCTGCCGGCATCGATCGTTGCCGCGAACTCTCTGCAGATCGCGACTGCCCCGCTTCCGGCCGACCTTCGTGCGGCGATCCTGCCAGGCGGCGAGGTGCTTTCGGACACCCGCCGCATAATCCGCTATTGGCGGACGGACAATCAGGGCCGCTTCGTCATGGGGGGGCGGGGTCCGTACCGCGAGCCGGGCCCCGAGTCCGACTGGGACCATCTCAAACGCGATGCAGCCAGCCTCTATCCGGCACTTGCCGGCACTGCCTTCACGCATCGCTGGGCGGGCCGTGTCGCCATCCATCCGGACTATTGGCCGCGCCTGCACGTCCCCCAGCCGGGCCTGTTCGCAGCGATCGGCTGCCAGGGTCGAGGCATCGGCTGGCAGTCCGCGATGGGCGCAGAACTGGCACGGATGGTTCTCGACAGGGACCATGAGCCGGTACTGCCCGTGACGGGCGTGGCGCGCATTCCATTCGCCCCGCTCAAGCGCATGGGCGTGTCGATGACGATCGCCGCCATGCGCGTTCTCGACCGGCTTGGCATCGCATGACGGGAGGAAGCATGTCGTATCAGACGATCACGCTGGACGCGGCAGGGGGCGTCGCCGTCCTGACGTTCAACAGGCCGCGCGTGCTGAACGCCTTCGATCCTGTGCTCGTCGAGGAGACCATGCAGGCGATGGCGAAGCTGTCGGCCGACGACGGTGTGCATGCGATCATCGTGCGCGGCGAGGGGCGTGCTTTCTCGGCCGGCTTCGACCTAAAAGCCGGGGCGGCGACGGCGGGCCAACGCGGCATCGCCGACTGGCGCAAGGTGCTTGAGGCCGATTTCGACTTCATCATGGCCTTCTGGGACTGCCCCAAGCCGACAATCGCGTCGGTCCATGGCTTCTGCATTGGCGGCGCGTTCGAACTTGCACTTGCCTGCGACGTCACGGTTGCGGCCGCGGGCACGCGTTTCGGCGCACCGGAAGTGAAATTCGGATCCGGGGCGGTCGCACTGCTGCTGCCGTTCGTTTGCGGCCCGAAGGCGGCCAAGGAACTACTGCTGACCGGCGACGACCATCTCTCAGCCGAGCGCGCACTGGCGCTCGGCATCGTCAATCATGTCGAGCCTGCCGGCGAGGAGTTCGCCAAGGCCCGCGCGCTCGCGAACGCGATGGCGGCGGCGGACCCGACAGCTGTACGCATGACAAAGCGCGCACTCAACCGCAGCTACGAGGCAATGGGCCTGCGTACGGCACTTGCCCAGGCGCTCGAAACGGACATCTTCATCGAAAGTGCAGGCGGGCCCAAGCGCGCGGAGTTCGATCGCATCCGGCGCGAACAGGGGCTGCAGGCGGCGATCGCCTGGCGCGACGGCCGCTGATCAACCCTTCGTGAGTTTGCCTGCCGGATCGTGGACCGCGCGTTCGCGCAAGACACCCGACGCCGTTCCACCCGCCGCCATCTCGATCGTCGCGGAAGCGCCGTCCTTCGCCAGTGCGGCCGGAACATAGCCAAGCGCAAGTGACTTTTTGACGGCATAGCCGCGATCGGCCGAGGACACGCTGCCGGCCTCGCGACCGTCGACGAGGATCCGGTCGCCACGTGCCGGAAGATGCTCGATCCCCGCCAGTTCGACCATCATGAGCTTGCGCGTGACACCTTCACGCTTCTGCTTTTCGAGCGCCGCTTTGGCCGCAAACGCCGGCTTGCCTAGCTTGACCGTCCAACCGAGGCCGGCTTCATAGGGCGTCGTCGTCTCGTCGAGGTCGAGCCCGTAGATCGGATACTTCTTCTCGATACGGACCGAGCGCAGCGCGCCAAGTCCGCAGGGCGTGACACCGAGGTCGGCGCCTGCTCGCATGACGGAATCCCAGAGATGCTCGGCGCATTCGCTCGGGTAGAAGAGCTCGTACCCGAGTTCGCCCGAGAATCCGGTCCGGGAAACGATCGTGCCAGTGATCTCGGCGACCGTTCCGGTCGTGAACGAATAGAAGGGAAGGGCTGCGGTAGAAAGATCGACTGAAGTGAGTCGGGAAAGCAGTTCGCGTGAACGTGGTCCCTGGATAGACAGATATGCAGACTTGTAGCCGAGATTGGTAACGCTGGAATTATGGGCTGACGCGTCCTTCGTGAGTGCATCAACCACTGCACCGATGCGCGATGGGGTGGGGAAAAGCCAAAGCCGGTCGGCCGCGAGGCGGAAGCAGGTCAGATCGTCGACCATGCCGCCCGATGAAGTGCAGAGCGACGAATAGACGACTTTGCCGACAGCGAGAGAAGCGATATCGGCGACGAGATGGTGCTGAAGTAGCGACGTTGCACCTTGTCCGGTAACTTCGACGGCACATTGATAGTAGACGTCATAGATACCTACGGCCGATCGCGTCGCAAGGTGCTCTTTCTCGGTCGACGTGAACTTGAGCGGCGATGCCATCCCAAGGCGGTCGACGAACTCCGCGCCAAGCGCCGAAAAACGATGATGATAGGGTGAGTGGCGGATTAGCGGCATTCTGGTTCCCCTTCACTCAAATCGCTTGTTATCGTTTAGATAACCTATTGAAGTAAAATTTGAACATAACTTTTTATATGAACAAAAATTCTTGGCAAGAATTTATATGCCATCGAGCCTTTGGAGGTCGCTTTCCTTCAACTAGTCCTGCCGTAGTCTATAGACGGGCAGGATTTTCCACCCGCCAGAGAGGGCGCATAAAGGGACCAATGCCGCCGGAAATAACTTATCTCTATACTCGACAGAATCGCCGTGAAGTCGGTGATGTATTCCAAGCTTTGTCTGATCACTGCCTAGATTGCGGTGCCTCAGCCCCCAAGAATGACATTTAACCGCCACGGAACTCATGTAACCAATATCGCCCACCTTCACCCGCTATGGCACGCCATTTCTGAACAAAAGTGCGCACCAGTGCTGAAGGCTCGGTAAGTCCGTCCATCGAGGCCTGCGTGATCGCGATAGACGGGCCTTGTAATGAGATTTCGCCGCTGCCGACGACCACCCGCGTGACGAAGAGCTGGATGCAGCCATTCTGAATCGCGATAGGTCCGGCGGTGAACCTCCCGCAGACGCTGGGCACGAGCGGGGCAGCCTCGCCGGGTCGTACTGCCGACGGCCGAGGCTCGGCTGACGCTCCATCGACTGGACGTTTTCGACGGCTTCCTGCCGTTGGAGCCGGATCTGGGTGAGACGGTCGCGAAGCACGGAGTCGGCTGGGTCCATGGCCACGGTTTCGACCAGCGAGAGAAGCCGCTTCAGTGGGGACAGAATAGCGAGCGTGCGCGGCTTCGAATGATCAACACCGCGTGCCGGCGGTCCTCTGCGGTCACGGACGGGGAATTCCGATGGTCTGGTAAAACAAGTCGAGATAAGCATCGGGTCGCACCGTCGCCGCACGCATCTCGGCTCTCTTCCGTTCCGTCCCATCGAGATCGACACGGGACGCTCTCAGGATGACGCCATAGACGGCCTCGCCATAGCTCGGCGTGATCAACTCATTCTCGATATCGGCGCGTACTTTCTCGGGATCCCGGTCGAGAGGATCGCCATGGCCGCCGGCACCGGCCTGAATGTGGACGAACTCGTCGCCGCCGACCATTGGCACCGCCGACATCGGGCAGACCGCCAACGTCCGTTGGTTCGGCCCGGGATTGAGCACATTCCAGGAAGGCGTACCGGGGCGGCCGCCCGCCAAGCCGTAGGGCAGATGGTCGCGACGGTCCGAGCGCATTACCAAGACCGCCTTGTCCGCGAGGAGTCGATAGCCGCGTACCAACGCCGCCCCGCCCCGCGCCCGGCCCGGCCCGCCCGAGTTCTGCACGAAGGCGTAGCGAGTGATCTCCACTGGGTGCCGTGATTCCAGCAGTTCGACCGGCGTATTGCCGAGATTCGCCGCCGGATTCGAAATGCCCTCCTGCCCATCATGCATCGCGCTACCGCCCCAACATCCCATCAATCCGCCCGATACCAGGAACCGCTTGCCGTTCCGATCGCGCCCGGCAATGTGGGGGTTGTTGGATCCGCCCTCGTTGGCCGCCGGAATCCGTTCCGGCACGATCTGGGCGAACGCGCCCATCAACGTATCGAACATGCGAAAGCAAATGATGCCGCGCGCTCCGCAAGCGGCGTCGTTCCGTGGATTGGCAACGCTGCCTTCCGGCGCGCGCACGGTGATCGCGCGCATGTAACCTTCGCAGTTCGGAATTGACCCGCCGATGGCACACCGAACCGCAAGATAGGACATGGCCCGGGTCGTCGGCATCGGCCCGTTGATCGCCGCCTCCACTTGCGCCGAAGTACCGTTCCAGTCGATGTCGATGCCGTCGCCGGACACCGTCAGCGCCACCTTGAAGCGGATCGGCGTTGGTCGGTCGCCCAAACCATCGACAAAATCTTCGAACGTCCAAGTCCCCCGGGGAAGCTTTGCGATCTCCGCGCGGATCATCCGCTCGGCATGGTCGTGCAGCGCCTCGGCATATCGGCGGAACTCCGCGGATCCATAGCGCCGGACCATCCGCTCGATCGCGCGCGTGCCCGTGGCGCATGCGGCGATCTGCGAACGCAGGTCGCCCATCACATTGACTGGCGAGCGCGTGTTTCGCTCAATCAACGCGAAAATCGCCCCGTTCGGACGTCCGGCTTCGTAGAGCTTGAGCGTCGGTATTCGCAACCCTTCCTGTTGAATCTCGGTCGCGTAGACGGCCATTCCGCCCGGCGCGATCCCGCCGACGTCCTGCTGGTGTGCGAGCGTGGCGGCAAAGCCTTCCAGCTCCCCATCCACGAACACTGGCCTCACGACATAGAAGTCGGGAAGGTGCATTCCGCCCGAGCCGTAGGGATCGTTGAAGATGAAGACGTCGCCGTCTGCAATGTCGCCTTGGTACTTGGCGAGCAGATTGCGCATCGCGTCGGGAAACGAACCGAGATGGACGGGCGTCGTCAATCCTTGCGCGATAGTCTGACCATGGCGGTCGCAGACCGCCGTCGAATAGTCCATCGAGTCACGCACGATATTGGAATAGGCGGCGCGCATGATGACGAGAGCCAACTCGTCGGCGATTGACGAAAGCGCGTTCTGGATAACTTCGAGCGTAATGGGGTCGAGGCGGTCGGTCACGGCGTGCTCCCTGGAATGATCGCGACGTTGCCGCGAGCGTCGATCTCGGCGAAGGCGCCTGGCGGGACGAGGATCGTGGAGTCGTATTCTTCAAATATCGCGGGGCCTTGCACCCGCTCGGCGCCTATCTCCGCCCGCGTAACGATGCGCGCCGAAACCGCTTCAAATCCGGGGCCGAAATAAGCCGTACGGCGATCGGCTCTCGGGCGTCCGGCGCGATCGGCGAACGCGATCCGGTCCGCCTGCGATGGCTCCCGCACGCTCGCGATCACCCGCAGCGCCACGAGCTCGACGGGCTCGTGTTCCGCGCTATGGCCATATGTTCGGCGGTGCTCCTCGTGAAAGGCCGCAGCCATTGCGGGTAAGTTCGGCTCGCCCCCGCCTTTCGCGGGAACAGTCAACTCGAACGCTTGCCCGACATATCGAAGATCTGCGTGCCGCGTCACGACGATACCGTCGTGATCGACCCCCTCTGCGAGCAACGCGTCGATCGCCCGCGTCTCAACCTCCATATATGTGCGGGCGACGCGCGATGGTTCCAGATCGGCGATCGAGCCGGGTAGTGCTTGGACGAACTCGTGGGCGTGATCGGCGACGAGAAGTCCCACGGCACTGAGAACGCCTGACGACGGCGGCACCAATACACGCGGCATCGACAGTTCCGCGGCGATCGAAGCCGCAAGAAGCGGCCCGTTGCCGCCGAAAGCGACGAGCGTGTAGTCCCGCGGATCGCGTCCCCGGTTCGTGGAAACAGACTTCACCGCGCGAACCAGATTGGCGATCGCGACGCGAAAGGCCCCGAACGCCGCTTCGTCGACGCCGACGCCCATCGGGCCCGCGATTTGCGCTTGTATCGCCGCGCGTGCCGCCGCGGCGTTGATCCTCATTTCGCCGCCGACGAGCGATTCCGCGTCGATATACCCTAAAGTCACGAGCGCGTCGGTCAACGTCGCCCGTTCTCCGCCGCGCCCGTAGCACACGGGGCCCGGACTCGCGCCCGCGCTCGTGGGGCCTACTTTCAGTAGTCCACCCGCGTCGAACCAGACATGGCTGCCGCCGCCCGCCCCGATCTCGGACACGTCGATGAACGGTAGCTTGATCGCGTAGCCCGCGCCCTTCACGAGCCGACTCGATAAGTTGATTCCGCCGCCGACCTCGTATTCGCCGGTTTTGGTCGGCACTCCGTTCTCCACGATGGCTACTTTCGCCGTCGTGCCCCCGATATCCAGCGCGATCACGTTCGCGAGCCCTGCGGCGCCTGCGATGCGCGCGGCGGC
>JBIKWI010000213.1:0-5308 GCA_044356395.1 Tagaea sp. | reverse complement strand
GGGTGTCGGTCACATGCGGCGCGTGAAACGCGAGCGTTCGAGGTTGCTGGGCTTCGATCAGGATCGCGGATCGGCGATCGATCTGGTCGCCCTCGATCTTCTCCGGCACAACGACGGCCCGGTCGGTAACCACAAGCTCGTGCGTGCCTTGCGCCAGGCGGGGATCGCGGTTGCAGAAGCGACGGCCGGCCGTGCGTTGCGCGAACTCGTCTCGCGCGGACTGGCGCGCACGCTTGGAAAGCGGGGACGCATCCTCACACCGGCCGGCGAGAAGGTGCTCGACGACCTGAAGCGGGGGATGAGCCGCCGCCAGCGCTCCGCGCGGCTGGTCGACGTCGCGTCGATCGAAAGCGCCGAATCTCTGCGCGACATGCTGCTGGTCCGCCGCGCGATCGAGCCCGAGGCCGCGCGTCTTGCGGCATCGCGGGCGACGGAAGAGGATATTCGCCAGCTCGACAGTTTTGCGCGGGCGCATTGTTCAGCGCCGACCGAGGGCGGCAGCCGGGTGGAGCCGGCGGTCTGCTTCCATTGCCAGCTCATCCGGTCGTCCCATCACAAGTTCCTGATCGAGATCGGCTTGTTGGCGATCGAACAGAACGACACGCCGCTGCTCGACAGGATCGCGCACAATCCGGGAGTTGCACAGCGCAGCAGGCGCGAGACGGACAAGGAGGCCAAGGCGCTCGCGCAGGATCATGAGGCCATCGCGGACGCGATCCGGCGCCGCGATCCGGGCGCTGCGGAGCGTCGCATGCGGGCCCATATCGACCGGCTTCTGTCGGGGACGGTCGCCTATATCGACCGGATGACCGACCGATCCTGACGGCGCTGCGCCGGCCACGGTCCCGCGACACCCGTTACCGGCGGATCTCGGATCCGATCTGCGGCAGCGAATAGACCGTATCGACGCTATGCCCGTCGGCGGAGAGGGGGACGAGCAGGATCTCGTACTCCCAGCGCCATAGGCTGACCGTGATGTCGCGCATCTCGAGCACTGGGGCGCGCGTCTCCAAGACCTGCAGCAGCGAGCGCCTGATCAGTTCGCGCACGCGCGGATCGGAATAGTCGGCAAGCGACTTTCCCGTCATGTCGGTGCCGAATATGTTCGCCGTATGGGGTGCGTCGATGCGGAAACGGAACTCGCCGCCGGGTCGCACCTCGTGCACGCTCAGGAAGTCCGCCGCCCACGCGATGTCGGCCGGATCGAAGTCGCGCGGTGCCGGCATCGGCCGGCTCCCGGCGGCCTCGCGCCAGGCATCGTGGAGCCGCCGCAGCATCGGCGAGACGATCCGGGACGGCTCGAAAGCGGGACAGGCGGACACGGCTCCGGTCGCGGTGCTTGAAGCGTCGGGTTTTCTCATCGGCCGGGAGGTTCCGTCGGGTGCGGCGTCGGGCAGGACTGGGTTCCGATCCTGTCACGAAGCGCGCCGGTTCAAAACATTTTCCGGCCGCACCCGCACCCGTGGCGGCGGCGCGGCCGTCATGCCGTCCTTGCCCGGTCTTCGCCGCTTCTCCAATATCCCGGCGCGGCGGACCGGCCGCAAGCCTCAGGAGAGCCGATGTGTCCCAGATTGCAGAAATCAACGCCGAAGCCGCCGCGATCCTGAAGCGCCTTGGCGTCGCTCCGGCGGCCCATTCGGGCGGCACGCTCGTCGCGCGCAGCCCGATTTCCGGGGCCGAAATCGGTCGCGTGCGCGAGTTCGGCCGGGCGGATTCGGATGCCGCGATCGAAGCCGCTCATCGCGCCTTCCTCGAGTGGCGCGGGGTGCCGGCCCCGCAACGTGGCGAGTTCGTGCGACTGCTTGGCGAAGCGCTTCGCGCCGCGAAGACCGATCTCGGTATGCTGGTGACCATCGAGACTGGCAAGATCGCGTCCGAAGGGCTTGGCGAAGTGCAGGAGATGATCGACATCTGCGATTTCGCCGTCGGCCTGTCGCGCCAGCTCCATGGCCTGACGATCGCGACCGAGCGGCCCAATCACCGCATGATGGAAACCTGGCACCCGATGGGGGTCTGCGGGATCGTGACCGCTTTCAACTTTCCCGTCGCGGTGTGGGCATGGAACGCGGCTCTCGCCCTGGTCTGCGGCAACGCGGTGGTCTGGAAGCCTTCGGAGAAGACGCCGCTGACGGCTCTCGCGGTCGCCGCGATATTCGATGCGGCCGCACGCCGCCACGGTGGCGTGCCGGCCTGCCTCCATCAGGTGCTGACGGGCGCACGCACCCCCGGCGAAGCGCTGGTCGCCCATCCGCTGGTCCCGCTCGTTTCGGCGACGGGGTCGACGCGCATGGGGCGCGAGGTTGGCGCCAGGCTTGCCGCACGCTTCGCCCGCGCGATTCTGGAGCTTGGCGGCAACAATGCGGCCATCGTGGCGCCGTCGGCGGATCTCGATCTGGCCCTGCGCGCCATCGCGTTCGCCGCAATGGGCACGGCGGGCCAGCGCTGCACGTCGCTGCGTCGGCTGATCGTCCACGAAAGCGTCTACGACAAGCTCGTCCCCCGCCTCGTGCGCGCCTATGCCGGCGTGACGATCGGCGATCCGCGGGCGGCGGGCACGCTCGTCGGCCCGCTGATCGATGCGGCCGCCTTCGAAGCCGCGTGCAAGGCGCTGGACGAGGCGGCGTCCCTCGGCGGGAAGATCCATGGCGGCGAGCGCCTGTCGCGCCCCGACCTGCCGGCCGATGCCTGCTACTTCCGGCCGGCGATCGTCGAGATGCCCCGGCAGGCAGGTCCCATGCTGCACGAAACGTTCGCGCCGATCCTCTATGTCGTGCGCTACCGCGATCTCGACGAGGCGATCGCGATCCAGAACGGCGTCGCCGCCGGCCTCTCCTCGTCCATCTTCACGCTCGACCTGCGAGAAGCCGAGCGCTTCGTGTCCGACATGGGATCGGATTGCGGGATCGCGAACGTCAATATCGGTCCGTCGGGCGCCGAGATCGGCGGTGCCTTCGGCGGCGAGAAGGAGACCGGCGGCGGGCGCGAGGCTGGCTCGGATTCGTGGAAAGCCTACATGCGCCGGGCCACGAATACGATCAACTACGGTACGACGCTGCCGCTTGCCCAGGGCGTGACGTTCGACATCGGCTCATAGCGCGCCGTCAAGGGCGGACGGCGGGCGCTTCCCACGCCATGCCGGCCGCCCTGCGCATCAGGTAGGTTTCCAGTTCGAGCAGTTCCGGGGCGCCGAACGCATAGGGCTCAGCGCGCACGCCGGTCATGCAGTTGCGCAACCGGCGCTGCAGCGAGCCCACGGCCTGCCATTCGGAGCGATAGAGCGGGTAGCCGGTCGGGTGGGCCTGCGGGATCGTCACGCCGGCGAGTTTGCCGCCGGCGCGCTCGTCGTGGCATTGCGCGCACGAAAGGTTGAGCTGGCCCTGACGGCGGCGATAGTGCGCTTCGCCTGCGGTCGCCAACGTGTCCAGACGCGTGTCGGCCGGTGGCGCGATCGGCATTCCGCGCGACTGCCGCGCGACGAAGCCCGCCAGCGCCACGCGTTCCCGGCTTTCGGGTGCCGGCAGGTCGGCGAGCTGGTACTGGCTGCGGCAATGGTCGATACGGCCATCCAGATCGACGGCATGCCCGATCCGGTCGTCGAACGCCGGATGGCGCGTGGCGACCCCGCGCATGCTTTCGCCGGCACCGTGGCAGTCGGCGCAGGACTTCGCGGCACGGCCGGCGGCGGCGCTCCACAGGCGCTCGCCTTCGGCGATCCACAGCATCGCGGGATTGGACATGTCGTCGAGCTGGATCGCCTGCAGGGCAGGCCCCATGTCCGCGAAACCGGATCGCCGCGTGTCTGGGGCAGGTTGACCCGCCGCCGACGCGCCAAGGGCGCCGGCGGCAAGGACCAATGCCAGGTGCCGTGCGAAACTGTTCACTCGACCGCGATGGCGACACGGTGGCTGGCAGCGAAGCCGTTGTCGCCCGTCCAGCTAAGCTCTAGCATGCCGCTGCGCTCGACGCGCATGTGGAACGACACGAACGGATTGGCCGCGATGGCCGGCGACAGTTCGAGATCGAGCACGTCGACGCCATCGTAGCGGCAGCGCAGGCGCTGGATGATGTCGCGCGGGATCAGCGCGCCGTTCATGCCGGCCCGGAACCCGGTCTCCATCGGGTGGGCGACGAGCGTTTTCACCTCGAAGACTTCGCCGCGGCGAACCCGGGCCGGTGCATTGACGAGCGGGACCGCCATCGTCAGATCCCCTCGACGCAGGCGGCGAGCGTCACGATCACGTCCACGCTGGCGGTCCACAGCGTGCCGTCCTGCATCTCGGCAAGCGCCACGACCTTCTGCGAGTCCCCGAGCTTGATGCGCGTGGCGATGCTGGCGCGACCGGCCAGCGGCCCGAACGAAACGCTCAGCACGTGCGGCTGCGGATTGCGTTCGTTGAACACGTGGATCGCGCGCACGCGGTCGCTGCCTACCATGCGGCTTTCGACGCTGACGCTCATGGGCACGGTATTGCCGTTGTCGACGAGCGGCTGGATGTCGAGCGTGACCTTGCCTTCGCGCATCGGCCGGCCGGCCGCGACGGCGGCGATGGCCGCGTGCATCGTTTCCGGCGTGGCATGCACGGGTGCGAGCGGCAGGACGGTCAGGACCGCCGCACCGCCGAACAGCATGCGGCGTGTGATGCCGTCGGGATTCATCTCACGGCTCCGGTTTCGCGTAACGTCGCCAGATATGCCACGACATCCTCGATCTGCGCCGCCGACAGGATCGGCTTTCCTGAAAAGGCCGGCGCCACGCGCGTGAGTCCGTCGGTCCGGAAATAGGCCGGCATCGGGGTGTCCGGCGAAACGCGCGCCGGATCGACAATCCGCAGCCGCAATTGGCCGGCATTCCAGCGCGTGCCCGCACCGTCAAGCGGCGGGGCGAGATTTCCCTGGAAGCGCTCCTCGGGGAACGGACCGGAATGGCAGAGCAGGCACAGGCCGACGGTCCTGCTCGCCACGATCAGGCGGCCGCGTGCAACATCGCCGACGGCACCTTCGAGCGGCAGCTCGATCGCGTCGCCGGTCACGACATAGCTGCCGGCGGATGCAGGTGCGGCGGCGAAAGCGATCGCCGCCGCCAGCCGCAGGAGGCCTTTCATCGTCACACGGTCTTCAGGTCGTGCTTGGACACGGGCAGCGACCGGATGCGTTTGCCGGTTGCGGCGAAGATCGCGTTGAGCACCGCCGGTGCGGCCACGCCGATCGTCGGCTCGCCCACGCCGCCCCAGAAGCCGCCCGACGGAACCAGGATCGTTTCGACCTTCGGCATCTCGTCCATGCGAAGCACGGGATAGGTGTCGAAGTT
>JBIKWI010000059.1:0-17952 GCA_044356395.1 Tagaea sp. | reverse complement strand
CCGCCTACCAGGGAAGCTCGGAGCCGTCGTAGTTGAAGAACTTGCCGTTGTCCGAAGGCTTGAGGCCTTCGATCACTTTGCGAAGTCCGGCGATCGACTCCGTCGCATCGATCGCGGCGGACGCCCCGCCCATGTCGGTGCGCACCCAGCCCGGATGCGTGCAGACGGTCGTGATGCCGCGGGGTGCCAGCTCGATCGACAGGTTCTTGGCGACCGAGTTGAGCGCCGCCTTCGAGACGCGATAGGGCATGCTGCCGCCCGAGGATTGCGCGTTGGAACCCATGCGCGAGGACATCAGCACGATCTTCTTCTGCGCGCCGCGCGCGACCGGTTCGACCAGCGCCTCGACGATGCGCAAGGGGGCGAGCGTGTTGGTGCGCAGGATCTGCTCGAAATCGGCATAGTCGGTCCCGCCAAGCTTCCAGTCGCGCCCCGAATAGATCCCGGCATTGCAGACCAGTACGTCGATGCTGTCCTTCGCGAGCCCGGCCCCGAGCCGCGCGACCGACGCCGGGTCGGTAACGTCGCACAGATAGACCTCGCCGCCGGCCTTCGAGACGTCGGCCCCCTTGGCCATGTCGCGCACGGTGCCGATGGCGCGCCAGCCCGCAGCCGAGAACTGCCGGACGAACTCCAGCCCCAGACCGCGCGACGCGCCGACGACGAGGATCGTCGGCATCTCAGGTCGTCCTGCGCTTCGCGGTGACTTCGATCTCGATCTTGATGCGCGGATCGACGAAACCGGCGACGACCGTGGTGTTGGCCGGCCTGATCTTGGCGAAGTGCCTGCCGAGGATCGGGGCGACGGCCTTGAAGTCGTCCGCCGACGCCAGATAGACGACGACCCGCACGACCGACCCGAGCGTGGCACCGGCCTGGGCGAGGGCCGCATTGATGTTGGCGAAGCACTGCTCGGCCTGATCGGTCACCTTCTTCGAGATCGTCATCTTCGAATAGTCGAAGCCGGTCGTGCCGGAGACGAACACCCACTTGCCGTCGACGACGGCCCGCGAATAGCCGGCGAGCTTCTCGAAGCTCGAACCGGTCGAAATCAGCTTTCTTTGCGACATTCCCGCTCCCCGTCCTGAAGCCCGTACTCTAGCCCGGAATCAGGCCGTTTCGGCAAACAGCTCGCGCCCGATCAGCCACCGGCGGATCTCGGACGTCCCGGCCCCGATCTCGTAGAGCTTGGCGTCGCGCAGCAGCCGGCCCGTGGGGTAGTCGTTGATATAGCCGTTGCCGCCGAGAAGCTGGATGGCGTCCAGCGCCACCTGGGTCGCCTTTTCGGCGGCATAGAGGATGGCGCCGGCGGCGTCCTTGCGGGTCGTGCGGCCCGCATCGCACGCCCGCGCGACCGCATAGACGTAGCTCTTGCAGGCGTTCGTCGTCGTGTACATGTCGGCAAGCTTGCCCTGCACCAGCTGGAATTCGCCGATCGCCTGCCCGAACTGCCTGCGCTCGTGCACGTAGGGCACGACCACGTCGAGGGCCGCCTGCATGATCCCGCACGGGCCCGCCGCGAGGACCGCGCGCTCGTAGTCGAGCCCGCTCATCAGCACGTTGACGCCCTTGCCGACGGCCCCCAGCACGTTCTCGGCCGGCACCTCGCAGTCCTGGAAGACGAGTTCGCAGGTGTTGGAACCGCGCATGCCGAGCTTGTCGAGCTTCTGCGCGCGCGAAAAGCCCTTCATCCCCTTCTCGATCAGGAAAGCCGTGATGCCCTTGGAACCCGCGGCAGGGTCCGTCTTGGCGTAGACGACGAGCGTGTCCGCGTCCGGTCCGTTGGTGATCCACATCTTGTTGCCGTTGAGGACATAGCGCTCGCCCTTCTTTTCGGCGCGCAGCTTCATGCCGACCACATCCGACCCCGCCCCCGGCTCCGACATCGCGAGCGCCCCCACATGCTCGCCGGAGATGAGCTTGGGCAGGTATCTGCGCTTCTGCGCCTCGTTGCCGTTTCGCGCGATCTGGTTGACGCACAGGTTGGAGTGCGCGCCGTAGGAAAGCCCGACCGACGCGGACGCGCGGCTGATCTCCTCGACCGCCACGCAATGCGCGAGATAGCCCATCGCCGCACCGCCATGCTGCTCCGGGACCGTGATGCCGAGCAGGCCGAGATCGCCGAACTTGCGCCACAGATCCATCGGGAATTCGTTCGAGCGGTCGATCTCGGCGGCGCGGGGCGCTATCTCGTCGGCGGCGAAGCGGGCCACCTGCGTGCGCAGCATGTCGATATCGTCGCCGAGTCCGAAATCGAACTGGGGCAGCGCGTTGCCGGCCATCGTTTCCTCCCTCTTGGGTTACGCCCGTCCGTCGGACTTGCCGACCATCGTCATCAGCGTCTGCAGCATCGTCGCGCACAGCTTCGTCTGGCCGTTCTTGTGCGCGAACACGTCGACCTGGACCACCACGAGCGTGCGGCCGGGCTTCAGCACCCGGCCTTTCGCGAGGATCGTCTGCCCGTCGGCAGGGGCAAGCAAGTTCATCTTGTATTCGACCGTCAGCACACTCGCACCGGGCGGCATCATCGAGAAGCCGGCATAACCGCCGGCCGTATCGGCGATCATGCCGACGACGCCGCCATGCACGTAGCCGTGCTGCTGGGCGATGGCATCGGCATACTCGACGGCCACATGCGCGTGGCCGGGTTCGAGATGGACGAGCCGCGCGCCTATCGTCTTCATGGCGCCTTGGCGCGCGAAGCTGTCGCGCACCTTGGCGTCCCAATCGGGATCTGCCGACGTGAAGCTGGGCTGCATCGGACTTCCGCTCCCCTCGAACATACGCTACCGTATGGTATGGTCGTGCACCTGTCAACGAAACCCCGGCTGGATGCCGGCGCCTGGATCGACGCCGCCCTCGACGCCCTTGCCGCCGAAGGCCAGGGGGCCGTGCGCGTCGAGCCGCTCGCCAAGCGCCTCGGCGTGACCAAAGGGTCGTTCTACTGGCACTTCCGCGACCGCGACGACCTGCTGTGCCGGGCGCTGGCCAACTGGCAGGCGGCGCGCATCGCGGCGATCCGCGAACAGGCCTCGGAAACGCCCGACCCGAAGGCCGCTCTCGCCGCCCTTCTCGATCTCTATGCGCGAGCCCCCAACCCGAAGGGGCTGGCGGTCGAACTGGCGATCCGCGCACTCGCCCGCAACAACGCGGCCGCCGCGGACGCGGTTACCCAAGTCGATGCCGAGCGTCTGGCGCGTGTCGCCTCACTGTTCGCGCGTGCCGGGCTCGACGCCGACCGGGCGCAGGCGCGCGCCCTGCTGTTCTATGCGTTCCTGTTCGGCCAGAGCCTGCTCGGCGGCAAGCGTCAGGCCTCACGGATCGCCGAAGCCGCGCGGATGGTGCTGGCGATCTGATCTGCTATCCTTGCGTCTCCGGAAGCGCGAGGACCCCGACCTGTCGCTGACCCTCATCAAGTTCGCACCCGCCTTCGGATTGCCGGACCCGAGTCCGTTCGGCATCAAGGCCGAGCTGCTGCTGAAAATGAGCGGCCTGCCCTATTCGGTCGAGATCAGCGGCAATCCGCGCAAGGGCCCCAAGGGCAAACTGCCCGCCCTGCGCGACGGCGACGCGCTGATCGGCGATTCCGAGTTCATCCGCAAGCATCTCGAGTTCGCCTACGGCATCGATTTCGACCAGGGTCTGGGTCCGCTGCAGCGGGCCCGCGCGCATGCCTTCGCGCGCATGCTCGAGGAGCGCACCTACTGGTGCGGCGTGCAGACCCGCTGGCTCGAGGATTCCGCCTGGCCGACCGTCTCGCGCGCGTTCTTCGGGAACCTGCCGCCGGTCGTGCGCGATGTCGTGCCGGCGCTCGTGCAGCGCATCGTGCGCCGGCGCATGCGCGTCCAGGGGATCGGCCGGCACACGCGCGACGAGATCATGGCGCTGGGCATCGCCGACTTCGCCGCCGTCTCCGCCGAGCTTGGCGACCGCGCGTTCTTCATGGGGCAGGCGCCGACCGGCATCGACGCGACCGTCTATGCGATGCTCGCCGGGATCGCGATCCCGCCGTTCGAAAATCCGATCCGCACGTCGGTCCTCGCCACGCCGAACCTCGTCGCCTACATCGAGCGGATGCGGGCGCGCTATTTTCCCTGACGGCGCGTGCCGAGCCACAGGCCCGGCAGCAGCAGCGCCATCCCGACGAGATGGAAATCCGCGAGCCGTTCGCCGAGCAGGAGCCAGCCGAGGCCGGCACCGTAGAGCGGCGTCAGGTACAGGATCAGGCTCGCCGTCGCCGGCCCCAGCGCCACGACGATGAGCGAATAGGACAGGTAGGAGCCCACCCCCGGGACGAGTGCCAGGAACAGCACGATTCCGGCCGTTTTCCACTCGATCGGCGTGGGCGCGACCAGCGCGAACTCGGCGACGTAGAACGGCAGCGTGACGAGCACGCCGCCCGCACAGATCGCCGCGAGCCGCGCCGTCGGATCGAACCGCGTCGGGCTGTGGCGCAGCAGGACCGAGTAGACCGACCACGCGGCCATCGCGACGACGATCATCAGGTCGCCGGGCACGAAGGCGAGCCGCAGCACGTTGGCCGGATCGCCGCGAAGGACGATCCACAGCATGCCCGCAAGGCACGCCGCAACACCCATAATCTGGCGTGGGGCGATCGGATCGCCGTAGCGCAGCCATGCGATCAGCACGACCAGCACAGGCGAAACGGCATAGATCAGCGCGATGTTCATCGCCGTGGTCGTGATGCCCGCCGCATAGACCGGCGCCCCGCACACGCCCATGCCGAGGAAGCCGAGCCACAGATAGGTACGCCACTTCGCGCGGATCTCGTCGCGCCCGCGCCACAGACGCTCGGCCACGAACGGCAGCAGGATCGCGAACGTGATCGTCCAGCGCCAGAAGGCAAGTGCGACCGACGGGATGTCGCCCGCGTTCCAGCGCGCGACGAGCATGTTGCAGGCGAAGAAAAGAGGGACGGCGAAGAACAGCGCGATTGCGGCCCGCCGCGAAACGGGGGCGTCGCTCACAGGAACGGCGCCACGACGCCTTGCGTTTCCTTGCTGGGCACCACCGGCACGATCTCGAACTCGATGCCCAGGCCTCGCCAGCCCAGGATCCATTCCTGCAGCAGGCGCAGGTCGTCGCATTCCATCAGCTGGAAGCAGCGGTCGAAATTGGGTTCGATCCAGCTCCCGACGTATTTGAGCCCTTCGGGCAGCGTGCGGCCGGCATCGCGCACGCGCCTGTAGACCGGTACGGGATCGCGATCCTTGAAGCGCTCGACGATCATGAAAAGCATGGCTAGGCCGGATTCTCCACCTGCGCGTCGACGACGCAGAACGCAGCGATGTTGACGATCCCGCGCACGGAAGTGCTGCTGTCGAGCACATGGGCGGGCCTGTTCATGCCCAGCAGGATGGGCCCGATCTTCTGCGCGTCGCCCAGCTCCTTGAGCAGGCTGAACGCGATGTTCGCGGCATCCAGCGTGGGCATGACCAGCAGGTTGGCTGCCCCTTCGAGACGGCCTTCGAGGATGCGCTGGCCGCGCAGCTCCTGCGACAGGGCGGCCTCCGCCGTCATCTCGCCGTCGACCTCCAGATAGGGCGCCATCGCCTGGATGCGCTCGAGGGCGGCGCGCATCTTGCGCGCGCTCTTGGTATCGGCCGAGCCGAAGTTCGAATGCGAAAGCAGGGCCGCCTTCGGCTTGATGCCGAAATGCCGGATCACGTCGGCCGCGCGCACAGTCATCTCGGCGATCTGGACGGGCGTGGGGTCGGGCGTGACGTGCGTGTCGCAGATGAAGACGGTGCCGCGCGCATGCACCAGCGCCGACAATGCCGCCGGTACTTCCACGCCGGGCCGGAGCCCGATCACGTCGATGATGTCGGCAAGCACGCGCGAATAGCGGCCGACCAGCCCGCAGATGAGCCCGTCCGCCTCGCCCTGACGCACGGCAAGCGCGCCCAGCACGGCGTTGCGCGTACGCACCGCCGTGCGCGCGGTGTCGGGCGACACGCCGCGCCGGCCCATGATCTGGTGGTAGAGCTGCCAGTCGCGCGCGTAGTTGGGCACGTCTTCCGGGTTGAGGAGCGCGAAGTCCCTGTCGATCGCGATGCGCAGGCCGAGCTTCTCGATGCGCTTGCGGATCGTCTCGCGCCGGCCGATCAGGACCGGCAGGCAGATCTCCTCGTCGATCAGCGTCTGGGCGGCCCGCAGCACGCGCTCGTCCTCGCCGTCGGCGAAGATGACGCGCTTGGGGTTCGCGCGCGCGCGCTCGAAGATCGGCTTCATCACGAAGCCCGAGCGGTAGACGAACTGCGACAGACGGTCGCGATAGGCGTCGAAATCGGCGATGGGCCGCGTCGCCACGCCGGAATCCATCGCCGCCTTCGCGACGGCTGGCGCGATCTCGGTGATCAGGCGCGGGTCGAACGGCTTGGGGATCAGGTTCTCGGGTCCGAACGCCGGCGGCTCGCCGCCATAGGCCGCCACGACGATGTCGGAGGGCTCCTGCGTGGCGAGATCGGCGATGGCGCGTACGGCCGCGACCTTCATCGCCTCGTTGATCGTCCTGGCACCCACGTCGAGGGCGCCGCGGAAGATGAAGGGGAAGCACAGGACGTTGTTGACCTGGTTGGGGTAGTCCGAGCGGCCGGTCGCCACGATCGCGTCGGGGCGCACGGCCTTCACTTCCTCGGGCAGGATCTCGGGCGTGGGGTTGGCGAGTGCGAGGATCAGCGGCGCCTTGCCCATCTTGGCGACCATCGCGGGCTTCAGCACGCGCGGGGCGGACAGGCCGAGGAACACGTCGGCATCGCCGATCACGTCGTCGAGCGTGCGCGCGTTGGTCTCGCGCGCGTAGCGCGACTTGCGCGGGTCCATCTGCTCGACGCGGCCCTTGTAGACCACGCCCGCGATGTCGGTGACCCAGATGTTTTCCGGCTTGAGTCCCAGATCGACGAGCAGGTCGAGGCACGCGAGGGCCGCCGCCCCTGCCCCCGACGTCACCAGCTTGACCTTTTCGAGCGACTTGCCGACCACGCGAAGGCCGTTGAGGATCGCGGCCCCCACGATAATCGCCGTGCCGTGCTGGTCGTCGTGGAAAACGGGGATGTTGAGACGCTTCCTGAGCTTCGCCTCGATCTCGAAGCACTCGGGCGCCTTGATGTCCTCGAGATTGATGCCGCCGAAGGTCGGTTCGAGCGAGGCGATGATGTCGACGAGCTTGTCGGGGTCGCGCTCGTCGATCTCGATGTCGAACACGTCGATGCCGGCGAATTTCTTGAAGAGGACGGCCTTGCCCTCCATCACCGGCTTGCTGGCGAGCGGGCCGATGGCGCCGAGGCCCAGCACGGCCGTGCCGTTGGTGATGACGGCGACGAGATTGGCGCGGCTCGTGACGGTGGCCGCCTCGGCCGGATCGGCGACGATCGCCTCGCACGCGGCGGCCACGCCCGGCGAATAGGCCAGCGCCAGATCGCGTTGGTTGGCGAGCGGCTTGGTCGCGACGATCGCGAGCTTTCCGGGTGTGGGAAGCCGGTGGTACTCGAGCGCGCTATCGCGCAACTTGTCGTCGGCCATCGCGCACGCCCGGTTCTGTAAAAAAGAGCAATGGTGCGGTCGAGAAGACTCGAACTTCCACGACCTTTCGGCCACCAGCACCTCAAGCTGGCGCGTCTACCGTTCCGCCACGACCGCACATCGCCTAAGTGCTTCGGCGAGAGCCCAGACCCAAGGGCTTGCCAAGCACGGGGAGGCGGGGATACCAAATCGGGGGGGCATATGCAAGACCCCCTGCCGGGAACCCAATGACTTGGAAAAACAGCCCCTTGGACGATCTCGCCTGGATCGTCGCGGACGGCCTGACGGCCTATCCCGAAGCGCTCGCCTTCATGGAAGCGCGGGTGGCGGAAATCCACGCCGGAACCGCACCCGAAACGGTCTGGCTGGTCGAGCACCCGCCGCTCTACACCGCCGGCACGTCGGCCAGAACGGGCGATCTCGTGGCACCGGGCCGCTTCCCCGTCTACGAGGCCGGGCGCGGCGGCCAGTACACCTATCACGGGCCCGGCCAGCGCGTAGCCTACGCGATGCTCGATCTCAAGCAGCGCGGCGGCGACGTGCGCGCCTACGTGATGCATCTCGAGGAATGGATCATCCGCACCCTCGCCCGCTTCAACGTCAAGGGCGAGCGGCGCGAGGGACGCATCGGCATCTGGGTGGATCGCGGGCCCGACGGGCGCGGCGGAAGGCGCGAGGACAAGATCGGGGCGCTGGGCGTGCGCGTGCGGCGCGGCGTGACGTTCCACGGCATCTCGCTCAATGTCGACTGCGACCTTTCACATTTCACCGGCATCGTGCCGTGCGGCATCTCGACGCCCGGCTACGGGGTCACGTCGCTTGCCGACCTCGGTCAGATCGTCCCGATGCCGGAGGTCGACATGGCGCTGGAAGCGGCGTTCCGCGAGACGTTCGGGTTCCAGGCCTAGCCGCGCAGGGCCGCCCACAGGAAGTTCGCCCCGCCCGCCATCACCAGCACGTCCATGATCCCGGTGTGGATGCGCATCGGCAGCCGGTCGACGAGCCATTTGGCCACGTAGCCGCCCGGCTGCCGATGCCCACGATGATGCCGACCGTCAGCAGGCGCATGTCGAGCAGGCCGGTGGCCGCGAACGTCGCGATCTTCGGAAAATGCGTCGAAAGCCCGACGGCGGCGATCGATCCGATCAGCGCGGCTCCTTTGAGACCGGTCGCCATCAGGATCGCCGAGACGAGGAAGTTCGTTCCGGGCGTGGCGCCCGAAAGCAGGCCGAACGCCGCACCGGCCGCGACCGTTCCCTTGGCCCCGAGCGACAGGCTGCGGCGTTCGAGCAGGCGGCGGACGGGTACCGACACGATCAGGAAGAGCCCGAGGAAAAGTGCGAGCTGGCGCGGTTCGAGCACCGTCAGGATCCAGGCACCGGCGAACGACATCGGCAGGCCGAGAGCGGACATCCGGCGGATCTCGGGCCACGAAAGCGCTCGACGGAAAGCCCACAGGCGCCCGAACCCCGTGAAGAGCGTGGCGATCGTCGTCGTCGGGACGACGCCCGCGATTCCGACGACCGGCGCCAGGAAGATCGGGATCACCATTCCCACCCCGTAGCCGGCGACGCCGCCCAGCACCGACGCCGCGAAGGCGGCGGCAGCCGCGATCGCCAGATCCCCGATCCCGCTCACGCCGCCCCCGTCCACGCGCGCCACAGGAACGTGGCACCGCCGAACAGGACGAGCGCGTCCATCATCGCCGTGTGGATCGACATCGAGAACCGCTCGAGCAGCCACCGCCCCACGAAGGCGCCGGGTATCGTGCAGACCCCCATCAGCAGGCCGGCGAGTGCCAAGTCGAGATCGAGCGCCGTCCGCGTGCCGAAAACCGCGACCTTCACGAGATTGGTGAACAGCGACACGAGCGCGTCCGAACCGATCAGTGCGGCCCCTTCCATGCCGGCCGCCATGAACGTGGCGATGACGATGGCCCCGAGCCCGGTCATGCCGCCGATCAGGATGCCGTAGGTCGCCCCGCCCGCAACGATGCCGCCATCCGAGGCGCGCCAGCCCGCCTTCGCCAACGCCCGGCGCAGCGGCACGCTGCCCAGCAGGCAGACACCCAGCACCGCCGCGATCGCCGCGGTGGGGAGCAGCGTGTAGACATAGGCCGAAAGCACGCAGCACGGCACGGCCCCCAGCAGGGCGAGGCGCGCGCGCGGCCAGTCGATGTCGCGCCAGAACGCGACGACGCGGCTGAAATTCGTGATCGCCATCGAGACGGCCATCGTCGGGACGATTCCGGCCACGCCGACGACGGGTGCGATGACGACCGGCAGGATCAGCCCCACGCCATAGCCCGACACGCCGCCGACGATCGAGGCGGCAAACGCGGCCAGTCCGACATAGGCAAACGTCAACGCGTCGATGTCGGCAAGGTGGAAAGCGGCCTGATCCAAGTCGTGCGGCCTAGTCGGTCGTCGGAAGCTGGACGAAGCCGGTCCAGCCCTCATCCTTGGCAGGCTCGACGACAAGGGCGTCGACGCGCGCGGTCGGCGGGCCCGTACGGCACGCCTCGACCATCTCCTCGACGAGCCCGGCCGGGCCGGCAAAGCAGGCTTCGACGCTGCCGTCGGACCGGTTGCGCACCCAGCCGTGCAGGCCGCGGGCCTGCGCGTTCTCGACCGTCCAGCCGCGGAACCATACGCCCTGCACGCGCCCGGCAACGCTGACGCGCCGCGCGATGCGCTCTCCGGAAGCCATGAACTCCTCCCCGGTGGCCCTAGCGCCACGCGGCGGCATAGGCCAGCCGCAGCGCTATTCGTACCGCAGCCTGCGCGTCCGTTTCCAGTTCCGCGCTATCGGGATAGTCGCCGCCGCCCAGATGCGCCACGCGGTTGCGCCGCTCGCGCAGCCAGTCGAACTCGGCATCCTCGCCGCCGGCACGGCGGACGGCGGCTTCGGCAAGCGCAAACGCGAGCACGACCGTCGCGGCACACGCACCCGCGCAATAGGCGCGCTTCAGCTCGTCGAGGGCCGCCGCCCAGCCTTCCGGAAGCTCGGCCGCCTGCGGCGGGGCGTTCGCGGCATGCGCGCGCGCGAACCAGTCCGCGCGCGCCTCGGCGCTCACACGAACTCGACGATCTTCTGGTCGACCGCGAGCGATTCGCCGGCGGCGGCATACAGCTTGGAAATCGTGCCGTCGCGCTCGGCGCGCAGCACGTTCTCCATCTTCATCGCCTCGACCGTGCAGAGCTCTTCGCCGGCCTTGACCTCCTGCCCGACGCGCACGGCCAGCGCCTTCAGCAGGCCCGGCATCGGCGACAGCAGGAAGCGCGACGTGTCGCTCACCCGGCGTGCGGGCATCAGCCGGTTGAGCTCGGCCACGCGCGTCGAAAGAACGAGCGCTTCGACGAGGCAGCCGGCATGGAAAAGCGTGTAGCCGGCACCGGACGGCGCAAGCTGCACGCAGACCGGCCGGCTGTCGGCAAGGCATTCGAAAAGCGGCTGCCCCGGGCGCCAGTCGGTCGCGATCTCGGTCGTCTCGTCGCCGGCCTTCACGCGGTAGACGCCGCCGGCGAAGGACACCGAGACCGGCATCTCCTCCCCCGCCACCCGAACGACGATCGAATCCTCGATATGGGCCTCGTGCCCCGGGAGCTGGCCCGCGATGCCGATCTCGCGCTCGCGCACGCGCCGGTGGATCGTCGCGGCGACGGCGACGAGAAGCTGGCGCGTGGCGGCATCGAGCGCCCGGCCCACATAGCCGCCCTTGAACTCCTCGGCGATGAAGCCGGTCGTCAGCTTGCCCGCCTGGAAACGCTTGTGGTGCATGATCGCGGCGAGGAACGAGACGTTGTGATTGACCCCGCGCACGACATAGGCGTCGAGGGCTGCCGCCATGCGCTCGGTCGCGATCGCGCGCGTTTTCCCGTGCGCGACCAGCTTGGCGATCATCGGGTCGTAATACATCGAGATTTCGGCACCCTCGTAGACGCCGGTATCCACGCGGATGCCGCTGCGCCCCTCGGGCGTGATCACCCGCGTCAGCCGCCCGATCGACGGCATGAAGTTGCGCAAGGGGTCCTCGGCATAGAGGCGCGCCTCGATCGCCCAGCCGTCGATCTTCACGTCCTTCTGGGCGAGCGGCAGCTTCTCGCCCGCCGCCACGCGGATCATCAGCTCGACGAGGTCGAGCCCGGTGATCGCCTCGGTCACCGGATGCTCGACCTGCAGGCGCGTGTTCATCTCGAGGAAATAGAATTTCCGGTTCTTGTCGACGATGAACTCGACGGTGCCCGCCGAGTGGTAGTCGACGGCCTTTGCCAGCGCCACGGCCTGGGCGCCCATTGCGGCCCGCGTCTTGGGGTCGAGAAACGGCGACGGCGCCTCCTCGATGACCTTCTGGTGGCGGCGCTGGATCGAGCATTCGCGCTCGTTGAGGTGGATGATGTTGCCGTGCGTGTCGCCGATCACCTGGATCTCGATATGGTGCGGCTCCTCGACGAACTTCTCGGCGAAGACGCGGTCGTCGCCGAACGAGCTCTTCGCCTCGTTCGTCGCCGAGCGGAAGCCTTCGCGCGCTTCCGCGTCGTTCCACGCGATGCGCATGCCCTTGCCGCCGCCGCCGGCCGAGGCCTTGATCATCACCGGGTAGCCGATCTTGCGCGAGACGGCGACGCACTCCTCGGCGTCCTTGATGGGCTTCAGGTACCCCGGCACGGTCGACACGCCCGCCTTCTGGGCGAGGATCTTGGATTCGATCTTGTCGCCCATCGCGGCGACCGCCTTCATCGACGGGCCGATGAAGACGATGCCCGCCTTGGCGAGAGCCGAGGCGAACGCCGCGTTCTCGGACAGGAACCCGTAGCCGGGATGGACCGCCTCGGCCCCGGTCGCCTTGCAGGCGGCGAGGATCGCGTCGATCTTGAGATAGCTCTCGGCCGTCGGCGCTGGCCCGATGCGCACGGCCTCGTCCGCCTCGCGCACATGGAGAGCATCCGCATCGGCATCCGAATAGACGGCGACCGTCTTGATGCCCAGGCGTTTGGCCGTGCGGATCACCCGGCAGGCGATCTCGCCGCGATTGGCGATCAGGATCTTGCCGAACAGCTTGCCGGGTACCGGCTTGGCTTTCTTCGCGGCCATCTTCGTCACTTCCTCGATCCGATAATTTCGCGCGAATAGGCCCAGTGGGCGGCCAGTGGCAACGACCAGGCGCTCGCCAGCCACATCCACCACGGGTAGGCAGGATTCGTCAGTACGTTGACGGCGATCGCCACCATCAGCGCGGCGACGAACACCATCGCGTGCAGGCGGAACTTGCGCAGCTTGTCGGCGCGCGGGTCGCTCACAGCGGGATGTTCCCGTGCTTTTTCCACGGATTCTCGAGCTTCTTGGTGCGCAGCATGGCGAGTGCGCGCGCGAGACGGGGCCGCGTGGCGGCCGGACTGATCACGTCGTCGAGGAAGCCGCGCGAGGCGGCGACGAACGGGTTGGCGAAGCGCCGGCGGTACTCCTCGGTGCGCGCTTCGATCTTGCCGGCGTCGCCCATGTCGGCGCGGAAGATGATCTCGACCGCCCCCTTGGGCCCCATCACCGCGATCTCGGCCGACGGCCAGGCGTAGTTGAGATCGCCGCGCAGGTGCTTGGACGCCATGACGTCGTAGGCCCCGCCGTAGGCCTTGCGGGTGATCAGCGTCACCTTGGGCACCGTCGCCTCGGCATAGGCGTAGAGGAGCTTGGCCCCGTGCTTGATGATGCCGCCATATTCCTGCGCCGTCCCCGGCATGAAGCCGGGCACGTCGACGAGCGTGACGATGGGGATGCCGAAGCAGTCGCAGAAGCGCACGAAGCGCGCGGCCTTGGTCGAGGCGGCAATGTCGAGGCAGCCTGCCAGCACCATCGGCTGGTTCGCGACGAAGCCGACCGTGGACCCTTCGATGCGCCCGAAGCCGACGAGGATGTTCTTCGCGTAGTCCGGCTGCACCTCGAAGAAGTCGGCATCGTCGACGATCTTGAGGATCGCCTCCTTCATGTCGTAGGGCTTGTTCGGGTTCGCCGGGATCAGCGTGTCGAGCGAAGGCTCCAGCCGCTCCGGGCTGTCGGACGTCGGCCGGACGGGCACGCCCGCCTTGTTGCTGCCCGGCAGGAAATCGAAGAAGCGGCGCGTCTGCAGCAGCGCTTCGACATCGTTGTCGAAGGCGAGATCGGCGACGCCGGATTTCTGCGTGTGCGTGGCGGCCCCGCCAAGATCCTCGGCCGAGACGATCTCGTGCGTGACGGTCTTCACGACGTCGGGACCCGTCACGAACATGTAGGCGCTGTCCTTCACCATGAAGATGAAGTCGGTCATTGCCGGCGAATAGACCGCACCGCCGGCACATGGCCCCATGATGACGGAGATCTGCGGGATGACGCCGGAGGCGAGCACGTTGCGCTGGAAGACCTCGGCATAGCCCGCGAGGCTCGCCACCCCTTCCTGGATGCGCGCCCCGCCGGAATCGTTGAGGCCGATGACAGGTGCGCCCACCTTCATGGCCTGATCCATGATCTTGCAGATCTTCTCGGCGTGCGCTTCGGAGAGCGAGCCGCCGAAAACCGTGAAGTCCTGCGAATAGACGAAGACGAGCCGGCCGTTGATGGTCCCCCAGCCGGTGACGACGCCGTCGCCGGGCACCTTCTGCTCGCCCATGCCGAATTCGACCGAGCGGTGCTCGACGAACATGTCCCATTCCTCGAACGAGCCTTCGTCGAGCAGCACGTCGAGGCGTTCGCGCGCGGTGAGCTTGCCCTTGGCGTGCTGGGCTTCGACGCGGCGCGCGCCGCCGCCGGCGCGGGCTCCGGCGCGGCGCGCCTCGAGTTCATTCAGGATTTCCTGCATCGTCCCGCCTCGCTTGCCGTCGCTTCGCGCCCGTCACAGACGCATAACAAAGCCGTCATCCCAGCGCCAGTCTGAAAAACCTTTGCGCATCAGACAGTTCCTTGCGAATCGCCGCGTGCTTCGCCATCAGCACCGGGTCGTCGCCCCAGCGGCCGATCTGGTGGAGCGAGTCGAGTTCGGCCGCATCGAAGGCTGCCGTCGCGTCGATCCGCCCGTCCGCGAGCGCCAGGGCGATCGCCAGCGAACCGGTCGCCACGACGGCGACGCTTAGGCCGGCGAGTTTCAGGTCGCCGAACCCGGACAGCGCGCCGCGAAGGGCGGCAAGGCTTTCAGCCGGCTGCTCGGGCGGCAGCAGCGAGGTATGCGTCTCCAGCCGCGCGTCGTAAGCAAGGGCAAGCCAGTCGAGCAACGGCTGCCAGACGTCGGTCTGCCGGGCGACGAGATCGCGCGGCTTGTCGGCCCGATAGCAGAGGAGTTCGGTCTCGGCGTGGGCGAGAAGCTCGTCGATCATCTCGGCGCGTTTGGCCGGAATGCGGTCGAGCGCGGTGCCGACGATCCGCGTCAGCGGGACCTTGTCGAAATCGACCTTGGCCGCCTTGCCGCGCGCCAGCACGCCCGTCCACTCGGCGGCCAGCGCTTCGGCGAACGCCCGGTGCCCCGTGCGGATCGTCGCCCCGGCCGGGGTCTTGAGCGGCTTGCCGTCGAGCGTCAGCGAAAAGCCGCCATCCGCCTCGGCGACGACCGCAGGCTCGGCGAAGCCGGCAGCCTTGGACGCATCGCTCAACGGCCGAAGAGTCCGCGTATGCCGCCCGGTGAAGCGGGTGCGGGTGCGGGTGCCGGTGCCGGCGCGGGTGCCGCCTGCGCAGGTGCCGGACGCGCCGCGGCCGGTGCCGGTGCCGCCCGGCCGGTCGCGGCCGCAAGCGCCTGGCCGCAGGCGTCGGAAGCCGCCGCCGGTCGCTGCTGCTGCTGTTGCGGCTGCCCGCCGCCGAACAGGCCGGTGACCGCCCCTGCCCCGCCCTGCAGGATGCCCGTGACGGCACCCGTCCCGCCCTGCAGCAGTGCCTGCGCCGTGCCGGCGGCGTCGGGCGTATAGCTGGGCTTGGCAAGCGTGCCGCCGATATTGAAGGCGACCGGACCGGCGATCTGGTTGATCGCGAGCTGCTCGGTCGCGAGATTGACCGTGCCGCTCGTGCGCGCCGACATGACGCCCGTGTCGATCAGACCCGCCTTGTAGACGCCGATACCATTGTTGAAATCGATCTTGTGGATCGCGCAGCGCACCGACGTGCCGATGGTCACGCGCGACAAGGGCGGGAACACGCTGCCCAGCCATTCGCCGATCACCTTGGTCGCGGCCTGGCCGAGTTCGCCGGGCCCCATGTTGACGAAGACGTCGCCGGCCAGCGAAGCGGCGAGCTGGCGCGCGGTGTCGCCGGACCCCCGCAGGTTTACGTCCAGCGTGGTGGCACCGCCCTTGAACCAGTCGTTGAGCTTGCGCTCGGTCAGCACGCGGCCGACGTCGAGCTGGCGCATCTCGATCTTGTGCGTGAAGCTTTTCTGCGCGGCGTTCGCCGTCGCGTCGAGCGCGAACTTGCCGCCGTCCACTTCGAACGTCAGCGGGCGCAGGGTCAGCACGCCGTTCGCCACGACGAGCTGCAGGTTGAGCCCCTTGAGCGTGACACCGTCGGCGACGATCGTGCCGGCGGCGTACTTGAGATCTGCATTGGCCGCATTGAGCAGGTCGAACGGAACCTTTTCGTTCGGGATCACGCGGCCGTCCGCCGGTGCCGCACCGGCACTACCCGACGCGGCCGGCCGCGCGGGCGTCGCACCGGCCGGCTTGGGCGGGAACAGCTTGACGAGGTCGACCGTCTGCGAGCGCAGGTTCGCCTGTACCGACGGCTTGGCGCCCGGCGGCACGGCGATCGTCGCCTCGCCCGTCAGGTCCACGGCGTTCGACGGACCGGCCTTCAGGTTCAGCCCCGAAATCTGGTAGCGCGCCGCGGCCGTGTCGCGGACCTGAAGCTGCAGGTCGAGCGGACCGGTCACCGGCGGCTCCAGCTTCGCCGCCCGGAACGGCGGGGCCAGGTCCTGCGACGTCGCCTTGACGGCGAGACTCATGCCGCGCTGCTGCACGGGGTCCTGGAACGAGCCGGAAACTTCGAGACGGATCGTGTCGGCCTTGCCGAGGTCGATCTTGATCTCGGGCAGCGTCGGGCGGCCCGAGGGGCCGCTGTCGGCCGCCTTCACGGAAAGCTTCAGCGGGCCGAGTGCCGGGATATCCTGCTTGGCGAGGGCGGCGAGCTTCTGCAGCTCCGGCACGTCGGCGGTGAGCTGGATGTCGTAACCCTTGCCCTGAGCCGGCGCCACGATTCCGCCGGCGACACGCGCGTTCATCGCGTTGTCGCCCAGCGTCAGCGTGACGTCGACGGGCCACGGCGAACCGCTGTCGCGCGTCAGGCGGTCGACCGAGCCGACCTGGCCCTTGAGCGCGAACTTGAGCTCGCCGGACAGCTCCGGCACGTTGGCCAGGCCCGCGATGTCGAGGCGCAGCGGCGAGGTCGCGGAATCGGCATTCAGAAGCACGCGCTCGAGCTTCACTTCCTTGGTCTCGCGCGTGGCGCCGTCGCGGAAGGCGAAGCGCGCGTTGCGCAGCTCGACCTCGCGCACGACCGGCAGCGGTGCCGTACCGCCGGCCTGTGCCGCCGGCTGGCCCTGCGGCTGGGCGGGGGCGGCCGGTCCGGCTGCCTGGAATTCCCAGTTGCCCTTGCCCGCACGGTCGGTCTCGAGAAGGATGTCGGTATCGAGCAGCACGAGGCGCTTCACCTCGACCTGCTTGGACAGCAGCGGCATCAGCGCCACCTGCACCTCGAAACGGCCGACCTTGACCATCTCGGGCCGCGTGCCCCAGGCCGCGTTGCCGAACGTCACGTCGGAGATCCCGAAACTCGGCGACAGGCCCAGCGACAGCTTGATGTCGCCCTTGAGCGCCAGATCGCGCCCCGTCGCCGACTTGGCGGCTTCCACGATCTGCGGCTTGTACTGGTTGGGATCGATCGAAGACGCGATCACGAACACCGCGCCGACCGCGACGACGACCAGACCGACCAGACCGATGGCAAGCCACTTCAGGATGCGCATTTCCGATTCTCCCAGATTTCCCGGACAAGGCCGGGCAGCTCCGCATAGACGCCCGCCAGCCGGTCCGCCCCGGCCTGACGGAGATCGTCCGGCGAATGATAGCCCCAAACGACGCCGAGCGCGCCAACCTTGGCGGCCTTGGCCATCGCCATGTCGAAGCTCGTGTCGCCGATCATCACGGTATCCAAGGGCCGCACGCCGGCTTCGTCCATCGCCCAGTGCAGCATCGTCGGGTCGGGCTTGCCGGGTGCCCGGTCGGCCGTCTGCAGCGTCACGAACCGGCGATGTAGATTGTGGCTCGACAGCACGGCGTCAAGCCCCCGGCGGGCCTTGCCGGTGGCGATGCCGAGAAGCCAGCCGGCGGCCTGCAGCGCGTCGAGCGCTTCGAGCGCGCCCGGGAACATCGGCTCGACCATGCCGCCGTCGGTGCGCAGCTCGAA
>JBIKWI010000058.1:0-17998 GCA_044356395.1 Tagaea sp. | reverse complement strand
ATGTTCCGAGATCTGCGATCCTACAATATCGCGGAAAAACACCGCCCAGGTTACAACTGAACGATTTCAGAGGCTTAAATAGGTGACGGTAACCTGTTGTCGCCTGTTTCAGCGCCCCGCCCGCATCCGGTCGGGGTCGTTGTACGGGTCGTCGGGATCGACCGCTTCGCCCCGCAGCGGCGGTTCGGGCTTCCAGGCGCGCACGCGCTGCATGGCCGCATCGATGTCGACCTGCAGCATGGTGGCGCCCAGCTTGTTGCGAAGCTCGGTCGCTTCCTTGCGGATCTCGGGCCCGCCGCGCTGCTGGGCGAGCGTCAGCCACGTGTAATTGGTGATGCGCAGGTCGGCGTTGAGCGGCCGGCCGAAGCCGATCTGCGCCAGCCGGAACAAGGCCCCCGGATGGCCGCGCCCGGCGGCGAGCGTGTACCAGCGGCGCGCGTCGTCGCGGTCCTGCGCCACGCCGTCGCCGTTGTAGAGACGCTCACCGACCATAAAGCGCGCCTCGGTGCTGCCAAGGTCGGCCGCGCGCCGGTACCAGCCGAAGGCCTTCGTGCGGTCGGCTTCCACGCCGCGCCCGTCGTCGTACAGCGACGCCATGTCGAGGATGGCTGGCGTGAAGTCCAGTTCGGCCGCGCGCGTCAAGAACACCAGCGCCTGTTCGGGCTGCTGGGGCATGCCGCGCCCGATCGCCGCCGCCTTGGCCAGCGCATAGAGCGCCTTGGGATAGTCCTTGGCACCCGAAAGCCGGTACCAGCGCACGGCTTCGCGCGGGTCGAGCACGATGCCGCCCCCGCCCTCGTCCGACATGCGGCCCATCAGGAACTGCGCCTCGGCATTGCCGCGCTGGGCATAGGGCAGCAGCAGCAGATAGGCGCCGTTGAAGTTGCCCTTCTCGAACTCGGCCTTGCCCTGCATGAAGTGGGGCGACAGGACCGGGGCGGCCTGCATCGTCGTCGGCATGCGCTGGGGCGGCGGCGCTTCGGGTGCGGGTGCCTGCGCCGCCGCGAACGCGAACGCGGCGGACACCAGCAGCAACTTGGCGGGGCGGTGCTTCATGCCTTGGCCGCGATCGCCTCGATCTCGATCAGGAACTCCGGGCTTGCCAGCGCCGAGACCACCATCAGCGTCGAGGCCGGCGGGCGCGAAGTTCCCAGCGCGCGGTCGCGGGCCATGCGCGCCGGCACGATGTCGGCCGTGTTGACCAGCAGGACCGTGACCTTGACGAGGTCGGCGTACGTCATCCCGGCATCGGCCAGGATCGCCTTGATGTTGGCCCAGACCGCGTCGGCCTGCGCCTCGATCCCCTTGGCGACCGTGCCGTCGCGCAGCACGCCGATCTGGCCGGAAACATAGAGCGTGCGGGCTCCGGCCGTCACCTCAACGGCATGCTGGTATTTGCCCGAGGGCGGGGCGATGGTGGCCGGGTTGAATGCCTTGAACATGGGGGTTTCCTGCCTGTATCTCGTGCCGGTGGGGAATCGTCCCGAACAATAGCAGGTTGGCGGGAATGGATCGAACGAAGCGGGTGCATGTGGTGGGCGGCGGGTTGGCCGGGTCGGACGCGGCCTGGGCGCTGGCCCGCGCGGGCGTGCCGGTCACCTTGCACGAGATGCGCGGCGTGCGCACGACCGAGGCGCACAAGACCGACCGGCTGGCCGAGCTCGTCTGCTCCAATTCCTTCCGCTCGGACGAATGGGAAGCCAACGCCGTCGGCCTGCTGCACGCCGAACTGCGCGCCGCGGGCTCGCTCGTGATGGCCTGCGCCGACCGCCACAAGGTGCCCGCCGGGGCCGCCCTCGCCGTCGACCGCGACGGCTTCGCCGAGGCGGTGACGGCGGCCATCGAAGCCGAGCCGCTGATCGAGGTGCGGCGCGAGGAGATCGCGGGCCTGCCGCCCGCCGACTGGGACAACGTGGTCGTGGCCACGGGGCCCCTCACCTCGCCGGCGCTCGCCGACGCGGTGCGCGGCCTGACCGGCGAAGCCTCGCTCGCCTTCTTCGACGCGATCGCCCCCATCGTCCACAAGGACAGCATCGACTTCACGAAGGCGTGGTTCCAGTCGCGCTGGGACAAGGGGGGGCCGGGCGGCGACGGCGCGGACTACGTCAACTGCCCGATGGATCGTGAACAGTATGATGAATTTGTCGCGGCCCTCGTCGCGGGCGAGAAGACCGAGTTCAAGGACTGGGAAAAGGACACGCCCTATTTCGAGGGCTGCCTGCCGATCGAGGTGATGGCCGAGCGCGGGCCCGAGACGCTGCGCTTCGGCCCGATGAAGCCCATCGGCCTCACCGATCCCGCCACCGGCCGGCGCGCGCACGCGGTCGTGCAGCTGCGCCAGGACAACGCGCTGGGCACGCTCTACAACATGGTCGGCTTCCAGACGAAGCTCAAATACGCCGACCAGGTACGCGTCTTCCGTTCGATCCCGGGGCTCGAGAAGGCCGAGTTCGCAAGGCTCGGCGGCATCCACCGCAACACCTTCCTCAATTCGCCCAAGCTGCTCGAAGGCGAGTTGCGCCTGAAGGCCGATCTGCGCCTGCGCTTCGCCGGCCAGGTCACCGGCGTGGAAGGCTATGTCGAGAGTGCGGCCATCGGCCTGCTCGCCGGGCGCTTCGCCGCAGCACAATGGCACGGCCGCGCGTGCGTGCCGCCACCACCCACGACCGCATTCGGCGCTTTGCTGGCGCACCTCACCGGCGGCGGCGATGCGAAGACCTTCCAGCCGATGAACTGCAATTTCGGCCTCTTCCCGCCGCTCGATCCCGGCACCGACAAGCGCCTCAAGGGCCAGGACCGCAAGAAGGCCTACGCGCACCGCGCGCGCGCCGATCTCGACGCGTGGCTCGCCGGCGGCGCGTCAGAAGCGGCCGAATAGGTTGGCGAAGAACAGCCGCCAGATGTCGGCCGGATGCGGGGCCTGCAGTTCGTGTGCGAACGCGTCGTGCCTCGCGCGCTGAAGCCGGTCGAGCCACAGGCGCGCAAGCGTGCCCTGCAGCGCCACGGGCTTCGGCACGTCGCCGGCGCGCGCCAGCAGTTCGCGTGCGCGCTTGGCGACGGGCACGACCGTCGCTTCGAGCCGCGTTCCGGCCTTGCCCTCGTGGATCGTCTCGGGCGCAAGGCCCGCTGCCGCCACGAGATCGACGGGCAGCACGTTGCGCCGCTGGCGCGAATAATAGGGCAGCGCGATCAACGCGCCCGCAAGCGCATAGCCCGTGCCGATGTCGCGGCAGCCTTCGCCGCCCGCCGCGACGGCAAGGTCGCCCGACGTGGCGGCGGCATAGGCTTCAAGCTCGCCGAGATCGGCGAAGGGCGTGTCGTCCAGATCGCGCTCGCGCGCATCGACCAGTTTGCCCAGCAGCGTCGGATCGAGCTTCGCGTCGGCGATCGCGCGCACGATCGGATGCCGACGCACGGGCCCGCCGCCGGCGATTTCGGCCAGCGCCTCGCGCCACCATTGCAGGCGGATCTGCCCGAGCAGCGCTTCCGACACCGTCTCGCGTACGCGCGCGATCTCGACATTGAAGGCATAGAGGGCGACCAGCCGCTCGCGCATGCCGGCGGGTGCGAACAGCGTGGTGCGCCAACGTTCGGGGTCGTGGCGGCGCAGCAGGGTGTGGGCTTCGGCGAGCGCTTCCGGGTCCATGCGGTGCTATATAGGGCCAGACACAGGCGGAATCGATCTTCGTGAGCACCCGGACCCGAACGACCGAGAACTTCCCTGTCGGCTCCTGGCTGGTGGCGCGCGAACACCGGCCGGCCGTGCACGCCTTCTACCGCTTCGCGCGCGCCGCCGACGACATCGCCGACGCCCCCGCGCTCGACGCGGCCGCGAAGACAGCACTGCTCGAAGCGCACGACCGGGCGCTCGCCGACGGCAACGACGGCCCCGACGAGGCGCTTGCCCTGCGCGCTGTCCTCCTCGAGCGCGGCCTGACGCTCGACCATCCGCGCCACCTCCTGCAGGCCTTCCTTGCCGACGCGCGTGGCCGGCCGTGCCGCACCTGGTCGGACCTGCTCGCCTATTGCCGCTTCTCGGCCGCCCCGGTGGGCCGTTTCCTGCTCGACCTGCACGGCGAGGATCGCGCGCTGTGGCCGGCGTCCGACGCGCTGTGCGCCGCCCTCCAGGTCGAGAACCATCTGCAGGATGCCGCCGGCGACTGGCTCGACCTGCACCGGCTCTACATACCCAAATCGTGGCTCGACGAAGCCGGTCTTTCCGAGCGCGACCTGCTCGCCCCTTCGTTGTCGGCCCCTCTGCGCGCCGTCTACGACCGCGTACTCGAACGGGTCGACGCGCTCAACGCGCAGGCCCGTCCGCTGGCAGCCTCGATCCGCGACCGGCGCCTGCGCATGGAGACAGCGGCGATCGTCGACATCTCGCGCCGGCTGGCGCGTGCCCTGCGCCGGCGCGATCCGCTCGCTTCGCGCGTGGAACTGGGGCCGCTCGGCAAGGGGCTGGCGGTCGCGCGCGGCATCGTCGCGGGGCTGTTCGCGTGAGCGCGCGACGGCGTTCGACTTTCTACTGGGCGATGCGGCTGCTGCCCGCGCCCCGACGCGAGGCGCTCTTCGCCCTCTACGACATCGCGCGCGCGATCGACGACGTGGCCGACGGCCCAGGCAGCGTCGAGGAACGTCGCGACGGTCTTGCCGGCTGGCGCCGCGAGGTTGCCGCGATCCACGAAGGCGTTCCGGCCCATCCGGTCGCACGCGCCTTCCAGCCACATGCCCGCGCCTTCGGCCTGCCGCGCGCCGAGCTTGACGCGCTGATCGACGGCCAGCTGATGGACCTCGAGCCGCAGGTCTTCGACGAAACGCTTTTCGTCCTCTATTGCCGGCGCGTGGCCGGCACGATCGGGATGCTGGCGTTGCCGATCTTCGGTACCTCGGGCAAGGCGGCGGAGACCTATGCGCTGACGCTCGGCGAAGGGCTGCAACGCGTCAACGTGCTGCGCGATATCGACGAGGATGCCGCGCGCGGGCGGAACTACCTTCCCGAGCCGCGCGATGCCTTCGCCGCGCGGGCCGCCGCCACGCTCGACCGCGCGCGCGCCATGCTGCCGCAGCTCGACCGCGCGGCGCTGCGCCCGGCGATCGTGATGGGCGAACTCTACGCGACGCTGCTTGCCCGCGTCCTCGAAGGCAGGCGCCTCGGCGCCTTCGACAAGGCCGGTGCGGTCCTGCGCGGGCTATGGGCAAGCCGGTGATCGACGTCCACGTCATCGGCGGCGGACTTGCCGGCTTGTCCGCAGCACTGGCACTGTCGGACGCCGGGGCACGCGTGCGGCTCTACGAGGCCTCGCCCAATTTCGGCGGCCGCTGCCGGTCGTTCCACGACCCGCTGCTCGATCGCGAGATCGACAATGGCGGGCATGTGGTGCTGTCCTCGAACGAGGATGCGTTCGCCTATCTCGACCGCATCGGGGCGCGCGGCGAGCTTGTCGGCATCGTGCCGGCTAACTTCCCGTTCCTCGACCTTGCCACAGGCGAGCGCTGGTCGATCCGGCCCAACGCAGGTCCGATCCCATGGTGGATCATGGCACCGGGCCGACGCGTGCCCGGCACGCGGCCGGCTGACTATTCGGAAGCGCTCCAGCTCTATTTCGCGGGCGATACGGCGCGCGTCGCCGACCGGCTCGATCCCGACGGCCCGCTCTACAAGGCGCTGTGGGAGCCGCTGGCGACCGCCGTGCTCAACACCGATCCGCGCGAGGCGGCCGCCCGCCCGCTCGCCGCGATGCTGGCGCGAACGTTCGGGCGCGGCGAAGCGGCATGCCGGCCGTTCGTCGCGGCCAACGGCCTGTCGCGCGCCTTCGTCGATCCGGCGCTGTCCGAACTGGCGAAGGCCGGCGTGACGGTCGAAAGCGGCATGCCGCTCGATGCCGTGCGCATGGCGCGCGGCCGCGTCGAAGAACTCGCCTTCGCCGGCACCGAGATCGACTGCCGGCGCGCCTGCGTCGTGCTCGCGGTCCCGCCGCATGCGCTGGCCCGTCTCGTTCCGGATATCGGTGCGCCGGCCGACATGTCGCCCATTGTCAACGCCCACTACCGCCTCGACGGACCCGTCGCCCTGCCCGGCGGGCAGCGCCTGCTCGGCCTGATCGGCGGCACCGCGCAATGGCTCATCGCGCGCGACGACGTGGTCAGCGTCACGGTCAGCGCCGCCGACGCGCTCGTCGACCGCCCGCCGGAGGCCCTGGCGGCCCTGCTTTGGCGCGACGTGGCATCCGCACTCGGCCTGCCGCCCCTGCCCGTTCCGCCCGCGCGCACGATCAAGGAGCGCCGCGCCACGCTGCGCCTGACGCCGGCCCAGGATAACCGCAGGCCGGGTACGGTTACTGCCGCACTCAACCTGTTTCTGGCCGGGGACTGGACGCAGACCGGCGTTCCGCCGACAATAGAAGGAGCGATTCGCTCTGGTCGTCGCGCGGCCCAGGCGATTCTACAAGGACATCCGCCGGATCAGGCCGGCGCGTGACAGCCGCCCCACTCGGAGAAAAAGAACAATGATCGACTTCCTCGCAAAGATCGGCCTCGACAAGCTGGACAGGGCGCTCGCCTACGGCGTCGCCCTTGCCCTTGCTCTCGCCCTGCTGACCAACTCGTTCCAGCCCGACTATCCGTGGGCCACGTTCTTCGTGCGCTGGCTGCACGTGCTGTCGGGCGTGATGTGGATCGGCCTGCTCTGGTACTTCAACTTCGTCCAGATCCCGTCGATGCCGAAGATCCCGGACGAGCAGAAGCCGGCCATCGGCAAGGTCATCGCGCCGACGGCGCTTTTCTGGTTCCGCTGGGCAGCGCTCGCGACCCTCGTCACGGGCCTGCTGCTCGCCATGATGAACGGCTACTTCATGGCCGCGATCACGCTGACCGGCACTGGTCCCGCCAAGCTGATCGGCATCGGCATGTGGCTCGGCATCATCATGGCCTATAACGTCTGGATGATCATCTGGCCGAACCAGAAGATCGCGCTCGGCATGGTCGAAGCCGACGCCGACGCCAAGAAGAAGGCGGCGCGCACGGCGATGATCACCAGCCGCTTCAACACGATGTTCTCGATCCCCATGCTCTATTTCATGGTGGGTGCGCAGAACATCGCCGCCTGATCGCGAAACAGGCGGACGACGATCGCGGGGCCCTTCGGGGCCCCGTTTTCGTTTCAGACCGGAACGAGACAGGCGGCCACGCGCCGCTCTTCGGCAAGCAGCACGTTGTACGTGCGGCAGGCGGCACCGGTATCCATCAGGTCGGCGACCATGCCCGCCTCGCGCAGGGCCGCACGCACGGCGGGCGCCACGAACAGCGTGCGCGGACCCATCCCGATCAGCAGGATGCCGGGCCGGCGGGACGGTTCGAGCGACACGAGGGCCGCGAAATCCCCGACCGCAAGCGCGCCGATATCGCCGAACGACCACGGCATCACGGCATCGGGAAGCAGGATGACGGGGCCCGCATGAAGCTGCCCGCGGATCGTGAATGCGCCCTTGCCGTAGGCATCGACGACCATCCGGTCGGGACGCGGGGCCGGTGGCGGCGCGGCCACGGCGATCGCCCTAGGGTTTCGCGACCGCGCCCTCGGGGGCCGCATCCTTGCCGGGCGGCGGACCGCGGCGCAGCTTGTCCTCGCCGAGGAACAGCAGGATCGGTGCGGCAATGAAGATCGACGAAGACGTCGCGAGGATGACGCCGAACAGCAGCATCCAGGCGAACTCTTCCAGCGCCTCGCCGCCGTAGAGCGCCAGCGGCACCGTCGCCAGGAACGTGGCGATCGACGTGCCGATCGTGCGCGACATGGTCTCGTTGATCGAAAGGTCGATCAGGTCGCGCAAGGACATCGACTTGTACTTGCGCAGGTTCTCGCGCACGCGGTCGTAGACGACGACCTTGTCGTTGACCGAATAGCCCATGACCGTGAGCATCGCGGCCACCGCGACGAGATTGAACTGGAAACCGGTCACGACGTAGAAGCCGATCATCTTGGTGATGTCCAGCACGAGCGTTGCCACGGCTCCGACGCCGAACTGCCACTCGAAGCGGAACCAGATGTAGATCAGCATCGCGAAGAGGCTGAGCCCCAGCGCGATCATCCCGGCCTGGAAAAGTTCGGCCGAGACCGAAGCGCCGACGGCCTCGACCCGGCGGACCTGAAGGCCTGACACGCCCTGCTGGAGTGCCGCGCGCACGCGTTCGACCGCGCGCTGCTGGGCCGCGTCGTCCCCCGGCTGGCGCTCGAGCCGGATCAGCACGTCGCTGGGCGAGCCGAACTGCTGGAGCCCGGCCGGCCCGACATTCTGGGCGGCAAGAATGGCCCGCAGCGCCGGGAAATCGGCCGCTTCCTGGGTGCGCGCCTCGATGACGATGCCGCCCTTGAAATCGATGCCGTAGTTCATGCCGGGCTGGAAGAACAGGATGACGGAGAGCAGCGAAAGTAGCGCCGACACCGCCAGGCCGACATTGCGGCCCTTCATGAACTTGATGTCCGTCTTGTCCGGGAAGATCCGCAGACGCGGGAAGATGCTCAGCATTTTTCCGTCTCCGTCGCGGGGTCAGACCGGGAGGGCTTCGCGCTTCTTCGCGCGCAGCCACGTAACCATCATCAGGCGGACCAGAACCGTCGCGGTGAACATCGACGTGATGATGCCCAGCGTGATCGTCACGGCGAAGCCGCGGACCGGCCCCGAGCCGAAGGCGAACAGCAGCATCATCTTGATGAGCGTCGTGAGGTTCGAGTCGATGATCGTCGAAAACGCGCGCGCGAAGCCGGCTTCCATGGCGGCGAACGGCGTCTTGCCCGCCTTGGTTTCCTCGCGGATGCGCTCGTTGATCAGGATGTTCGCGTCAACCGACAGGCCGAGCGTGAGCAGCAGGCCGGCCATGCCCGGCAAAGTCAGCGTCGCCTGGAGCAGCGAGAGGCACGCGACCGTGAGGAACAGGTTGGCGATCAGTCCCACGCAGGCGAACACGCCGAACAGGCCGTAGCTCCAGATGATGAAGACGAACACGAGGACCATTCCCGCCAGGATCGAGGCGATGCCGGCGCGGATCGCATCGGCCCCCAGATCCGGGCCGACCGTGCGCTCCTCGACGATCGTCAGCGGGGCCGGCAGCGCGCCGGCGCGCAGAAGCACCGAAAGATCCTGCGCGTCCCGCGCGGTGAAGCGGCCCGAAATCTGGCCGCGCCCGCCGGTGATCGGCTCGCGGATGACCGGAGCGCTGATGACCTTGTCGTCCAGAACGATCGCGAAGGGACGCCCCACGTTCTGTCGCGTCACGTCGGCGAAGCGCCTTGCGCCAAGGGAGTCGAACTCGAAATTGACGATCCACTCGCCGGTCTGGGGATTGGTGCCGGCCGACGCCTTGGTGAGGTTTGCGCCCTCCACCTCGACGCGCTGGCGGACGGCATAGACCATCGGCGACCCGTCGACGCGCCGCTCGTTCTCGGCACGAAGGAACTCCACGCCCGGCGGCGGGCGCTGGCCCGAGGCCGGATCGGCATTCGGATCGAGCAGACGGAACGTCATGCGCGCGGTCGTGCCGAGAAGCTTCTTGATGCGGTCCGGATCGTCGACGCCCGGCAACTGGACGAGGATCCGATTGGCGCCCTGGCGGGCGATCTGCGGTTCGTTGACGCCGGTCTCGTCGATGCGCCGACGTACGATCTCGATCGACTGGAGGACGGCCTGCGTGGCCTTTTCGCGCAATGCCACTTCGGTCAGCGTGATCGTGACCGTCCCGTCCGGGGTCGCCTGGATGTCGAGGTCGGCGGTACCCGCACCCAGTCCGCCGCCGCCCACCATCGTGACGATCTCGCGCAGGTTCGCGATCGCCGCCTGGGCCTGGCCGGGATCGCGGACCTGGAACACGACGGCATTGTCGCGCCCCGAGATGCCGACGATCTGGATGTTGGCCGCGCGCATGCGCGTGCGGACCTGATCCTGGATGGTCGCGATGCGATCGCGCACGACCGCCGGCATGTCGACTTCGAGCAGCAGGTAAGAGCCGCCGCGCAGGTCGAGGCCGAGATTCATCGCATAGGGCCACCAGTCCGGCCGCGGGGCGACGTTCGGAACGGAAAGCAGCACGCCGGCCAGACAGACGGCGATGATGCTCCAGATCTTCCAGCGCGAGAAAAACAGCATCGTGTGCGCGGCGCGCGAGCCCGGGGGCCCCCGCGTCAGTCCTTCAGCGTGGCGACGTAATCGGCATGACCCAGGCGCGAGTAGAGCTTGCGCTTGATCGGATCCTTGAGCGTGTCGACCGCCTCGGCCAGTGCCGGATCGCCGCCCTTGGCGTCGATCGCCGCGTCGACTTCAGCCTGGCCGGCACCTTCGGGCACGCCCAGCATCGACCAGTAGGTCGGTCCAACCGGCGCCTTCTTCTCGGTTTTTTCGGCCTTGTCGTCGGCCGCGAGCGGCTCGGTCTTGGCCATTACTTCCGAAATCATCGCGCGCATGATCCGCACGCGCATGCCATCGCCGATCTCGAGCACCGCCTCGCGGTCGGAGACGATGCGCTGGATCGTGCCGATCAGGCCGCCGGTCGTGACGACCCGGTCGCCGCGCTTCAGCGCGTCGATCATCGCCCTGTGTTCCTTGACCTTCTTCTGCTGCGGACGGATCAGCAGGAAATAGAAGACGACGAATACGGCGGCCATCAGCATCAGCTGCGGCAGCACGTCGGCGGCACCGCCCCCGGCGGCTTGGGCGTAAGCGGGCGAGATGAACATCGAACAGGGCTCCGTCGTCTTGATCGGGGGGTTGGGTCGGGGCGCGACTATAGCCACACCGCCCCGAATTGCAACGTCCCTTATGTCCGGAATCTTCCTTTCGGATTGACCACTTGCACCCCCGGGGGCTAGTTTTCCGGCCCTTGCCACTCGCCGGACTCCGCCATCATGGACGACGCCAAGATCACCGCCCTCCTCACCCGGATCGCCGACGCGCTCGACCGGATGGCTCCACCGGCGTCGATATCGGCCGATCTAGACGCCGGCGACGCCTTCGTCTGGAACGCGGACGGCAAGCGGCTCGAGACAGTAGCGAAGGTCAACCGGGTCGATCTCGACCTGCTGCGCGGGGTCGAGCGCCAGCGCGAGATCCTGTTCGACAACACGCGGCGCTTCGCCGACGGTCTGCCGGCCAATAACGTGCTCCTGTGGGGTGCCCGCGGCACGGGCAAGTCCTCGCTCGTCAAGGCGGTCCATGCGGCGATCAACGAGAAGCGTCCGCGCGCGCTCGCTCTCGTCGAGATCCACCGCGAGGACATCCCTTCGCTGCCGCGCCTGCTTGCGCATGTGCGCGGAAAGCAGCGCCGCATCGTCGTGTTCTGCGACGACCTTTCGTTCGACGGGCAGGACGCGGCGTACAAGTCGCTGAAGGCCGTGCTCGACGGCGGCATCGAGGGGCGGCCCGACAACGTGGTGTTCTACGCGACTTCGAACCGGCGCCACCTGATGGCCCGCGACATGATCGAGAATGAACGCTCGACCGCGATCAATCCCGGCGAGGCCGTTGAGGAGAAAGTGTCGCTGTCCGACCGTTTCGGCCTGTGGCTCGGCTTCCACAATGCCGACCAGGACACCTATTTTGCGATGATCGAAGGCTATGCCCGGCGCTACGGACTTGACCTGCCGGTCGAGGAACTGCGCGCGCAGGCAAGCGAATGGTCGGTCACGCGCGGTGCCCGCTCGGGTCGCGTGGCCTGGCAGTTCGTGCAGGATCTTGCCGGGCGACTGGGCAAGCGGCTGGACTAGCAGCCCCGCTCAGGGTTGGCCGTGCCTGCCCGGGTCGTGCTTTAATCGGGCCTCGAATGAATCCGAGGCCGTTCCCTTTGTCCGAGAAGCCGCGCGTCCTTGTGGTCGACGACGAACCCGGCATCCGCGAGATGCTCGTCGAATATTTCACGATGCAGGGATTCGAGGCGGCGGATGCCGCCGACGGCGCCGCCGTGCGCGCGAAGGTTCCGGAATTCGCCCCCGATCTCGTTCTTCTCGACCTCAACATGCCGGGCGAGAACGGTCTCAGTCTGGCGCGCTGGCTGCGCGAGACGTCGACCGCGGGCATCATCATGCTGACCGCCGCCCACGAGACCATCGACCGTGTCGTCGGACTGGAAATGGGGGCGGACGACTACGTCGCGAAACCGTGCGATTTGCGGGAGCTACTTGCGCGTGCCCGAAGCGTGCTGCGGCGCAGGAGCACGCCGGCAGCTTCGTCCGCAGGCCCGGCAGCGCCCGGCAGCATCCGGATGGGGCGTTGCACGCTCGACCTAGACCGGCGCCGGCTTGTCGATCCAGCTGGTGCGGAGGTGGCACTGACGAGCATGGAGTTCGATCTGCTCGCCGCCTTTGCGGCGAATCCCAATCGCCCGATGGATCGCGACCGGCTGCTGGAGTTGGCCCACCACAAGCGATGGGAGCCGTTCGATCGCAGCATCGACATCCGCATCGCCCGTTTGCGCCGCAAGATCGAGCGCGATCCCTCGAAGCCGGAGACGCTCCGGACGGTCCGCGGTGCCGGCTACATGTTCGTTCCCGGCAAGGTCTGAGCCTGACGCTGAAACAATTGAAACACTAATCCCCGAATACAGAAATCTTTCCGATACGTCCGGAGCATACGGTTTTCGCGTCCTCCAGCGCGAAGGTGCACGATGACTCCAAGCCAGATCATCCTCGTCCGCGACAGTTTCGCCAAGCTGACGCCGAGCCACGAGGCAGTCGCCACCCGCTTCTACGAGAACCTGTTCGAGATCGATCCGTCGACGCGCAAGCTGTTCAATGGCGACATGCGCACGCAGGGCATCAAGCTGATCGTGGCGCTGGCGACCGTCGTGCGTTCGCTCGACAACCTCGCGCCGGTCCTCGCGACGGTTCACGAGCTCGGGCGGCGCCATGTCGAGTACGGCGTCGAAGCCCGGCACTACGCGTCCGTCGGACAGGCCCTTTTGGAGACCCTTCACGAATGCTTCGGCGCCACCTTCGACGGCGAGATGCGGTCCGCCTGGACAGCCGCCTACGAGGCCGTGTCGGGAACGATGATCGAAGCCGCCCGCAGTTCGACGCCGCAAGCCGCCTGAGCCCTGCCATGGATAAGAAACAGCCCGACCGCACCGAAGACCGCCGCCGCACGGATGGCGCGCCCCTGACGCTCGACTTCGTGCTGACCGAAGTTGTCCGCATCCTCGAAGAGGAACGCGCCAGCACTGGAAGCGGCACGCCCCGTTCGCTGGCGGCCTGAACCGTCCCGCCGGGTCAGTTCGAAGCGCTGGACTGCGATCCCAGATAGTCGATCGGATTGACGGCCTGCGTTCCACGCCGCACTTCGAAATGGAGTTGCGGGCCCGTCACGTTGCCGCTTGAGCCGACGCGACCGATGGTCTGCCCCTTGCGGACCTGATCGCCGCGCCGGACCGCCAGTTCGTCTGCATGGGCATAGGCCGTCACGTAGCCGCCTTCGTGGCGCAGCAGAAGGAGATTGCCGAAGCCGCGCAGTTCGTTCCCGGCATAGATCACGACGCCGCTCTCGGCCGCCCGGAAAGCCGTGCCGCGCGGGGCGGCGATGTTGATGCCGTCGTTCTGCAGCCCGCCCGGCTTCGGTCCATAGTCGGAAACGACAACGCCGCGAACCGGCCAGAGCATGCGGCCGGCGACGGCGCGCACGCCCGTATCGCCCTCCGGCGCCGGGGCGGGCGGATTGGCGGGCGGCGGAAGGGCAGCTGCCTGCGGCGGTGCCAGTGCGGGCGGTGGCGACGGCGAAACCTGCGGAGCTGCAGCTGATGCGACGGAGGGAGCCGGCAATGGCGCCGCCTCGACCATTCCGCGCGGAGCCGCGACGCCGCGTGGCGGCGGCTCTGCAGGCACCATGACGGTCGGGATCGACGAGGGCGTCGATGTCGATGCGGTCAGGCGCGCGGCATCCGGGATCGCGAGGCGCTGGCCGACACGGATGACATAGGGCGGCTCGATCGCGTTGACGCGCACGAGTTCGCGCAGCGGCACGCCGTATCGCTGGGCAATCTGCGATGCCGTATCGCCCGGACGGACCTCGTGCGTCCGCACCGCAGGGATCGACAGCCGCGTCCCCGCCTCCAGCGCATAGGGCGGCGCCAGACGGTTGGCGTCGATAAGCGCGCGTGTCGGAACGCCGGAGCGGCGCGAGATCGTGAATATGGTATCGCCCGGCCGCACGACATAGGCAGCACCCGGCGCGATCGCGTCGTTCGACGACGTGCGCGATGCTGTGGCCGATGTCGCCGGAGCGCCCGATCCCAGCACGACAGGCGCAGGCGGCCCGCTGCGCGCGCAGGCGCCCAGAGCTGCCGCAAGAATTCCGAAAAGCGCGAACTTTACCGACCTGCGCATGGCCCCTGCCCTCACACCGGCAGACCGGCCACCATCGGCACGAATCGCACGGCGTCGAGTTCCTCGATTTTGGCACGCCCGTCGGTCTTGCGCACGCGGATCAGGACCTGGGCCCGCTTCTCGAGTCCGACGGGCAGCACCATCACGCCGTCGTCGGCAAGCTGATCGATGAGCGCGCCGGGAATGTCGACGGGTGCGGCCGTCACGATGATGCGCTCGAACGGCGCCTGCTCGGGCCAGCCCTGCCAGCCGTCGCCGAACTTCGTCACGACGTTGTGCACGCGCAACGCCTTGAAGCGCGCTTCGGCCTCGAACAGCAACTCGCGATGGCGTTCGATGGTGTAGACGCGCCGGACCATGCGCGCGAGCACGCTCGTCTGGTATCCGGAGCCCGTGCCGATCTCGAGCACCTTGCTGCGCGGCCCCGCTTCGAGTGCCTGCGTCATTAGCCCGACGACCGACGGCCGGGACAGGGTCTGCGCGTGCCCGATCGGCAGGGCCGCGTCCTCGTAGGCGCGGTCGCGGAACGTCGGCGGCACGAAGGCCTCGCGCGGCACGCGTTCGATAGCTGACAGCACGGCCGTGTCCGCGATCCCTGCGGCGCGAAGGTCCATGACGAGCCGGATGCGGTGGTTGGGCGTGCTCATGCGACTTCCGGAAGGTGCTTGGCGAGCGACTTCAGCGTCGCGCGATGCGTGAGATCGAGATGCAGCGGCGTCACCGAGATGTGGCCGCGATCGGTCGCCCAGATGTCGGTTCCCCGACGATCGTCGTGACCGCGCGTGGCGGAACCGATCCAGTAGTAAGTCTGTCCGCGCGGGTCGGTGTTCTTCACGATGTCGTCGCCCGACTTGTAGCGGCCCTGCACGGTGCGCACGATCGCGCGGACCTGCTTGTGCGGGACATCGGGGAAATTGACGTTCATCAGCACGTCGCGCGGCCACCCAATGCGGGCAAGCTTGCGCACGACGATCGCGGCATGGTGCTCCGCGGTCGACCACTTCGCCGGATGCGGGTGCGTGACGACCTGCGACAGCGCGATCGCCGGCACGCCGAGGATCGTCGCCTCCATCGCGGCGGCAATGGTGCCGGAATAGGTGACGTCGTCGGCGAGATTGCCGCCCCGGTTGATGCCCGAAAGGCACAGCGTGGGCGGCCTGTCGCGCATGATCTCCTGGATGGCGAGCATCACGCAGTCGGTGGGCGTGCCGTCGATGGCGTAGCGGTTGCCCTTGAGCCGGTGCACGCGCAGCGGGCGGCGGATCGTCAGGGAGTGGCTGACGGCGCTCTGCTCGCTCTCGGGGGCGACGACCCAGACGTCGCGGCTCAGCGTCCGGGCGACGCGCTCGAGCAGCGCTATGCCGGGCGACGCGATGCCGTCGTCGTTGACGACGAGGATGCGCGACTTCGAAAGGTCGATCGGCTTGCCGAACATCCGGTTCCGGGCGCCAGATCGGGGGGCTTGACGGTCGATTGCGACTCGACGTTCCCGACGCGCCGGAACTTTATAAGGCTGGCGCGACTCGGGCGTCCACAGATCGGCAAAAAGCGATTCGCGTCCGGGACTTAGCGGGCCTGATTGAAATCGGTTTCAGGCAGCGACGACGCGACAGGTGCCGCAGCGCGCGCCACCGGGGCCGCTTCGTCCGGCGTTTCGTCGTCCGCGACCTCGCTCTCGGAGCGGCGCTTCTCGATCACGTAGCCGATCCAGATCGATGCCTCGTAGAGCAGATACATCGGGATGGCGAGCGAGAGTTGGCTCAGCACGTCGGGCGGTGTCACCACGCCGGCGAACGCGACGACGCCGACCACCGCATAGCGGCGCTTCTCGGCCAGGGTCTTGGCCGAAACGAGGCCCACGCGCACGAGCAGCAGAAGCAGGACGGGCAATTCGAAGCTGATGCCGAACGCGAGGATCAGGGTCATAACGAGCGAGAGATATTCGCTCATCTTCGCTTCGAGCTGGATTGGCAGCGCCCCCTCGCCCGCCGGAACCTCGAAGCTGGCGAAGAACTTCAGCGCGACCGGCAGCACGAAGTAGTAGAGCAGGCTCGCGCCGAGCGTGAACATCACCGGTGTGGCGATCAGGAACGGAAGGAACGCGTTCTTCTCGTTCTTGTAGAGGCCCGGCGCCACGAACATCCAGAGCTGGCTCGCGATGATCGGAAAGGCGAGGCAGACGCCGGCAAAGAACGCGACCTTGATGTAGGTGAAGAAAGCTTCGGTCGGCGCCGTGAAGATCATCCGGCGGCCGGACTGGCCGTCGAATACCTGCTGGAGCGGGTCGACGAGGAAATTGAAGATCTGCGTGTGGAAGTAATAGGTGAGCAGGAAGCACGCGAAGAACGCGAGGATCGAATAGAGCAGCCGCTGGCGCAACTCGACCAGATGTTCGAGCAGCGGCATTTTCTTGTCGTCGAGATCTTCAGCCACGGCAGATTCGGATCAGTTCGTTTTTGCGGCGACGGGAACGGATGCCGGGGTTTCGACCGGCGGTGCCGCGATGGCAGGTGCGGCTGCCGGCGCAGGTGGCGGCGGCAACTCGGAAATGGCGGGGGCGGAAAGCGTCTCGGGCGGCGCCAGTGCCTTCTGGATTTCGCCTTTCGGGTCGATCGCGTTCTGGATGACGCCGGACAGGCCACCGGTCGTAACGTTCTGGACCGACTGGACCTGCTTCTTGACCTCGTCGAGGTCGGCTTCCCGGATCATGTCGTCGACGTTGTTCTGGAACTCGCGCGCCATCGTGCGGGCCTTGCCCATGAACTTGCCCATGGTGCGCACGGCGTTCGGAAGTTCCTTCGGGCCGATGAAAATCACCGCCACGGCACCGATCAACACGATCTCGCCCCAACTCAGATCCAACATGGCCGGCCTTGCGCGCCTTCCCCGGTCGCCGTCGGACTAGACCTTCGGCTTTTCGGCGCTCGTCTCGTGGGCCGTCGCCGGCGTAGCGGTCACCTGCGGCGCGGCACCTGCCGGGGCCGGCTGGTCGCCGGCCTCGTCGTCTTTCATGCCCTTCTTGAAGGCCTTGATGCCCGAAGCCATGTCGCCCATCAGCTTGGGAATCTTGCCGGCCCCAAACAGCAGGAGCACGACCACAAGGAGGATCAGCCAGTGCCAGATGCTCGTCATACCCATCGAAGTCGCTCCCGTGATGCGAAGACCGGACCTGCTAGAACGCTGAATTGAAAGCGTTCCTGACAGACCCTCGGTCGAAATCGGGGCGGAGTGTGGCAGACGCGCGCGCCGACCGCAACCGCTCCCGGGCGGAATTTCTACCCCCTACATGGGGTCGCCAACCGGAAAAACAAAGACTTGGGCAGGATCGAGTTCGACGCCGAGCACTTCGCCCTCGGCGGGAAGGAAGCGCCCGGGCACCCGGGCGTGAAAGTGGCTGTGTCCGTCGTCCGCCTCCTCCGCGGGCTGGCCGAAACATAGATGGACCCACGACGAGCGCCCGAGCAGGCGGGCGGCAAGGACCTTGGCGGGATGCCGCGCGTCGGGATCGTCGCGCAGGCGCAGTCCTTCCGGACGGATGAGGATCCGTACCCGGGAGCCCTCGGCGAAGCCGGCTGCGGCGACCCGGCCGAACGGCGTGACGGCGGAGCCGCCGGCAACGATGGCCCCGTACTCGTTGAG
>JBIKWI010000057.1:0-18046 GCA_044356395.1 Tagaea sp. | reverse complement strand
GCAAGCGAGCCGCGCGCCGTCCTTGCCGACCGCGCGATGCACCTGCCCGAGCGAGGCCGCCGCCGCCGCTTCGCGCTCGAACGACGCGAAGCGCGCCGCCCAGTCGGGCCCGAGTTCGGCCGCCATGCGCCGCTTGACGAACGGCCAGCCCATGGCGGGCGCGCTCGACTGGAGCTGGGAAAGTTCGGCGGCGTACTCGTCGGGAAGCGCGTCGGGGATGGTGGACATCAGCTGCGCCACCTTCATCAGCGGCCCCTTGAGGCCGCCGAGTGCGGCGCGCAGGTCGGCGGCGTGCCGCTCGCGGTCGAGCCTGACGCCCAGCACGCGCTCGGCGCCAAGCCGCACGGCGAGCCCGCCGACCGCCGAGCCGACGCGCGCATAGCGCGCGACGCGCCCGCCCAGCGAGTTGGCTTCGTCCGCCATCAGGCCCCGCCCGTCACGAAAGCGCTTCCAGTTCGTCGATGAAGCCCTCGATCACGCCCAGGCCCTGGCGCCAGAAATCCGGATCGGCGGCGTCGAGACCGAACGGGGCGAGCAGCTCCTTGTGCCGCTTGGTGCCGCCCGCGCGCAGCATGTCGAGATACTTCTCGGCGAAGCCCGCCGGCGTCTTGCGGTAGAGCGCGTAGAGCGAGTTCACGAGGCAGTCGCCGAACGCGTAGGCATAGACGTAGAACGGCGTGTGCACGAAGTGCGGGATGTAGGTCCAGTAGAAAGCGTATTCGGGATCGTAGCGGAAGGCCGGCCCCAGGCTCTCGCGCTGCACGTCCATCCAGATCTCGCCGATGCGGTCGGGCATCATCTCGCCCTTGCGCCGCTCGTCGTGCAGGCGCTTCTCGAACTCGCAGAACGCGGTCTGGCGCACGACCGTGTTGAGCATGTCCTCGACCTTGCCCGCGAGCATCGCCTTGCGGCGCTTGGGCTCCCTGGCGCGTTCGAGCAGCTTGCGGAAGGTCAGCATCTCGCCGAACACCGAAGCGGTCTCGGCCAGCGTCAGCGGCGTGTCGGCCAGCAGGTGTCCCTGCCCCGCCGCCAGCACCTGATGCACGCCGTGACCGAGCTCGTGGGCGAGCGTCATCACGTCGCGCGTCTTGCCCTGGAAGTTGAGCAGCAGATAGGGATGCGCGGACGGCACCGTCGGATGCGCGAAGGCGCCCGGCGCCTTGCCCGGCCGCACGCCCGCGTCGATCCACGCGTTGTCGAAGAAGCGCTTGCCGGTGGCCGCGAGGTCCTTCGAGAAATCGCCGTAGGCTTCGATCACGGTGTCGCGCGCGCGCGGCCAGTCGAAGCTTTCCTCGTCCGACTGCGGCAGCGGCGCGTTGCGGTCCCAGTAGTCGAGCGTGTCGGTGCCGAACCACTTTGCCTTCAGCGCGTAGTAGCGGTGCGACAGGCGCGGATAGGAGGCGCGCACGGCGGAGACGAGCGCTTCCACCACCTCGTCCTCGACGCGGTTGGCGAGGTTGCGCGAGGAGATCGGGCGCGGATAGTGGCGCCACTTGTCCTCGATCTCCTTGTCCTTGATCAGCGTGTTGGTGATGAGCGCGAACAGGCGCGCGTTCTCGCCCAGCGTCCTGCCGATCGACTTGGCGGCGGCCTTGCGCACCTTGCCGTCGCGGTCCGACATCAGGTGGAAGATCTCGGCCGACGTGACCTGCTTGCCGTCGTGGTCGAAGCGCAGGCCCGCCATCGTCTCGTCGAACAGGCGCGTCCATGCGGCCCGACCGGCGACGTATTTCTCGTGCAGCAGCTTCTCCATGTCGTCGGCAAGCTGGTGCGGGCGGAAGCTGCGCAGGTCGCGCAGCCACGGCGCGTAGCGCCTGAGGGCCGGATCGGCGAGCTTCGCGTCGAGATCGGCGTCGGAGAGGCGGTTCAGTTCCAGCGTGAAGAACAGCGTGGTCGACGAGATCGCGTTCACCCGCTCCTGGATGCCCTGGTAGAACTTGGCGATCGCCGGGTCCGCCTGGTCGGCCGCGTAGTTGAGATCGGCGTAGCTGGTGAGGCGGCCCAGCCGCTCCTCCAGCTTCTCGTAGGCGGCCACGGCGGCACCCAGACCGGCCCCGTCGAGCCCGGCGAGCCTGTCCGAGTACTTCCCCTGGAAGGCCTTGGCGTCGGTCTCGGCGTCGTCGAGCGCCTTCGCGAGTTCGGGGGAATCCCGGCCCGGGAACAGGTCGGCGAGATTCCAGACCGGCAGGTCGGCGGGGACGGTGGCGGCGGAAATCGGGGGCATGGAGCTGTCCGGGGCTTGGCGTTGAGCGGGTTCACTAGCATATATGTCGATCGGACCGGCGCGCCAAGCGCCGGCAGGGAGACACGCCGGACATGTTCGATTACGCAAAGTGCCCCAATCTGGTGCGGATGTTCCTCGACATGGCCGAGCGCCAGGGCGACCGGCCCTTCCTGCTCGCCCGCAAGGACGAGAAATGGGTGTCGTGGAGCTGGACGCGCGCCGCCGCCGAGATGCGCCTGGTCGCGCGCGGGCTGGCCGCCCTCGGCGTGGCGCAGGGCGACCGCGTCGGGCTGATCGCCGAGAACCGGCCGGAATGGATCATCGCCGATTTCGCGATCATGGCGGCCGGCGCGGTCACGGTCCCGGCCTACACGACCAACACGGTCGAGGACCACCGCTACATCCTCGCCAATGTCGGGGCGATCGGCGTCATCGCGTCGACCGCCGCCCTCGCCCAGAAGGCGATCGCGGCCGCCCGCCTGGCCGGCCGGCAGTGCCGCTTCGTCGTGGCGATGGAGCCGTCGCCCGTGGCCCAGCATCCGGGCGTCGACGTGCATGGCTGGGACGATCTGCTGGAACGGGGTGCGGCAGCACCCGACGGGGTCGACGCCACCGTCGCATCGCTGACGCGCAAGGACGTGGCGTGCGTGATCCACACCTCGGGCACGGGCGGGAATCCGCGCGGCGTGATGCTCCACCACGGCGCCATCCTGCACAACTGCCTGGGGGCGTGGGACGTGCTGCAGGCGCTGCCGCAGGGGCCGGAGACGTATCTGAGCTTCCTGCCGCTGTCGCATTCCTACGAGCATACGGTGTGCGTGGGCTTCATGACGTCGCTGGGCGCCACGATCCATTTCGCCGAAAGCATCGAGCGGCTCGGTCCCAACATGATCGAGGTGCGCCCGACGATCATGACGGCCGTCCCGCGCCTCTACGAAAGCCTGCACCAGCGCATCACCGGCGGCCTCAAGCGCGAGAAGGCGCTCAAGCAGTGGCTGTTCGCGAAGACGCTGGAGCTGGGCACGAAGCGCTACGAGGGGCAGGCGCTCGGCTTTTTCGAGAAGCTGCTCGACGGCGTGCTGGAGAAACTGGTGCGCGACAAGGTGCGCGCGCGCTTCGGCGGCAGGCTCAAGGCGTTCGTGTCGGGCGGGGCGGCGCTCAACCCCGAGATCGGCGTGTTCTTCCTCGCCCTCGGCGTGCGCGTCGTGCAGGGCTACGGCCAGACCGAGAGCGCTCCCGTCATCGCGTGCAACCGGCCCTTCCAGGAGCGGATGGAAACGGTCGGCCGGCCGCTGCTGGGGGTCGAGGTGAAGCTCGGGCCCGACGGCGAGATCCTCGCGCGCGGCGAGATGGTGATGACCGGCTACTGGAACGATCCCGAAGGGACCGCGCGCACGATCGTCGACGGCTGGCTGCATACCGGCGACATCGGCGAGATCGACGCCGCCGGCCGCATCCGAATCACCGACCGCAAAAAAGACTTCATCAAGAACTCGGGTGGCGAGATGGTCGCCCCGGCGAAGGTCGAGGGAACCCTGCTGCTCGAGCCCGAGATCGCGCAGACGATGGTGTCGGGCGACGGGAAGCCCTATCTGGTGGCGCTGGTGGTGCCGCACGCCGACGTGACGGCCGCCGCCGCCGGCGACGCGGCCAAACTGCGTGCGTCGATCGAGAAGGCGGTCGAACGCGCCAATGCCAAGCTCGCCCTGCCCGAGCGCATCCGCAAGTTCGCGCTGGCGCCCGAAGCCTTCACCATCGACAATGCCCAGATGACGCCGACGATGAAGATCCGGCGCCACGTGATCCGCCAGACCTATGGCGCCGCCCTGGAGGGGCTCTACCGATGAACCGCATCCTGACCGTTCTCGCCGTCCTCGCGAGCCTTGCCGTCTCCGCCTGCGGGGCGCCGCCCGGCGTGTCGACCATCGCGCGCCTGGCGACCGAGGACCGCACCACGAGCCAGATCACCGAGGACAACCGCATCCTGATCGCCTTCAACAGCGCCGTCGCCAACGAGTCCGCCGCCCTGTTCCGCGACGTGTCGACCGACGTCTATCTCGGCCGCATGATGCTGACCGGTGCGGTGGCGCAGGCCCCCGCCAAGGTGCGCGCCGTGCAGATCGCGCGCGGCATCCAGGGCGTCACGCAGGTCGTCGACGAACTGCAGGTGACCAGTGCGGGCGGCGTGGGCGCCACCGCCGCCGACCTCGTGATCGAGCAGAAGATCGGCGTCAAGCTGCTGTCGGAATCGGGGATCAAGTCGGTCAATTTCCGCTGGCGCGCGGTCAACGGCACGGCCTACCTGTTCGGGCGCGCCCACAGCCAGGCCGAACTGGACAAGGCCATCGCACTGACGCGCGCGACCGAGGACGTGAAGCGCGTCGTCAACCACGTGCGGGTCCAGCCCTGAACGCACTCGACATCCGGCTGGAAAGCGCGCGCCTGATCCTGCGCGTGCCGGAAACCGGAGACGCGCCGGACATCGCGCGCTGGTGCGCCGACTGGGAACTCGCGCGCCGGACCGCGCACATCCCGCATCCCTACACGCTCGACCACGCGCTCGCCTTCGTCGGCGAGGCGCGCGAGGCGATGGCGGCAGCCCGCACCGTCACGCTCGCCATCGAGCGCAAGGGCGAACCCGGCGTGATCGGCATGATCGGCCTGTCGCTCGACGGCCTGGGCGTGGAGGGCGATCTCGGCTGGTGGATCGCCGGCCCCCATCGGGGTCTTGGCTATGCCAGCGAGGCGGCCCTCGTGATGGTCGAGTTCGCCCGCGCGATGGGGGTCGCCCGCCTCACGGCGGGCACCCAGCCCGACAATCTCGCCTCGCAGGGCGTGGCAAGGCGAATCGGCATGCGGCCCGCCGGCAGGATGATGCGATCCGCACCGGCGCGCGGCGCACCGATGGAGACGCTCGAGTTCGTCTTGACCGGCTGAAACGGTCCATGCACGTTTCGCAGATGATGAACCTCAGCAAGGCAACCCTCGCACGAATCGCCGCGCTGGCTCTGGCCATCGCATTCCCGGGTACCGCGCTCGCGCAGTACGAGATCGTGCAGGGCTACGAGGACATAGCGCCCAAGGGTCCGGCGGCGGCACTCGGGCTGATCATCTGGAACCACGGCGTGCATGGCCAGCACGATACCGGTGCGGCACCCGTACCGTCCTATCTGCGCAAGGCGGCACAGGCGGGCTGGGACGTCATCAAGATCAAGCGAGACGGGCTGCAGGAGGGCGGCGGCTGGACGACCGCCGGCCTGCGCCATGTCGCGCGCACGGTCCAGGAGGTCGAGAAGGCCAAGCAGGACGGGTACAAGCGCATCGTGCTGGCCGGGCAGAGCTACGGCGGGGCGATCACGCTCGAGACGTCGCGCCGGATCGACGTCTACGCGATCATCCCTTCGGCACCGGGCACCGGCGTCGGTGCCACCGAACTCGGCAGCCCGATGAGCAACGCGCAGGGCTCCCGCCAACTCTACACGGCGCTGGAGGAAGGCAAGTTCGAGCGCGCGATCCCGATCCTGCCGTTGGCCGACGAGTATGCGACGTCGAGCCCCGAACGCGGCCGGCGCGCGCGCGAGATCCTGTCGGCGCGCGGCGTGGCGTTCCTGCCGCTCGACGAGGCATCGACCCAGCTTGTCGGACACGGCGCGTCCGGCTCGGCGCTGATGTCGTTCGCGTATGCCGCGTGCGTCGCCGCGTTCCTCGACCCCGCCACAACGCGTCCGGCGAAACTCAACCGCTGCGGCGTCGACGGCCTGCCGCCGTCACCAGACACGCTCAAGGAAACCGCCGACCTGAAGCCGATGGCGATGGAAGCCGGAACCTGGTGGAAGCCTTTCGAGGGCGTGTGGGTCGGCGCCTGGCACGATCCGCTCCTCGTCTCGCTGACGATCGAGAAGGGCGCCGCCGGCCCGGAACTCGTCTATCTCTACGGCGCACGCAATTCCGAGAAGCTCGGGCGGACGTATCGGGCGCCGGCAGAGCTTGTCGGCAGCAGCATTGCGGCCAAGCTGCCGCACCAGCAGGTGACGCTGACCTTCGACATGACGACGCGGCAGATCTTCCTGCGATGGAGCAACGAGGGCCGCAGCGGCTCGCTGCGCCTGCGCCGCTACGAGCCGGCTGGCTAGACGCGTCCGCCGACCTGCGACATCTGTCGCCTTGCCGTCGGTCGGACACGGGCACTGACGCATGCCCCTGCCCGACCGGGACCCGGCCCTTTGCGCGCTGTCAGCCGGCGGCATTCGTCCGCCCGAGCATGCCGCGCAGCACGTCGTCGCGGCGCACGAGATGGTGCCAGAGGGCTGCGGCGGCATGCACGCCCGCCAGCACGAGAATCGCGACGGCCGCCGTCTCGTGCACCTCGCCGAACGCCTTGCTGAGCGCCCGGTCCGCATCGAGCGGGGACGGCAGCGCGAACAGACCGAAGACGTCCACGACGCGCCCGCGCGCCCACTGCTTGCCGAGCCCGGCAAGCGGCGTGATGACCATCAGCGCGTAGAGCGCCAGATGCATCAGGCGTGCGGCGGTCCGCTCGAAGGCGGACGTCGCGGCTGCGGCGGCGGGGCGCACGGCAAGCCGTGCGAGGAGCAGCACCACGAACAGCAGCCCGAAAGACTGGTGCAGCATCATGCCGAAATCGCGCGAGGCGCCGCGCGGCACCTCCTCGACCACCGCGCCCAGCACGTAGAGGCCGACGATCATCGCGGCCATCGACCAGTGCAGGAAGCGGGCGAAACTGCCGGGGCCGCCGGCGACGGGGACTTCGTTCATTTTCCACCTCGGTACGTTGGAAGGACGACCCCGACGCCATGTGGCGTCGGGGTCAGGCAGTCGGATCGGCGTCTAGCGGCGCTCGTTGTGGTGGCGGCCGGAATCGCGCCCGCGATGGCCGTCCCGCTCGCCGTGCCCGTCGCGATCATGGCGTCCGTCGCGGCCGCGCCCGGAGTCCGCCATCAGGAACGCGCCGGTGTTGCCGTCCACGCGCAGCTCGACGCGGCGGTTCTCGGCGTCGATGGCCTTCACCTCGTAGGTGCCGTCGCGCTTGAGTTCGATCGCGCGCACCGACGGGTAGCCGTTCTCGCGCACGCGGGCGTCGATCTCGGACAGCGTCAGCTTGGGTGCCGTTCCCGCCTGCGGGCGGTCGGCGGCGAAGGCGGGTGCCGCGAGCAGCGAGAGTGCCAGGGCGGCAAGAGCGATACGGTTCTTCATTTTCGGGTTCCCCCATCTTGTCCGGCAGCGGAAGCGCTCCGGAACGCCGCCGATATGGGCGGGGCAAGCTGAACGGGGCCTGAGCGGCCCGTTCATGCGGCGTTCAGCTTCCGCGCGCCATTGTGCGATGATGCGCACGATGACCCGGAAGCTCACGGCGGCGATCCTGACGGCGGCGGCACTGGTGCTGGCCCTGCCCGCAAGCGTGCGGGCGGACGGCGACCACGACCGGGCGCGCCGCGCGCGGGAAGCCGGCGAGATCGCCGGCCTCGACCGGCTGCTGGCCGAGGTCGCGCGCAACGATCCCGGCAAGGTCATCGACGTCGAGCTCGACAGGGATCATGGCCGTTACGTCTACGAGATCGTGCTGATCGCGCCCGACGGGCGGCGACGCAAGGTGAAATACGACGCGCGGAGCCTCGAACGGCTCGAGCGGCACGGACGCTAGGCGGACACCCGGCATGCGCATCCTCCTCGTCGAAGACGATCCGTCGCTGGGCGACCAGCTTGCCGCGGCACTCGCCGGGGCCGGCTACGCGGTCGACCGTGCCGCCGACGGCGAGACGGCCGAATACATGGGCTCGGTCGAACCGTTCGACGCCGTGATCCTCGATCTGGGCCTGCCGAAGGTGGACGGCCTCACGGTGCTCCGGCGGTGGCGCAAGGCCGGGCGCGCGATGCCCGTGCTGATCCTGACGGCGCGCGGCGGCTGGTCGGAAAAGGTCGAGGGCATCGACGCCGGTGCCGACGACTATCTCGCCAAGCCCTTCCACATGGAAGAACTGCTGGCCCGGCTGCGGGCCCTGATCCGGCGCGCGGCCGGCCTCGCGAGCGCCGAACTCGTCTGCGGCCCGATCCGGCTCGACACGCGCACCGGGCGCGTCAGCGTCGGCGACAGGCCGGTCGACCTGACGGCGCACGAATACAAGACGCTCGCCTACCTGATGCACCGGCCGGGGACGGTCGTCTCGCGCACCGAACTCACCGAGCATCTCTACGCGCAGGATTTCGACCGGGACAGCAACACCATCGAGGTGTTCGTGGCGCGGCTGCGGCGCAAGCTCGGCCTCGACGCGATCGAGACGGTGCGCGGGCGCGGCTACCGGCTGCGCGACGGCGAGGCGAAACCATGAGCGGCCTGCAGTCGCTGTCGCGCCGCCTTGCGGTGGCATCGCTCCTGTGGATGGTCCTGGCACTGGGCGCTTCGGGGATCCTGCTGGCGGAGATCTTCCGCAATCACGCGGAGTCGGTGCTCGCGGACCGGCTCGCCGACGACATGGACCACATCGCGTCGGCCGTCGAAGTGCTGCCGGACGGCACCGCGCGCGTGACGCGTGCACTGCCCGACAGCCTCTACGACCGGCCCTATTCCGGCCGCTACTGGCAGGTGGAGGTCGCCGGGGCGCCGCCGCTGCGCTCGCGTTCGCTGTGGGACGACACGCTGCCCAACCCGCCCGACGACCTCAAGCCCGGCGAGATCCACCGGCACCGGTTCGACGGCCCCGCGGGGCAGAAGCTCGTCGCGGTCGAGCGCAGCATCGGACTCGACGGGCTCGACCAGCCGATCCGGCTCGTGGTGGCGAGCGACGAGAAGGAAGTGGCCAAGGCGCTGGCCGAGTTCCGCGGCGTGCTGGCGCTGTCGCTGGCCGTGCTCGGTCTCGGGCTTGCGATCGCCGTCGCCCTCCAGATCCATTTCGGGCTCGCCCCGCTGCAGCGCCTGCGCCGCGCGGTCGTGGCGCTCAAGGGCGGCAACGAATCTGCCCTGGCCGAAAGCTGGCCACGCGAGGTCGCCCCGCTCGTCGCCGATCTCACGGACGTGCTGTCGCGCAACCGGGCGCTGGTCGAACGCGCGCGCGCCGAAGCAAGCAACCTCGCGCACGCGCTGAAGACGCCGCTGGCCGTGCTGCGCAACGCCGCCGGCACGGGCGACGATCCGCTCGCGCGAACCGCGCGCGCGCAGGCGGGCACCATGCAGGGCCATATCGAGCGCCACCTCGCGCGCGCGCGCGCCGGTGCCGCGGCCACGCAGGTCGGCCTCAGGACCGATACGCGCGCCATCGTGCTGAAGCTTGCCGACACGCTCGGGCGCCTGCACCCCGAACGCGCGATCCGCACCGCGCTGTCGGGCCGGATCCCGTCCTTCGCCGGCAGCCCCGACGACCTTGCCGACATCGTCGGCAACCTGCTCGACAACGCGCTCAAATGGTCGCGCACGACGGTGCGGCTGTCGCTTGCCGGTACGGGGACCGGCATCGAGATCGAGATCGACGACGACGGGCCGGGCATCGCACCCGAAGCGCGCGCCGCCGTCCTGCGGCGCGGCACGCGCCTCGACGAGACCAAGCCCGGCACCGGCTTCGGCCTCGCGATCGCCGACGAACTGGCGGCGCTCTACGCAGGCAGCCTCACGCTCGGCGATTCCGATCTCGGCGGGCTCAAGGTCACCGTCCGCCTGCCGGCGGCGGCGTGAGCGGAGCCGCTTATGCCACGAGAAAGCCTGCGCCGACCGGATCGTTGCGGTCGATGACCCAGCGGGCGGTGCCCATTAGCCCTGCGGTTCCCTTGACCGTCGGGCGAACGGCGCGCGTCCCGTTCAGGCTGGTTTCGCCGATAAGGCAGCCTTCGAATGTTCCGCTGCCGAGCAGGCCTTCCGAGCGGATCGGCTGGTGCAGCTTCAGCAGGCCACGCGCCTCGAACATCGCCATCATTGCGCTGGTCCCCGTTCCGCCCGGCGATCGGTCGAGCTGGCCGGCCGAGAAGACGTGCACGTTCTTGTAGAACGCGCCGGGAATCGTCGCCTCGTGCCAGAACGTGACGAAATTGAAGTTGTGGATGTGGCTCGATGCCGGATGCTGGATGGCGATCTTCTCGCGCAGTTGTTCGCGCGCCATCACGCCCAGACGCGACAGATCGGATCCAAATTCCGGTCCGATTCGCAAATTCGTGCCGCGGACGTCGATGATCCCGAAGTAGTTGCCCCCCCAGACGATATCCGCCTTGAGAGGTCCGACACCGGGAAGTTCGAGCGGCACGTCCTGGGCAGCGACGTAGGCGGGAACATTCTCGAAGCGCGTCCAGGTCACCTCTGGGCCATCGCTGGCGACTTCCGCCGTCACCGGGCCTGCAGTGGTCTCGAAGCGGATCGTCGTCGTGCCCGCGTCGCCGCGCGGCACGAAACCAAGCGCCACCATCGCCATTCCGACAGCGATCGTGCCATGGCCGCACATGTGCGAATACTGGGTGCCGTCGATATAGATCAGACCGGCATCGAAGTCCGGTCCGGACGGCGGTGTCAGGAAGACCCCGAACATGTCCTTGTGGCCGCGCGGCTCGCGCATCAGCGCGCAGCGCAGCCAGTCGTAGTTGGCTTCGAGAAACTTCCGCTTCTCAAGAATGCTTGATCCGGGCGGATAGGGAATTCCGCTGTGGATGATGCACAAAGGCTCGCCTTCGGTGTGGGTGTAGACGACGTCAAAAACGTCCTGCTTGCGCATTCTTCATCTCCTTCGATTGGGCAAGGCCGAGACGGCCCGCAGATCTGGCTGGCAACGTCACCGGCCGAAATATTTTTTCTGGATTCGGCTGTCCAGCCTGCCTGCAAGCAAGGTCAGCGGCAGGATGATCGCGGCGAAGATGAGCGCCACGGCTGTCAGGACTTCGAGCGGCCGGAACGTGTGGATGCTGATCCGCTGCCCCTGATAGAGCAGCTCTCCGACCGCGACATATCCGGCAAGTGCGGTCGATTTGATCGTCAGCACGCACTGACTCACGAATGGCGGCAGGATCCGGATGAACGCCACCGGTCCGGCGATGCGCCGGAGAATGTCATATCTGCCCATGCCGATCGCCTGCGCCGCCTCGATCTGGCCGCGATCGACCGATTGCAGCCCGGCGCGGAATATCTCGGCGAAAAAGACGGACGTATAGAGCGAGAGCGCGATGACGACCGTCATGAAGCCGTCCAGCGTCAGCCCCGTTACGACCGGCAGACAGTAGTAGAACCAGACGACCCAGACCAGCGAGGGAACGGATCGCGTGAACTCGATGAATGCCCCGCTCGTGTAGGACAGCGTTTTCGAGCGACTCATCCGCAGCAGCGCCAGCAGCAGCCCGAGAACGACCGAAAGAAAGATCGTCCCGACGAGCACCTCGAATGTGATCCGCAGGCCGTCCGCGAACGCGGCTCGATACTCCCATACGACCGAGAAGTCCCACTCGTATTGATTCGGCTGCACGGGCGCTCTCCTAGCCTGCGCTCGCAGCCTGTCGCCCGTACCGCGACAGGAATGCGCGCGTTCGCGGATTGTCGGACCCGCGGAATATATGATCGGGCGAGCCTCGATCCACGATGATGCCGTCCTCGAGGAAAAGGACCTGGTCGCACACGTCGCGGGCGAACCCCATCTCATGGGTGACGACGATCATGGTCGTGCCGTTGCGGGCGAGGTCAGTCATCACGCCGAGGACCTCGCCGACGAGCTCGGGGTCGAGCGCCGATGTCGGCTCGTCGAAAAGCAGCACCTTCGGCTCCATCGCCAGGGCGCGCGCGATTCCCACTCGCTGCTGCTGTCCGCCGGACAGACGGGCGGGATACTCGTTCTCCTTCGCGCGCATGCCGACGCGCGCAAGCGTTTCCCGGGCGAGCTCGGCAGCCGCAGCCTTCGGCAGCCGCTTCACGGTCAGGAGGCCTTCCATGACGTTTTCGAGCGCGTTCATGTGAGGCCAGAGGTTGAACGACTGGAACACCATCGACATCCGCGCGCGCTGGTTCTGCAGCACCGCCGCCGCGACGGCGCGGCGCGTTCCGTCCGGATCTTCGATCGTTCCCACCGCCTCGCCGTCGAGCAGGATGGTCCCGGCGGTCGGCGTTTCGAGAAAGTTGATGCATCGGAGCATCGTCGATTTTCCCGAGCCGCTGGGGCCGATCACGCCGAGAATCCCGTGCCGGTGCAGTTCGAAACTGACGTCCTTCAGGACGTGCAGGTCCCCGAAGCTCTTCTTCAGGGACCGCACGGCAAGGACGGGGCGCTCCATCTCGCGCGGCAAAGGCGTCACCGTCCGGAGTCCGGGCAGGCTCAGGCCATGTTCAGGTATTTGTCCCAGATCGCCCCGAGCTCGCCGCGCTGCTCCATGAAGCGCAGCGTCACGTTGAGCCATTCCTTGAGATCGTCGGCACCGCTCCTGACCGCGAGGTTCTGGTCGGACTCGAACTTCGGGGTCGGCAGGATGAACTGTCCGCGGCGGCGGCGCGCGATGTACTGCTTGGCCTGGATGGAATCGAGCACGGCGATCTGGGCTCGCCCGCTCTCGATCTCGAGAATGACGGCATCGAAGCTCTGCACCTTCACCCACTGCGCCTTCGTCAGGACGCTCTCGATCGTACGCGTCGAGGCCGATCCTTCGACGCCGGCGACGCGGACCGAGGGATTGTTTGCCGCTTCCCACGTCGACAGGTCGGGCGGGTTCGGCGCGGTCACGAGGAGACCCCACGCGATCGCGCCCATCGGCCGCGTGAAGCCGACGGCCAGCGCCCGCTCCGGCGTTGCCGCGAAGGACGCCATCACGTCGAAGCGATCGGTCTGCAGACCTGCAACGGCCGTACCCCATTGCGTCTCGACGAACTCGACCTTGACCTTGAGGTACTCGCCGACGGCCCGCATGATGTCGGGGGCGACGCCCTGCCAGTCGCCTGTCGGCGGCTTGATATAGACCGGGCTGAAGACGGCGGCGCCGACCCGCAAGGTTCCGCGCTGGCGGATGCGCGCGAGCTCTCCACCGCCCGCCGGCGCCGCTGCCGGAGCCTGCGCCTGGACCACGGCGGGCGCGATCGCCAGACCGGCGAGTGACGAAGCAGCCAAGATGGCTTGACGGCGGTCGATGGCGCTCATCGTTAGGTCTCCTGTTCGAGTTGCTTGAGCGCCCGGCTTTCACGTCCGGGCACCGGGATTTGACCGTTCAATGACGAACCTCGCGCCCGTGGATGGCAAGTGAAAAGGCGGCACAGGCCCCGTGCCTGTCGGGCAATTCGCCCGCACGGTGCGCATCGAGCCGGCAATCCAAACGCCTCGTCCCGTCCGGACAAAGCGGCTATCGTGTGAGAGTCCGTTCGCCCCTGATGCCGGAGCCGGTTTGCCTCGCTACGATCTCCATACGTTGCAGCTTTTCGCCTCGATCGCCGCAAGCAGGAGTCTCGCGAAGACGGCCGAGCAGGTGCGTCTGACGCCGTCTGCCGTCAGCAAGCGGATAACCGAGCTCGAGAACCAGCTCGGCAGCAAGCTTCTAGTCCGACTTCCCCATGGCGTGGACCTTACGGATGCGGGCCGGGTCATAGCGCGCTATGCCGAAGACGTTCTTGCCCGCACATCCCTGATGTCCCTCGATCTCCGGCAGACTTCGCGCGGCGAAAGCGGCGAAGTCACGATCATGAGCAACACGACCGGCCTGCTGCTCGGTCTGGGGCGAGATGTCGCCGCGTTTCGCCGCCGCTATCCGAAAGTCTCGGTCAAGATCGTCGAGTGCATGAGTCCTGAAGTTGTCGATGCGGTCTTGCAGGGGCGCGCTGACCTCGGCGTGTGTTCGCTTGGCATTCCGCGCCACGGGCTGACCGCGTTTCACTATGTCGAGACGCCGCTCGTCCTTGCCGTCTATCGCGGCCATCCGCTCGCGGGCCGCGATTCGGTGCGTTATCGGGACACGATGAAACATGTACACGTGGTCCGCACGCCGCGAAGCGCGCAGTCCTACGGCCCGGAGCAGGCGGGCGAACCCATCCACGGAGCACGCGGGCTGACCGCCGCGATCGACAGCTTCGAAGGTATGATCGAGCTTATCGATGCGCAGATCGGAATTGGCGTGATGCCGGCCATAGCGCTGGAACGGCGCAGAATGCCTGGGATCATCGGGGTTCCGTTGTCGGATGACTGGGCCGTCTTCCGGATCGGCCTCATGCATGATGCCGCCATCGTGCGGAATCCTTCGGCCTTGCTGCTGCTGGAGTGGCTTCGCCGGACGAAGCGGGCCAGAGCGACGGTGCCGGCGAAAGCGAGACGTCGCGCCCCGGCGGGCGCGCGGCGCTAGACCCCGTTATAGGCGCGGAACCACTCGACGAATTTCGGAACGCCGTCGTCGATCGAGGTGCGCGGCACGAAGCCCAGATCGCGGGTCGAGGCCTCGATGTCGGCGAAGCTCTCGGGCACGTCGCCGGCCTGCAGCGGCTGCAGGTCGAGGATCGCCTTGTGGTTCGTCGCCCGCTCGATGATCTCGATGTAGCGCAGCAGCGGCTCGGATTTGTGGTTGCCGAGGTTGTAGAGCCGGTGCGGCGAGGTCGTGCCTGCGGCCGGCGGACGGTCGAGGGCGGCGATCACGCCCGCGACGATGTCGTCGATGTAGGTGAAGTCGCGGCGCATCCGGCCTTCGTTGAAGACCGGGATCGGCTGGCCCGCGAGGATCGCCTTGGTGAAGATCCACAAGGCCATGTCCGGCCTTCCCCACGGCCCGTAGACCGTGAAGAAACGCAGGCCCGTCGCCGGCAGTCCGTAGAGATGGCTGTAGCAGTGCGCGATCAGCTCGTTGGCGGCCTTGCTCGCCGCATAGAGCGACACCGGCCGGTCGATCTTGTCCTCGACCGCGAAGGGCAGCTTCTCGTTGCCGCCATAGACCGACGAGGACGACGCGTAGACGAGATGCTCTATGCCGCCGCGCCGGCGGCATGCCTCGACGACGTTGAAGTGGCCCACGATGTTGGTGCGGATGTAGACGTCGGGGTTCGTGATCGAGTAGCGCACGCCCGCCTGGGCGGCCAGATGCACCACGCGGTCGATGGCCGGGTCCGAGATGGCGGCCGCGAACGCGCCGTCGGCCGCGATGTCGGCGCGCACCATCCGGAAGCCGCGATGCTTGGCAAGCTCGGCGCCGCGCGCCTCTTTCAGGCGCACGTCGTAATAGGGATCGAAATTGTCGAAGCCGACGACGATCTCGCCGCGGGCAAGGAGCGCGCGGGCGACCGAAAATCCGATGAATCCGGCTGCACCGGTGACCAGAACCGACATGACGCGCGCTTTTACCCGCCCCGGGCGCCAAAATCACGCGCTTTCGTGGTTGCGCGGGGTTCGGCCCTCCGCTAGCGTGACAACCATGGAAAGAACCGTCGCCCGCAATTCCGTTTGGCAGGCTTGGTGGCGCTGAGCGCCAGCCAAATTCTTTCCCCTTTCAGATTCCCCATACGTCCCTAGAGCCTTGCGCGCCGGTCGCGCGGGGCCAGCCTCCACGAGACCGACATGCGCCATGAATTCGCGTCCAAGTCCGGCCTGACCCTCGTCCGCACGAAGCGGCCGCTCGACTACGCCACCGCCCTCGACGGCTTCGCCGAACGGCTCGACCGCGCGCGCGGCGGGCTGTTCTCGTCGGGCGTCGACTATCCGGGGCGCTATTCGCGCTGGGAGTTCGGCTTCGTCGACCCGCCGCTGGAGATCGTGGGGCGCGACCGCATGCTGACGTTCCGTGCGATCAACGAACGCGGCGAACGGCTGCTCGAGGTGCTCGATCCCGTCCTGGCGGCGTTCGAGATCGTCGCGAAATCCCCGCGCGAACGCACGCTCGCCATCCCGCCGGCCAAGGGCCCCTTCGCCGAAGAGCAGCGCAGCCAGCAGCCGTCGCTGTTCTCGCCGCTCCGGCGCATCGTGGAAGAATTCAAGGGCCTCGCCGACCCGTTCCTCGGGCTCTACGGCGCGTTCGGCTACGACCTGCTGTTCCAGTTCGAGCCGATCGAGCTCAGCCACGCGCGCAAGGAAAACGCGCGCGACCTGCACCTGTTCCTGCCCGACCGGATGTACATCCTCGACCGGCGCAAGGAGACGGCGTTCCGCTACGATTACGAATTCGTGCGGGGATCCGTGACCACCGAAGGTGCCGCCCGGAAAGTGTTCGAGCCGGTCCCCCGCCGCAAATACGTCGAGCCGACGGCCAAGCCCGAGATCACGTCCGATCTTTCGGCCGAGCAGTACGCGGCAATGGTCGACGGGGCGCGCGAGCGCATGCGGGTGGGCGACATCTTCGAGGTCGTGCTGTCGCGCCGCTTCGACGCGGCCTACCAGGGCGCGCCCTCGCAGCTGTTCGCCAAGCTCAAGAAGGTCAACCCCTCGCCGTTCGAGTTCTTCCTGCAACTCGGGCCCGACCGGCTGGTGGGTACCAGCCCCGAGATGTTCGTGCGCGTGGAAGGTTCCCGCGTCGAATCCTGCCCGATCTCGGGCACGGCACGGCGCGGGCGCAACGCCATGGAGGACGCCGAACGGCTGAAGGCGCTGATCGATTCCGAGAAGGACGAGGTCGAACTGACGATGTGCACCGACGTCGACCGGAACGACAAGTCGCGCATCTGCGTGCCGGGCAGCGTCAAGCTCCTCGGCCGCCGCCAGATCGAGACCTATGCGGGCCTGTTCCACACGGTCGACCATGTCGAGGGCAAGCTGCGCGACGACGTGACCGGCCTCGACGCGTTCATCAGCCACATGTGGGCCGTCACGCTGACCGGTGCGCCGAAGAAATGGGCGGTCGAGATCATCGAGAAGACCGAGACCGCGCCGCGCGGCTGGTATGGCGGGGCCGTGGGCGCCCTGCTGCTCAACGGCGACGTCAACACCGGCATCACGATCCGCACGGTGCATCTGGAGGATGATGCCAAGAAGCGCCAGCACGTGCGCTACCGCGTGGGCGCCACGCTGATCTGGGATTCGGTCGGCATGGAGGAGAACGAGGAGACGCACCTCAAGGCCAACGCGCTGTTCCGCGTGCTCGCCCCGCCCGCCCCGCCGGCGGCGGCCAATGCGGCCAACGCGATCGGTGCGGGCCTGAAAGTGGTGCTGGTCGACAACGAGGACAGCTTCGTCCACACGCTGGCCGACTATTTCCGCCAGACGGGGGCGGATGTCGCCACCTACCGCCACGGGCTGGGGGCCGCCGCCATCCTCGCGATGAAGCCCGATCTCGTCGTGCACTCGCCAGGCCCCGGCACGCCGTCGCAGTTCGGCGTGCCCGCCCTCGTGACCGAGCTTGCCAAGCACGACGTGGCGCAGTTCGGCGTCTGTCTGGGGCTGCAGGGCACGGTCGAGGCGTTCGGCGGCACGCTCGCCGTGTTGCCCGAGCCGCGCCACGGCAAGCGCTGGGACATCGAGCACGACGGGACGGGCCTGTTCGACGGCCTGCCCAGCCCTTGCGCCGTCGGTGCCTACCATTCGCTGCATGCGAAGACGGAGACGTTCCCGCACGGCGAACTCGACATCCTCGCGCGCACGCCGGCCGGCCTCGTGATGGCGGTGCGCCACAAGCGCCTGCCCATCGCGGCCGTGCAGTTCCACCCCGAATCGATCCTGTCGATGGGATGGGCCACCCGGGGCGAGATCGGGCGCACGCTGATCGACAACGTGCTGGTCGGTCTCGTACGCTCGCGCAGGGCGAAAGCGGCCTGACGCAACCAAGTTGCGCGGGTCAAAGCACCCCGCGCAACTTCCGGCACGGGCATGGCGCCGACGCGGGAACGTCGTTGCTTTCTCGGGACAAGGCCGAACGCCGATTGAGCGGGCGCCGGCTTTGCACTACCGTTCGCTCAACGGG
>JBIKWI010000056.1:0-18108 GCA_044356395.1 Tagaea sp. | reverse complement strand
CCGACGAGATCCGCCAGCAGCTCGAGCGTACGCGTGCACTGCGCGCCACCGGCAACGCGCCGGAAGCGCGCGTCGACCAGCTCGAAAGCCAGTTGCGGGCCGCCGAAGGCCGCATCCGGCAGAACGAATCGCGGCTGCGCGCGGCCGACGCGCGCTTCGACGACTTCCGCATAACCGCGCCGTTCGAGGGGCGCGTCGGGTTGCGTCAGGTCAGCATGGGTGCGCTCGTGCAGGCGGGCACGCAGATCACGACGCTCGACGACGTGCGTACCATCAAGGTCGAGTTCTCGGTGCCCGAACAGTATCTCGGCCGGCTTCGCCAGGGGCTTTCTGTGATCGCCCTCACGCCCGCTTTTCCGGGCCGCGAGTTCGCCGGCGAGGTCACGGCGATCGACACGCGCGTCGATCCGGCCACGCGTGCCGCACGCCTGAACGCCACGTTCGACAATACCGATTTCAGCCTGAAACCCGGCATGTTCCTGACTGTCTCGCTGGCCGTGGCGACGCGCGAGAACGCGGTGATCGTGCCCGAAGATGCGCTCGTCGCGGAGGGCGTCCGCCAGTTCGTCTACGTAGTCGCCGACGGGCGCGCGCAGCGGCGCGAGGTCAGGCTCGGCGTGCGCATGCAGGGCCAGGTGGAAGTCTCCGAGGGGATCGCGACGACGGATACCATCATCGTGCGCGGCCTCCAGCGCGTGCGCCCGAACATTCCCGTCACGACCCGTCCGTACCAGGCTGCACCCAACTCCTAGCCGCCCCCCTCAAGCCGGGAACACCCCATGGTCCTGTCCGACATCTCGATCAAGCGACCGGTTTTCGCGACCGTGCTGAGCCTGCTGCTGGTGGTTCTCGGAACCGCGGCCTTCCAGAAGCTCCCCGTACGCGAGTATCCGGCGATCGATCCGCCGATCGTGTCGGTCACGACCGTCTACAAAGGGGCGGCCAACCAGGTCGTCGAGACCCGCGTCACCGAGATCATCGAGGGCGTCGTCGCCGGGATCGAAGGCGTCAAGGCCATCACGTCGAGCAGCCGGGAAGAGCGCTCGCAGGTGTCGATCGAGTTCCGCCTCGACAGGGACATCGACGCCGCTTCCGCCGACGTGCGCGACCGCGTGGCGCGCGTGCGCGCACGCCTGCCCGACGGCGTCGACGATCCCATCATCGCGAAGGTCGACGGCGACCAGCGCGCGATCGTCTGGTTCACGCTCAATTCCGACCGTTTCAGCCAGCTCGAGCTGACGGACTTCGCCCGCCGCAACCTCGTCGACCGGCTGTCGATCGTGCCGGGCGTGGCGCAGGTCAACATCTCGGGCGAGCGACGCTTCGCCATGCGCGTCTGGCTCGACCGGCGGGCACTGGCCGCGCGCGGCCTGACCGTCGACGACGTCGAGACGGCGATCCGTCGCCAGAACGTCGAACTGCCGTCGGGCCGCATCGAATCCACCCAGCGCGAGTTCACGGTGAAGACCGACTCGCGCCTGGGCACGGTCGAGCAGTTCAACAGCGTGGTCATCGCCACGCGGCAGGGCTACCAGATCCGTCTCGGCGAGGTGGCGAAGGTGGAAGTCGGTCCGGAGGACGAGCGTTCCGGCCTGCGCGCCAACGGCCGCACGGCGGTGGGCGTCGGCATCCTGCGCCAGTCGACCGGCAACACGCTGTCGGTCGCCAAGGGCGCCAAGGACGAGATGAAGCGCCTCCAGGAGAGCTTTCCCGAAGGCATCGACGTGCTCGTCGGCTACGACGAATCCGTCTTCATCGAACAGTCGATCTACGAGGTCTATCACGCGCTGGCGATCGGCATCGGCCTCGTCATCGGCGTCATCTTCGTCTTCCTGCGCTCGTGGCGCGCGACGATCATCCCGACGGTCGCGATTCCCGTGTCGATCATCGGGTCCTTCACGGTGATCGCCGCACTCGGCTACTCGCTCAACGTCCTGACGCTGCTCGCGTTCGTGCTGGCGATCGGCATCGTCGTCGACGACGCCATCGTCGTGCTCGAGAACATCCACGCGCGCATCGAGAAGGGCGAACCGGTCCTGCTTGCCTCCGTCCGGGGGGCCCGCCAGATCACGTTCGCCGTTCTCGCGTCGACGCTGACGCTGATGGCCGTGTTCGTGCCGATCTCGTTCATGGACGGCAACACCGGGCGGCTGTTCACCGAATTCGGCATCGCGCTTGCGGCGGCGGTCGCCTTCTCGGCGCTCGTGGCGCTGTCGCTCTCGCCGATGATGTGCTCGAAGCTGCTCAAGACGCACGAAGGCGAAGGCAGGCTCTACCTGATGACGGAGAAGGTCTTCGTCGCGATCAACGAAGGCTATCGCTGGATGCTGGACCGCAGCCTGCGCGCGCCGCTCGTCGTGCTGGCCGGCGGCCTCATGGTGTCAGGCCTTGCCTACGTGTTCTTCATGGCGATCCCCAAGGAGTTCGCGCCGACCGAGGATCGCGGCGTCGTCGTCATCCCGTTGACCGCGCCCGAAGGCGCTTCGTATGGCTACACCGCCGAAGCGGTCATGCAGGTCGAACGCATTCTTCAGCCGTATGTCGAGAACGGCACTGCAGCCGTGATCATGGGCAATATCGCGCCGGGATTCCAGCGGCCGGCCCCCGTGAATTCGGGGCTGCTGTTCCTGCGTCTGAAGCCATGGGGGCAGCGCTATCCGGGCTCGGAGTCCGGCGCGCCCAAGCCCGCCGGTCCCGAGAAGAAGCAGCAGGACATCGTGCGCGAGATCTTCCCGCGCATCGCCGGCCTGCCGGGCGTTCGCGCCTTCGCGCTCAACCCGCCGTCGCTCGGCCAGCGCGGCTTCCAGCCGCCGATCCAGTTCGTGCTTGGCGGCACCGAATACGAGACGTTGCGCGGCTGGCGCGATCTCATGACGGCACGGCTGGCGCAGGACCCGCGCTTCCTCAACGTCGATTCGAACTATCGCGAGACGAAGCCGGAACTTCGCGTGCAGATCGACCGCGCCCGCGCGGCCGACATCGGCGTGTCGATCGACTCGATCGGCCGCACCCTCGAGACGATGTTCGGCTCGCGCAACGTCTCGACCTACGTCGATCGCGGCGAGGAATACAATGTGATCCTGCAGGCCCGCGTCCAGGACCGGGCGACGCCGCAGGACCTTGCCAGCATTTTCGTGCGTTCGGCGACCACGCAGCAGCTGATCCCGCTCTCCACGCTGGTGACGCTGACCGAGGCGGCCGGCCCGGCCGAGCTGAACCGCGTCGACCGGCTGCGCTCCATCACGCTGACCGCATCGCTCGCCCCCGGCTTCACGATGGGCGAGGCGCTGACGCTGATGGAGAAGTACGCGGCCGAGGAACTTCCGCCCGAGGCGCGCATCAGTTATCGGGGCCAGAGCCAGCAATTCAAGGAGTCCGCCGCGTCGCTCTATCTCACGTTCGCGCTGGCGCTGCTGATCGTGTTCCTCGTGCTCGCGGCCCAGTTCGAAAGCTGGATCCATCCGCTGATCATCATGCTCTCGGTGCCGCTTGCGGTCACGGGCGGGCTCGGCGCGCTCTATTTCACGGGCATCTCGCTCAACGTCTACAGCCAGATCGGCATGATCCTGCTGATCGGCCTAATGGCGAAGAACGGCATCCTGATCGTGGAGTTCGCCAACCAGCTTCGCGAGGAAGGCCAATCGATCCGCGACGCGGTGGTGAACGCGTCGGTCCAGCGTCTGCGCCCCATCCTGATGACGTCGATCGCGACGGCGTTCGGCGCGGTCCCGCTCGCCGGCGCCTACGGCGCAGGGGCGGAAAGCCGCGAGGCGATCGGCTGGGTGATCATCGGGGGCGTGTCGTTCGCCACGCTGATGACGAGCTTCATCGTGCCTTCGCTCTATCTGCTGCTGGCCGGTTTCACGAAGCCGATCGGCGCCATCGCGATGAATCTCGCCCAGCAGGAGCGGGCGCACGATACGTCGCATCCGCAGCCGCACGCGGCAGACTAGGCGCCGCCCGTGGCCGATTTCGACGTCGCGGTCGTGGGGGCGGGCATCGTGGGTGCATCTTGCGCCTACGCCTTGGCGCCGACCCATCGCGTGCTGCTGATCGAGACCGAGTCCCAGCCCGGCTACCACACGACCGGCCGGTCTGCGGCCCTGTTCGAGGAAGCCTACGGGCCGCGCGTCATCCGGCAGATAACCTGCGCAAGCCGTGGATTTCTCGAAGCCCCTCCCCCCGGATTCTCCGAACATCCGCTGATGTCGCCACGCGGCGCGCTGTTCGTCGCGGCCGCAGGCAAGGACGCGTCGATCGAGAAGGGTCTGGCCGACGCCCTGCCCGGCACGGTCGTCGAGATCGACAGGCAGGCGGCCCTTGATCTCTGCCCGACGCTCGACCCGGCATGGCTCCACCGGGCGCTGTACGACAAGGTGGCGATGGACATGGACGTCCACGCGATCCATCGCGGCTATCTCAAGGGGTTCAAGGCGTCGGGCGGAAGCCTGCTCTGCGATGCCGAACTTCTGGGGCTCGACCGCGCGGCGGGCATGTGGACGTTGCGCACGAAAGCCGGGACGTTCCGGGCCGCACACATCGTCAATGCGGCCGGCGCCTGGGCCGACCGGGTGGCGGAGCTTGCCGGCGCGCGGAAGATCGGAATCGTGCCCAAGCGGCGCACGGCGTTCGTCTTCGAGGTTCCGGTTCCGGCAGCCACGCTGGCGGGCTGGCCGATGGTCTGCGAGATCGACGAGACGTTCTATTTCAAACCGGATGCTGGCCTGATGCTTGCCTCCCCTGCCGACGAGACGCCGTCGGAGCCCTGCGATGCCCAGCCCGAGGATATCGACGTCGCCGAGTGCGCCGAACGCGTCGAGGCGGCGACGACGCTCGAGATCGCCCGGATCCGGCGCAAATGGGCGGGCCTGCGGAGTTTTGTCGCCGACAAGTGCCCGGTCCTGGGCCCCGACGATCGGGTTGCCGGCTTCCACTGGGCCGCGGCCCCGGGCGGCTACGGCATCATGACGAGCCCCGCTGTCGGCCGGATCGTGGCGGGATACGTCCGGCAGACGGGCTTGCCGGACGATATCGCCGGGACAGGTGTCGATCCGTCGGAATTCTCGCCGGCGCGCCTGCACACTTGAGCCCGGCGCCCCGGCGTATTAAACCTCCGGTCATGGACCCCAAGCGACTGCAAGCCAGCGCCCGGAAGGCCACCGCCCTTTTGAAGGCGATGGCGAACGAGCGGCGCCTGACGATCCTGTGCCATCTCGCCGGGGGCGAACGCTCGGTGGGCGCGCTGGATGCCGTCCTCGACCTGTCGCAGTCAGCTCTGTCCCAGCATCTGGCCCGACTGCGGGCAGACCGGCTCGTGCTGACCCGGCGCGAAGGACAGACGATCTACTATCGCCTCGCCGGCGCCGAGGCGACCGCGATCATGACGACGTTGCACTCGATCTATTGCGCGCCGGGCAAGCCGGAAAATCGTCGGCGACCGTCCTGATCGCGGCGTCTATACTGGTGCATCGGGGCGTTCCCGGTCTTCTTGCAGGTCTGCAGAAAATGTCCCGCGCCTTCCTCTTCGTCCTGACGATATTGCTGGCGCTGCCGTCGCTCGCGCAGGAGGCGCCCGACCTCCGCGCGCCCGGCCGGATGAACGCCCAGACATTCAGGGAAGTGCCGCCGGACGCGACCATGCGCGTGAGGCCCTTCGACGATACCCGCGACAACCGTCGCCTCAAGCAGCAGATCCAGCGGACCCTCGAGCGCAAGGGGCGTCAGATCGACGACCGCGCGGGCGCCCTTTCGATGAATTTCGAGACGGCCGTCCAGCAGATCGGGCGGGCCGGTCCGCCGCCCGGCATCGGCTCGTTGCAGGCCGACCGGGACGATGCGCGCGTGCGCCTCAACCTCTATTCCTCCACCGAGGACAGCCTCGTCAATCCGCGCCGGTCCGAGGGCGGGGGGTCCGGCTCGGTGCAGTTCCAGTTGACGCTCAGCCTGGACGACGCACGAGGCGTCCGGCTCTGGCAGGGAACCGCTACGCTGCTCGGATCGCCGACCGACGAACAGGCCGCCTATGGCGCCATGGCGCGCGTGCTCCTCGAAGAGATCGGCCGGACGGTGCGCCAGAAGCCGTTCCGGATCGAGTAGAAGCAGCGGCGAACGGACGGGCGTCGCCGTTTCGGCTTGCCGTCCAGGCGAGGCTGGTTTAACGCCAATCCATGCTCAGCGCCGCCACCATCGATCGCGTCTCCGCCCTTGTCGCCGAGGTTTCGGACATCGCGATCCTTCCCCGCTTCCGCACCCTCGAAGCATCCGACATCGCCCTCAAAGGGCCCAATGACTACGTGACGGCGGCCGACCTCGATGCCGAAGCGCGCCTGACGCCCGCCCTTGCCGCACTGCTGCCCGGCAGCAGCGTGGTCGGCGAAGAGGCGGTCGCCAAGGATCGGGCCGTTCTCGACAGGCTCGGCGAGCCGTCGCCGGTCTGGATCATCGATCCGCTCGACGGAACGGCCAACTTCGCCGCAAGCCGTACGCCTTTCTGCTCGATCGTGGCGCTTGCCGTCGGCGGCGAGCCGGTTGCCGGATGGATCTACGAGCCGCTGACGCGCGATCTGCTGGTCGCCGAGAAAGGCGGCGGTGCGCGCTTCAACGGCGCACCTGCCCGGCTGACGGCAAGCAACGACGTCGCGATCTACGGCAAGACGCTGCGCAAGCGGGCCGAGGAATCGGGACGCTTCGGGCGTTTCGTCGACGACCGCTGTGCCGGGGCCGTCTATCTCGATCTGGTGCGCGGGCGGCTCGGCTTCGGCTGCTTCACGCGCACCCTGCCATGGGACCATGCCGCGGGCGCGCTGGCCGTATCCGAAGCGGGTGGCCATGCCGCCTTCCTCGACAATGGCGGCACATACGACGCGCGGCGCCATGTCGGCCCCCTGCTCCACGCCACGTCGCGGATCGCCTGGGATGAGGTCGCGTCGGTCCTGCGCGACTAGATGCGCCACATGGCGATCGCGGCATAGAGCACGAAGCAGACGGCGACCCACGGCATGTTCCACGTGCGGAAAACTGACGGATCGCGGCCGATGATGCGCGCCATCAGCATCGTGCCGCCCGAATACGCCGACAGCGTCGCCGACAGACACCAGCCGACCTGAAGCGTCAACACCAGTTCGAGCGGCGTCATCGGCATTCGCGCCATGCCCATGACGGCACCGCCGGCGACGGCGCTGGTGACGAGTGCCACGACGCCGAACTGCGAGCCGACGACGATGAACACCACGATCGCGAGCGCAAGAACGGCGCCGTGCGGCTGCCAGGCATCGAGCCAGGCCGACACCCCGAGATCCTGCAGAAGGGTTGCCAGCGTGACGCCGAGGAAGCTCGCGGCACCCAGAACGATCTGTTCGCCGCGCGTATCGGGAACGAAACGGTCGACATGCCGGCGCAGACGCCGGCCGGTCGCGGCGAAAGCCGGTCCGGCGCCCAGCCGCGCATACTGGACGTAGAACCAGCCGAAGGCGAACAAGCCCGCGAACCAGCTGATCGCCTCGACCATGCCGAGGCCGAAAAGCGCCTTGGCCCCAAGCACCGTCGAGACGAGACCGACGATGATGCCGAGCATCGGCAGCGCATCGCGTGTCGGCGGACGCGGGCCGGGCTGCGGGATCGACCTACGCCGGGACGGCGGCCACTTGATCCGGTCGACCGCCCATCCCGTCGCCAGAAACAGCATCGCGATCGCGAAGGCCGTCGGCCCGACATCGAACCAGGTCACCGCCGGGATCATCGATAGCGTGAAGGCGACCGAAATCGCCATCGGCGACCAGACGAGCATCGAAAAGAAGCCCTGGAGCAGGGCGACGTTCATCCGCTCTTCGCGGATCGCGACGACCTGCGCGTCGCCCCCGGCCGCCGCGAGCGTGTTCGACCGCTTGATGAGCGTTCCCAGCAGCGTCACGGCGCCCATGTTGAGCGCGATGCCGAACCCGTGCCCGCCGAGGGCTATCGCCAGGAAGCGCCAGGTCGGCGACTGCCGGATGAGCCAGTTGCCCGCACGCCGCACCGCGCGCGACGTGCGGGCGGCATCGCGCAGCAGACCCAGCGAGGTCAGGAGCGCCACGAACGCCGTCGCGCGATCGAGACCGGTTCCGAGAATCGTCCGCCAGTCGGCACCGATCGCCACGACGGCCAGCGCCGATGCGGACGTCGCCACAAGGAAAGCCCGTTCCGTCGCCCGCATCGCCGGAAAGGCGGCCGCAAGCCAGACAAGCGTCAGCAGCAGCGCCACCGGCCGCAGCGGCGCATAGCCGACGATGCATTGGAGAAGGACCGTGACGGCTAGCCCGACCGGAAGCCAGCTCGTCAGGGACCGGACGGATATCTTCGCGCGCACCCTTCACTTTCGCTTGCCTGCGCACGCGCTGGCAAGCGGACAGGCGAGGTCCTATATTGCCGCACGGTCGTCGGCGAAGTCGGGAGCGAAGATCTGGAACAGTTTGCCGCCTACCTTGCCGCCGACGGATTCGTCGAACCGCTGCGCGAAGAACTTGGCGACGTCGAGGCCGCCTACGGGCGGCTGCTTCTCGCCCCCGGCCCGCCGCGCGCGGCCGCCTGGGCACAGAACATCTGGCTTGAGCCCGTGCGCCTGCCCGCTCCGTCCATCGGACAGGCGGCCAAGGCGCTGCGCGCGATCCAGCGCAACTGGGTGCTGCACGACCACGCGCATCACCGCCGGGCCGCCCTCATCGCGGGCGAACTGCCGAAAATCTCCGCAAAGCCGCTCGTCTTCGGAAGTCCCGTTCCGGCTGCACCGCTCGGCGCCTGGATGCTGCTCGATCCGCAGACGATGCTCGCCAGTGCCCGCTGCTCGAGCCCGTTCCCGGACGGGGAATGCCGTTTCGTCGAGGACCGGACCGGTCCGCCCAGCCGCGCCTACCTGAAACTCTGGGAGGCGCTGACGCTGGCGGGCACCATGCCGGGTCCCGGCGAGCGCTGCGTGGATCTGGGCGCTTCGCCGGGCGGCTGGACGTGGGTGCTGGCGAAGCTCGGGGCGAGCGTACTGGCCGTCGACAAGGCACCGCTCGACCCGTCGGTGTCGGCCTTGCCGGGCGTGGAACTGCGCCAGGCCAGCGCGTTCGGGCTTGCACCTTCCGACGTGGGTCCGGTCGACTGGCTTTTCAGCGACGTCATCTGCTATCCCGCACGCCTGTTCGAGCTGGTCGAGCGCTGGCGGGAAAGCGGGCTCGCCAGGCGCATCGTCTGCACGATCAAGTTCCAGGGCGCGACCGACCACGAGACGGCACGCCGCTTCGCCGCGATACCCGGCGGTCGTCTGCGCCACCTCTTCCACAACAAGCACGAGCTCTGCTGGACGTCGTTCTGACCTCAGGACCGGCCCAGCGAGTCGAGCGTCCGGCGAAGTCCGTCCTCGAGCGTCGTGCCCGGGCGCCAGCCGAGCGCCTTGAGTTTCGCAGGATCGCACAGCGACAGACGGATGTCGCCCGGCCGGGCCGCGACGAACGCCGGCTCCGCGGACGACCCAGCCAGCCGCTGGAGGACGCGTGCGAGATCCACGATGCGCGTCGACACGCCGGTCCCGACATTGAATACCGGCGCATCCGTGCTTGCCGCCGAAAGACCCGCCCGCAGTGCCGCCACGACATCGGCGACATAGACGAAATCCCGCGCCTGGCCGCCGTCGCCCTGGATCGTGCAGGGGGCCCCCGCACGCACGCGGTCGGCAAAGATCGAGATCACGCCGGAATACGGGCTCTTCGGATCCTGGCGCGGGCCGAAAACGTTGAAGAAGCGGAAACCGGCGGTCGGCACGCCGTGCACCACGCCGCCGACGCGCGCGTGCAGTTCGCAGCCGAGCTTGTCCGCGCCATAGGCCGAAAGCGGGCGCGGGCGTGCGGTCTCGACGAGCGGAAGATCCGGGTTGTCGCCATAGATCGCCGCAGACGATGCATAGACCACCGGCACGGGAGCGCCGGCACGCGCGCGGCGCGCGGCATCGAAAACGTGGATGGCCGCCGTCAGGTTCGTGCGGTGCGTGCCCGCCCAATCCTCGTTGCCGCGCTGTACCGAAGCGATCGCCGCGAGGTGGACGATCGCGTCGACGCCGGCGCAAACGCGCGCGACCATGGCCGGATCCGCGACATCGCCCTCGACGAACTCGGCGCGCGCGTCGACATTCGCGCGCTTGCCGGTCGACAGGTCGTCGAGCACGCGCACCTCGTGCCCGTCGGCAAGGAGCGAATCGACGAGGTGCGAACCGATGAAACCGGCCCCGCCGGTAACCAGATAGATCGACATGACGTATCCTCGTTCAGCCGCGCTTGACGGACGGGTTGATCTCGACGAAGACGAGATAGGGCAGGTTCGCGATCTTCCGCAGCATGATCACATAGGCGATCGAGAATGTCGCGGCGGCCGACAGGAAGTATCCGTAGCCGTACCAGGCGAATCCGGCCCAGAGCGTCAGCGCCGACGACGCGGCGTTGAGCAGGAGGAAGAACACCACGATCTTGAGGGCCAGGCGACGGAGATCGAAATAGGCGAAGACGATCAGCACGAAGAGCAGCAGTGCGTGGAAAAGGGCGCCGAGGACGCCGAAACGGAACATCGCGAGCTGCGCGAAACTGAGCCCGAGCGCCGCGAAAAGGGCCGGCGCCAGAAGGATAGCCAGATAGCTGAGTGCGCCCTGCAGGACGACCAGCACGCGGAATCCCTCGCCGACGCTGTCCATCAGTTCGATCTGCGCGGCCCGCAGGCGCATCCAGGTGCCGTGCCGCTGGATCTCGCGGAAGAAAGCGAGATAGCGCTCGAAGAACGACGTCTCGACGATCAGCACGAACAGCGCCATCGCCGGGAGGATCGACAGATAGGCAAGGAACATCGCGCTGTCGTAGTTGGGGTAGGAAACCAGAACGCCGGCCTCGACCTCGCGCTCCGGCGAGAGCCACATCACCCACTTGTCGATCCAGATCGCCGCGTTGTAGCAGAACGACGTCGCCGCGAGATCCCAGTAGCGCTTGAAGTAGGCGAGGAACGCGAACGGGCGGACGACCGGATACGGATACTCGGCGAAAATGCGGGCGACGAGCGCGAAGAGCACGACGGCAAGGCCGACCGTGAACCCGGCCAGAAGCCCGACCGCGCCGTGACCGGACAGGAGCGCGCCGCACACCAGGCCCGTGAACATCCCGATGATGAAACTGTAGGTGATGGAGCGGAAGTCCTTGAGCGTCGACAGGAACACCGCGGCGATCCAGAGGGCGCCCGTCAGCAGATAGCCGGCGATAGCGACAAGCCGCACGCCCAGCGGCGCTTCGACCGCGAAACCGTAGAAGCCCACCGCAAGCGGGCCTTGCGTGGCCAGCATCAGCGCGAAGGCGCCCAGCAGCATTCCGGGCCCCTCGGTAACGTCCCGCACGTAGATCCGGTCGGCCAGGTAGCGCGTCACGATGATCGAGATCGGGCCGGCGAAGATCAGCGAGAAGCCGAAATTGTAGATGATGATTATGCGGAACAGCGCCACTTCGGCATTCCGCGACACGTCGTCCGCGACCATCGAAAGCGTACCGAGCGCGAGGATCGTCACGAGCCACGGACCGGCGGCCACGAGCGTGGCATGCATGAAGGCGCGCAGCGACCCCATCACGTCGTCGGATCGCGCCAGTTCGCGCAGCGAGAAGCCGATGCCCGCCATCAGGCCGCCTTCGCGCCGGCCGGCACGGACGGCGCATCGCGGTACGATCCGTAGAGATCCCGGTAGACGGCGTCGATCGTCTTCTTGTTGTAGAGCAGTTCGACGCGCCGCTTGATCGCGGCGGAACAGCGCGCATGCCACGCCTTGTCCTTGAGCAGACGCGCCAGCGCGCGGCCTGTCGTCGACGGATCGGCAAGCGGCGTGACTTCGCCGCCCGGCCCAAGACCCGGCCGCTCGTCCGACCGGCCCTCGATCATCTCGCGGCATGCACCCACGTCGGTCGCGACGGTCGGCACGCCCGCCGCACCGCCCTCGAGAATGACCAGCGGCTGCGCTTCGGAAACCGACGTCAGCGCCAGCGCGTCGATCCTGCCAAGCCAGTCCGTCAGTTTCTGGCGGCCCATGAACCTGAGCGTGCCGTCGAGCTTCAGCATGCGCGCGAGATCCTTGCACTCGGCGGCATAGGCCGGATCCTCGTCCTCGGGGCCGAGGATGAGGGCCTGGAGGTCGGGTACTTCGCGGTGCGCGACGGCGACGGCACGGATGAAGGTCTTGATGTCCTTGATCGGTACGACCCGGCCGATGAGTGCGACGGTCGGCGCCCGCCCCGAATCCTCGCGCGGCACGGCCGAATAGGCGTCGTAGTCGATGCCGTTGGGGATGATGCGCAGCCGCTCGGGCGGGGCCCCGTCGCGCCGCTGCATCGCCTGATTGCCTTCGTAGAGGGTCACGATCAAACGCGCGGCGGAATAGAGGCATTGCGAGTACGACACGAACGTGTCGATCCAGAGATCCTTCAGATCCCGCCGCTCGCGCTCGACCGCGAGCGCGCGCGGCCGGTTGGACGAAAGCCAGTCGGCCATCGTGATCTCGATGCGGCGCTCGTTGGTGTAGATGCCGTGCTCGGTGACGAAACATGGGCGACCCGTCTCGATGGCGCCGCGCGCCGCCATCAGGCCGGCATATCCGGTCGAGATCGTATGATAGACGCGGGCTTCGGGAAGCGGCGCGAGCAGGCAGGCGAAGAGCCCGCCGAGCTGCGCGCGCCATGTCCAGAAATAGTCGAGGAACGAACAGTCGGGGACCGTCGCCTCGTACATGCGCACGAGCGCGTCCCATGCCTCGGGCGAGTTGAGAAGCGTTTCGGCGCCGAGATCGGCGCGCCGGGGCGCGAGGATCGAGAGTATCCTGCCGAGGTCGTCGATCGACCCCCGGCTCTGGATCGAGAGCAGCGTCGGCTCGAGCTTCGCGAAAAGCTTCCGCAGGCCGCGGGCCGACGACGGCCCGGCCGCAGGCTGCTGAAGATAGACATGCGTGAGACCGACGACGTTCCCGGCGATCGGATACTTGAATACGCGGTCCTTGCGGTCGGCCAGCAGGGCCACGCAGTGGAACCGCAGGTGCGACTGGGCGCGGACAAGGTCGTTGACCCAGGTCGAGACGCCGCCGGACACGTAAGGATATGTGCCTTCGAGCAGCAGGCACACGTCCGCCGGATCGCCGGCCCGTTCGAAGTCCTTGCCCGGTTCGACATCCGCCATCCGTCAGGCCGGAACCCAGAGCAGGGCCGCTTCGCGCAGGCGCGGATCGGCGGTTTCGTCGACATCGAGCAGCGGGACGATGCGCGACGCCGCCTCGCGCAGCCGCGCGAACGCGCCGATCCGGAAGAGGCATTCGAGATACCAGACGGCACCCGCCGGCTTCAGCCTCCCCCCGTTGGCCGCCCTCGCGAGGAGGTCGGCGGCAGTCCGGTATTCGCCCATGCGCACCAGGAGCCGTCCCATGCCGAGTTCGAGACGCCCGTCCTCCGGTGCGAGTTCCAGCGCCTGGTTGTAGAGATCGAGCGCGCGGCGCTGGTTCTCGGCCTGCCGGTCGTTGTCCAGCAGTCCGGTGAACGCGTAGTCGTCGTAGTGGCGCGCGGCCGCGAAGACCAGCGGCAGGTCGCGCGGCCGGCGCGCAAGTTCGCCATCCAGATCGAGCGAGCGCCGGAGGAACCGCTGCTCGATCTGCGCCACGGCCGTCGCCGCCTGCACGCGGATTGCCGCTTCCGGATGTCCCAACGCGTTCTTCAGCGCCGGCGCGAACCCCGGCCGGAAATAGGTGGCGATCAGCGCCAGCAGTGCCTGTTTCTGGCTGAATGTCCCGAAGGCGAGGATGTCGGTGAACGACGCAACCGAACGGGACGCGGCTTCGTCGTCGCGCGTGTCCGAGACGATCTCCTGGAAAAGGGTTCGCGCGCCTTCGACCTGCTGTTCGGGAAACAGGGCTGCGTACCACTCTTCGAAGCTGGTCGTGCTCCGGCGGAACCATGCATAGAGCAGGGCGCACAGCACGCTGCCGGCGGCCCCGAACGGACCGACGAACGTCGACGCGCCGACCACAAGCCAGGGCAGGCGCAGGTCCCGCGCACGCTGGACGACGGTCCTGATCCACATGAGTCCCAGCACCCCGACGCCGGCATGGATCGCGGCGACATGCCCGAACCCGATCGTGCCGCCGGCTGCCGCGTACCACGCGAAACCAGTCGCCGCGGCCATGATGCTGCCGAAGACGAACGTCTCGGCGATCGGGACCGATCCCGCCACGTGTGCGAGCTTGGCGAGCATGGCCGCATGCTCGCGGTCGCGCCGGCCCCCGCGCCTGTCGTCCGGACGCGAGCCGCTCATCGCGCCGCTCCGGCCGGATCGACGTCCTGCATCGCGGATTCGAACCGGCGCGCATGGGCATAGGCCGTCCCGATCCATTCGCACAGCAGCCGGAAGTTCTCGATCGACGTCACCGAAAGGTCGAGAAAGCCCATCTCCTCGATCTTCAGCATGCCGATGACCTCGCCCGAATCCACGTTCAGCAGCGGCCCCGCCAGCAGGCCTTCGCCCCCGAGGACTCGCTCGTCGTCTTCGACGGCCGCCACGAGGGTGCGGTGCGATCCGACGACGGCCTGGAACAGTCGCGACTGGCCGTCGAAGGCGCGGGCATAGACCGTTTCGGAATCGGCCCAGCCTTCGCTCATCACGAGATCGAGCGAGTTTCCGGAAAGCAGGAACAGCGAATAGCGTCGCGGACTCATGACGGTGCGAACCAGCTCCGAGACGCCGGCCTGGACGTCGTCGGTCGCCATGCGCTCGATGCCTTTGGCCGCATTGTAGATCGCAAAGACGGTCCGCAACTGTCCGGCCACGCGCGCCTCGAGATTCTCGCGCCGCGCGTCGAGCTTGCGATAGGCCGCCGCGATCACCTCCTCGCGCTTGCGCGACTGGAGGACTTCGTCGCGCAGCAGGTCGCGCTCGCGCCGGACGCGCCCCTGCAACTCGCCGAAAACGACGGCCGCGACGGTCCACAGCAGCGGCTGCAGGGTGGCAGCGAGAAGCCACTGGTAGAGATCCTCGTCGAAACGCAGCGGGGGCAGATTCCCGACGAGGAGAGCGGCGCTTGCGGCTGCAGCGGCGACGAGCCCCTCGGTCGTCCCGTACTGAACGGCGCAAAGAAGCACGATGATCCAGAACGGATGCGGCGAGACCCCCGCATACCGGTCGAACTCGAGAAAGGCGAAGTCGACCGCGAGGAGGACGATCAGGAAAGCTGCGATCTCGACGATGGCCGCGCGGCGCACGCCGAGGAGGACGGACGCCTCCGCGACCTTCGGCATCGCGATCCTGTCGGCGGCACGCCGTCGCGGGGCTTCGGCAGGCTTCACATCCGCCATTGCACGAAGCCCCCGATGGTCGAGAATTCGTTGGCATCGCGGCCAACGCCGCGCCCGTAGCTGGTGCGAAGACCACCGCTGATGGTGCCGTCGTCGAGCCACGAGAGCCCGAAACCCAGGAGCGGTCCGCCGCGACGGCCGTAGCGGTCGTAGGCCGGACCGGCGGAGAAATCCGCGACGATCGGCAACGTCCCTTCGAAATCGCGGCGCCAGTCGATCGTGTAGCCGGCCAGCAGCGCATGGATTTCGCGATAGCGCAGCGGAACCGGCCGGAATTCCGAATCGGGACTTGCGGGGTCGGCGCGCGACGCGATGCGCCACGGATACTCGCCGTCCAGAACGTAGGAAAGCGCGCCGCCACGCACGAAGCCATCGAGCGGCAGGCGGATCTCGCCGTCAAAAGTCATCGAGCGCGCCCCGTCGGCGAGGCCCGGCATCGAGTACCGGTTGCCGGCGATCCGGGCCCGCGCGGACAGGCCGAACAGCCACGGCTGGGAATACTGGACGAATGCCCGGTCGCGCGTTCCGTCCGCGACCAGGCTTTCGGTGAAATCCCAATAGGGCCGCGCCACTTCGATGCCGGCCGCGATCCGCATTCGGTCGAACGCATAGTCGCGCGCGAACCCGAATCCCGCGGACCGGGTATTGGCGAAGATCTGGGCGTGCGAGCGTGTGCCGTTCTCGGCCTCGTGCTGCAGGCCGAGGGCGCCGCGCTGCCGGGATCCCTTGAAGCGGTCCGACAGCCCCTGCGGACGACGGACCGACGGGCTGTCGACGAGTGCCTGGTCGAAGGCCGCCGTCGCACGCCACGCCAGGGTCAGCGGAAGCTCGGCGATCGTACCGACCATGTATCGCTTCTCGCCCGAACTAGCCCGCCGATAGTCGGGTTCCGTTCGCACGAAGCCCGCGGTTTCGCGCGACAGGGCCGCGCGTGATGCCGCTAGATCCGGATTCGAGGGGTCAGCCGCCGTCGCCCGATCAAGAAGGTCCTTCGCCCGACGGTTTCTGCCGATCTGGAACTCCAGGCTCGAAAACTGGGCGAGCGTCTCGACATCGGCCGGATCCTTCGCTTCGAGGGCGGCCAGCCGGCTGCGCGCGATATCGGGGCGACCGGTCTGCGCCTCGAGCGTCGCCCGCAGGCGCTCGAGCCGGCGCTCGCCGCGCTCGGTGACGATCGCGTCCGTATCGTCGGCTTCGGCGACCGGAGCGGTCTCGGCGAGGCGGAACACGACGACGATGCCGCCCGCTTCGCGTCGCGCGGCGGCGACACTGCCTTGCGTCCCCACGAACAGGAGGGTATCGAAGCCCGCATTCACGTTCTCGACGAACCGCGGCAGTTCGCGGACCAGAACGCCCGCATCGACGGGCGCGATGGGACTCGCGAAACGAAGGACTGCCTCGCGCCCGCCCGTCTCGATCCGGATGTCCATCGCGCGCGACGGCACGAGGCGGATGTTCGCGAGCGGACCGTCCACGCTCCACGTCATGTCGAGGCGGACCGGGCCTTCTGCCTGCGCAAGGCAGACGGCCGGCCACAGAAGTGCGGCGACGGCGAATCGGCGCAAGCCGGCGATCACGTGCCGGCCCCCAGCACGCTGCGCGCGAGGCCCGTCCGGCCAAGCTCCAGCAGCACGCCGGCATAGTCGGCGCGCAGATCGCGGTTGCGCGGCTGCTCGCGCAAGAGACGCCCGTAAAGCGCCACCGATTCCTCCGACCGGCCGAGCCGGTGGTAGAGATACGCCTGAACCGAACGCGCCGCGAACGGCGCCGGCGACAACGCGTCGATCGCCGCCAGCGCACGCTCGTGCTCGATCCGGGCGGCGGACCGTTCCTTCAGACGATAGAGCGATTCGCCGAGATAGTAATGGGCTTCCCAGTCCGCGGGCGTGCCGGGGGCCGCGCCGGCAAGGTAGCGGGCGACCAGCGCCCGCGCGCGCTCGAAATCGCCGTCGGCAAAGGCGAAGAAGCCGACCTGGCGCTGCGCGTCCCGCTGCGCCGGATCGAGCAGGAAAAGCCGTTCGTAGCCCTGGCGCGCGAGATCCGTGCGGTTGCCCGCGGCAGCCAGTTCGGCCAGCCGGCGCGCGTTCGCGAAGTCCCCCTCGCGGGGAATGCGTGAGGCGAGAAGCCGTGCGAATGCGGTCATGTCGGCCGGCGTGCCGGCGGCCAGATAGGCTTCGGCCGCCAGCAGCGTCGCCGGGCCGCCGACCCTGCCCGGCACGGCCGCGTCGGCCTCGAGCACGCCGGCCGCACGGCGCGGGGCGCCGGCATCGATCAAAGCGCGCGCCCAGCCGACCCGAACCGCCCCCGTCGCCGCGCGCGCCTGCGCCTCGATCCAGTCGAGCTGGGCAGCCTCCGGACGCGGCCCCATCAGGAACAGGGTCTGCTGCGCGTCGGACGATTCCGCCGGCGTGCCGGCGGCCAGCCGCCGGAAGATCGCCAGCGCCGCGGGCTTCGCGGAGAGATCCAGCAGGCGGAACGCGATCGCCCGCTGCGCCTCGACCGTCAGGGACGCGTCGGCGGCGCGGCGCGTCAGCAGCGCAAGAAGTTCGTCGCGCAGGCCTTCGCGCGCGAGGGCGGACTCCAGCGCGTCGTTCCATTCGCCGCCCAATTCGGCGGCGGCGCGGCGAAGTACCGGGAGATGGACGGCGGGCGGCGTGCGCTCGATCAGCGCGAATGTCGCCTCGCTGCGCGTGGCCGGCGCGACGTCGGACCGCCGCGCGACCTCGAGAAGGACCGGAACGGC
>JBIKWI010000212.1:0-5410 GCA_044356395.1 Tagaea sp. | reverse complement strand
GTCGGCAGGCGGCCGGCATAGTTCTCGATCAGGATGCCGATGAAGCGCTCGAACGAGCCGAGGATCGCACGATGCAGCATCACCGGGCGGTGCTTGTTGCCGTCCTCGCCGATATAGGCGGCGTCGAGCCGCTCGGGCAGCACGAAATCGACCTGCAGCGTGCCGCACTGCCAGTCGCGCCCGATGGCATCGCGCAGCACGAATTCGAGCTTGGGGCCGTAGAACGCCCCCTCGCCCGGATTGCGGACCGTCGCGAGGCCGGCGGCCTCGGCACCTTTTTCGAGCGCCGTCTCCGCCTTGTCCCAGGTGTCGTCCGAACCTGCGCGCTGCTCGGGCCGGTCGGAGAACTTTACGACCAGATCGGCGAAGCCGAAATCCTTGTAGATGACGCGCAGCAGGTCGCAGAACTTCTGCGATTCCGCCGGCACCTGTTCTTCGGTGCAGAAGATGTGCGCGTCGTCCTGCGTGAAGGCGCGCACGCGCATGATGCCGTGCAGGGCGCCCGACGGCTCGTAGCGGTGGCAGGCGCCGAACTCGGCCATGCGCAGCGGCAGCTCGCGGTAGCTGCGCTGGCCCTGCCGGAAGATCTGCACCGCACCCGGGCAGTTCATCGGCTTGATGGCGTAGAGACGGTCTTCCTCCTCGCCTTCCTTGCCGGGGCGCGCGACGAACATCGCGTCGCGGTAGTTGGCCCAGTGGCCCGACTTCTCCCAGAACACGCGGTCCACCAGCTGGGGCGTCTTGACCTCGACATAGCCGTCAGCTTCCAGACGCGAACGCATGTAGCGTTCCACCGTGCGGAACAGCGTCCAGCCCTTGGGATGCCAGAAGACCGTGCCCGGCGCTTCCTCCTGGAGGTGGAACAGGCCCATCGCGGCCCCGAGCTTGCGGTGGTCGCGCTTCTCGGCCTCTTCCACGCGGTGGAGATACGCCTTCAGGTCCTGCTCGTTGGCCCAGCACGTGCCGTAGACGCGCGTGAGCTGCGGATTGCGCGAATCGCCGCGCCAATAGGCGCCGGCAAGCTTGGTGAGCTTGAAGGCGCCGACCTGGCCCGTGTGCTCCACGTGCGGCCCGCGGCACAGGTCGGTGAAATCGCCGAGCGAATAGAACGACACGCTCGACACGCCCGAAGCGCCGGCCTCGACGAGGTTGGGATCTTCGAGGCCCTTGGCCGCCGTCGAGCCGCGCGTGGCGAGCAGGCCGAGGAGCTCGACCTTGTAGGTCTGGCCCGTCTTCTCCATGAACGCGACGGCCTCTTCGATCGGCACTTCGGTGCGCACGAGCGGCAGCTTGCGCTCGCGGATCTTGCGCATCTCGGCTTCGATCTTCGGCAGGTCCTCGGTGGTCAGCGGCACGGCCGTCTCGATGTCGTAGTAGAAGCCCGTGTCGGTCGCCGGGCCCACGCCCAGCTTCGCTTCGGGGAAGAGCTTCAGTACGGCGGCCGCGAGCACGTGCGAGCACGAATGCCGCATGCGGTCGAGGTCGGGAGCCGGTTTCGCGTCCATAATCGTCGTTCCGTCCGTTCAGATGCCAAGTCGCGTCGAGGGGACGCGAAAGTACGGCGAACCAAGCGCCAAAGCAACGACAGGCCCATGGCGCAGGGACACCCTTCCGGGTTAAGCACCACTCCATGAACCGCCCGCCCCCGCACCGGCCCAAGCGCCCCGGCCGCCGCCCGGCCCATCCGAAGGGCCCGGACCGCCGGCCCGACCAGCCGAACCGCGACGACGCCCCGCTGCGCCAGGGGCCGGCTCGCGGCCGTCCGCAGCAGCAGGACACCCGCCCGGATGTCCGTGCGCATGACGGCCGCCACCGTCGCGACATCCTGCGCATCGCCGGGTTGCCGGCGGTCGAAGCGCTGTTCGCGCGCGCTCCGGAAACGGTCGAACGCCTGATCGTCGCCCCCGACATGGCGCAGGCCGCCTCGGCCCTGCTGCGCGAAGCCACGCAGCGCAACATCGCGCACCGCATCGTGCCGGCCGAAGCACTGGCCAAGATCGCCGGCACGCCGCTCACCGGCGGCATCGTCGCCGAAACGAGCCCGCGCCCCGCCAAGCCGTTCGACGTGGGCGAGGCGCGCGTGTGGGCCTCGCGCTGGCAGCCGCTGATCGTGCTCGACGGGATCGGCAACCCGCACAATCTGGGTGCGATCGCGCGCACGGCCGCGTTCTTCGGCCTTACGCATCTGGCCATCACCGACCATCCCGGGCAGGCCGCCCCGTCCGAGGCCGCGTACCGCGTGTCGGAAGGCGGGCTCGTGTGGCTCGACGTCTATCGCATCCACCGGCTGCCCGACGTGCTGCGCAAGCTCGGCATGTTCTACACGGTCGTCGGCACCGCCATCGGGACGGGTGCCGTCATGCCCATGCAGAAGCTCGCGACCGGCTCCAAGCCCGTGTGCCTCGTGCTGGGCAACGAAGAGGTGGGGCTTGCCCCCGCCACGCTCGCGGTGTGCGAGCATGTCGTCACGCTGCCGGGGACCGGCAAGATCCAGTCGCTCAACGTCGCGGCGACGGCGGCGATCCTGATCCACGCGATCACCGGCGGGTTCCGGCCGAAGTGAACCGGCGCATTCCATCCGCCTTCGCCGTCTTCCTCGCTTGCACCGGCCCTGCCGTCGCGGACGTCCGCCCTTGCACGACGCTCGCCGACGCGATCCGCGCGAATTTCGAGGCCGATGCCGATCTCGACCGCGTCCATGCGCGTCTGTCCGGCGGGCCGGCCTGGCGGGTCGAAGGCGCGACGCTTTCCGACAGCCCGCGCCGCCTGCAGATCGGCCGCACGCGCTATCGCGCGATCTTCGCGGCCCCGGCGAGCGAAGCGGGTTTCCCGCCGGCCTCCACGCGGAGCGTCGAACTGCGGCGCGCCGACGGCGGCGGACGGGTGATCTGCCGTCTGCGGCTGGTCGGCGAGTCGACGGGCCGGATCTCGGACATGCGGCCGGCCGATGCGGCGGCCGATTTCGCGCGCCGCGCACCCATGGGCGTGCTCGAACCGGTACTGCCGCTCTTGGCACGCGCGGTCCTGGCGGCGCCCGGGATCGATCTTGCGGGGCTCCTGGGGCCTGGAACCGAGATGATGCCCGACGGTTCGCTCGCCTTTTCCGCCAGCGGGGCAAGGTTCCAGGTGGCGCTTGCCCCGCTGCCCGGCAGCGGCGACGAAGTGCAGGCCACGCTCGCGCGGCTGGTGCCCGAACTGGGCAACCGCGGCCGGCCCTTGGGCACGTTCCGCTACACGGTCGCCACACGGCTTGCGCAAATCGATGTCGAGTAGCGCGCCGCTTTTCCCCGGCGCGCGGATCGGCTAGGTTTGCGCACATTCCGGAAACGGGCAGAACCGCGAGACGAGCAGCATGACCGACGGCACATCAGAAGAAAAACGGCGCCAGACCCGCTTCGGGGTGCTGCGCGGCACCCTGCTCGTCGACGGCGAGGGCTACGAGATCGTCGACTGGAGCCGCAACGGCTGGCGCGCGAAGGCGCAAAAGCCGTGGTCGCCGTCCGGCACGCCGTTCGACATCGTGCTCGGCATCCGCAGCGAGAAGGGCTCGGTCGAGGTGCGCGGGCGCGGCACGATCGTGCGCACGACCGAAGGCCATGTCGCGGGTACCTGGGACCTGCGCACGCCGGCCGACAAGGAAGTCGAGGCGCTGCTGACGATCTTCCTCGAAGGCGGCCGGGTCGAGTTCTAGGAAGCCGCCTCGCGAGACGCCTCGCCGCGCAGCCAGTCGCAGAACAGCGATACCTTGCGCAGCGCGAGCTTGGCCTGCGGGCAGACGATGAAATAGGCGAAATCGACCGACACGGCATCGCCGAACGGCTTGACCAGCCGGCCGGCGGCAAGATCGGCTGCGGCGAGCAGCGACTTGCCCAGCGCCACGCCGCGCCCCAGCACCGCCGCCTCGACCACGAGGCTCGACTGGTTGAATTTCGGCCCGCGCGATCCATCGACATCGGCGACACCCGCCGCCTTCAGCCACATCGACCAGGTCGGGCACGACGGATCGTCGTCGGGGCTGTCGTCGTGGAGCAGCGTCTGGCTCTTCAGGGCCGCCGGCGTGTCGAGCGGGACGGCACCTTTCAGCAGGGCCGGGCTGCACACCGGGAAGACCGCCTCGTCGAGCAGGCGCTCGACATGCAGGTCGGGATAGCGGCCGGCCCCGTAGCGGATCGCCAGATCGACGCCGTCGGAATGGAAGTCCGCGAGCGACATCGAGGCCGCCACGCGCACGTCGATCTCGGGATACTTCGCCTGGAACCGGTCCAGACGCGGCAGCAGCCACTTGGCCGCGAAGGACGGCGCCACGCTGATCGTCAGCACGCCCGCGTCGCCCAGATTGTCGATCTCCTCGATCGCGGATGCTAGCTGCTCGAAGGCGCCCCGGATGCCGGGTAGGATCGCCTGGCCCGCGTCGGTCAGCAGCAGGTTGCCCTTGTTGCGCTGGAACAGCGGAAGACCGAGATGGTCCTCGATCGTCTTGATCTGGTGGCTGACGGCCGCCGGCGTCACCGACAGCTCGTCCGCCGCCTTGGTGACGGACAGATGGCGCGCGACGGTCTCGAAGACGCGCAGCGAGTTCAGCGGTGGCAGGCGACGGCGCATGGACGGAACCTAGTCGTTCTGCGCTGCCCAGCCAGCGCGAGAAATTCTGGGGAAGCCATCAAGATATTCTCAACCTCTTCCGTCATGCCCGGGCCTGTCCCGGGCATCCACGACTTGGGATGCGGCGAACGAAGTTACAAAGTCGTGGATGCCCGGCATTCGCCGGGCATGACGGTGGAGTTCTTGGCTAGAGCGACTTGCGCACCAGGGCGGCACCGGCGCTCAGCGCCGCAAGCTTCCCGTAGGCAAGCTCGCGCGACATCGGCGCCATGCCGCAGTTGGTGCACGGGAAGAGCTTCGCCGGGTCCACGTACTTCATCGCGCGCCGGATCGTCGATGCCACTTCCTCGGGCGTCTCGGCCTTGTCGCTCGCCACGTCGATGCAGCCGACAAGCACGTCCTTGCCCTTCAGCAGGCCGATGAACTCGATGGGCACCTTGGAGTTGGCGACCTCGAGGCTGACCTGGCCGATCCGGCTTTTCGCAAGGGCGGGGAAGATGCGCTCGTACTGGCGCCATTCGTCGCCCAGCGTCTTCTTCCAGTCGATGTTGGCCTGGATGCCGTAGCCGTAGCAGACATGCACGGCGGTCGTGCATTTCAGCCCCTCGGCCGCGCGCAGCAGTGCCGGGATGCCCCAGTCGAGCACCTCGTCGGTGAAAACGTTGAAGGCCGGCTCGTCGAACTGGACCGTGTCGATGCCGATGGCTTCCAGTTCCCGCGCTTCCTCGTTGAGGAGTTCGGCGAACGCCATCGCCATCTTGACGCGGTCGCCGTAGAAGCGGTCGGCGATCGTGTCGACGATCGTCAT
>JBIKWI010000211.1:0-5413 GCA_044356395.1 Tagaea sp. | reverse complement strand
ACTCGCCGACCAGGCAAAGCGTCTCGCCCTTCTCGACCGCGAACGAGACGTCGCGCACAGCATGCAGCGTGCCGGCGGGAACCGCGATGTCGACCGTCAACCCGTCGACCGTCAGGAGTGCGGTCATGCGCGGCCCTCGGGGGCGGCGACGTCGCGGATCCCGTCGCCGACAAGATTGATCGCCAGCAGCAGCAGGCCGAGTGCCGTTCCCGGTATCGCGATCATCCAGAAGCTGAAGAACATGTAGGCCTTCGCTTCGGAGATCATCAGCCCCCAGCTCGGCAGCGGCGGCTGCACGCCGAGGCCGAGGAACGAGAGGGCCGCTTCCAGCAGGATGGCGCTCGCCATCTCGAGAGTCGCCACGACGACGAGCTGGGGCAGGATGTTGGGCAGGATCTCGCCCAGCACGATGCGCGGCGTGCCGGCACCCGCCGCGCGCGCGGCGGCGACATAGTCCTGGCTGCGCGCCTGCTGGGTGGCCGCGCGCATGACGACGGCGAACCGGTCCCACTTGAGCAGGCCAAGCACGACGATGACGACCCAAAGCGACCCGCCGACGAGGGCGACGACGGCCAGCGCCACCAGCACGACCGGCATGGCGAGGCGCGTTGTCACGAGGAAGCTGACGGCCATGTCGGTCTTGCCGCCGAAATAGCCGGCGAGCAGCCCCATCGTCGTGCCGATCAGGCCCGAGACGAGCATCACCGAGAAGCCGATCAGCAGCGAGACGCGCGCGCCATAGATCGTGCGCGAGAGATAGTCGCGCCCGAGATTGTCGGTGCCCAGCGGATGCAGCCAGGTGCCGCGCTCGTGCCAGATCGGCGGGACGAGACGCGCGGAGAGGTCCTGGAAATAGGGATCGTGCGGGGCGATCCACGGGGCGAGCAGGGCGGCCGCGAAGGCCGCCGCGAGCAGAAACAGGCCGAACAGCAACCCCGCATGCCCGAGGATCCGCCGGCGCAGGATCTGGCCATGCGTGGGAACGACGAAGTCGGCGATGGCGGGGCTGTCGGCCATGTCAGGCGACGCGCAGGCGCGGGTCGAGCCACGCGTTGACGAGATCGGCCGCCAGCGTGAGTCCGATGTAGACGACCGACAGCAGCAGCACGACCGCCTGCGTGGTCGGGAAATCCTTGTAGGTGATGCTCTGGTAGGCGAGATAGCCCAGACCGTCGAGCGCGAAGATCGTCTCGACGACGATCGAGCCGCCGAGCAGGAACCCGAGCTGGACGGCCGCGAGCGCCACGACCGGGATCATCGCGTTGCGAAGCGCATGCTTGAACACGACGCTTGCCGGCGACAGGCCGTTGGCGCGCGCGGTGCGCACGTAGTCGGCCGCCAGCGTCTCGATCATGCCGGCCCGGATCAGGCGCATGAAGGCGGGGGCCGCGTAGTAGCCCAGCGCCACCGTCGGCATGACGAAATGCTGCCACGTGCCCGAGCCCGATACCGGCAGCCAGCGCAGCGTGATCGAGAACAGCAGGATGAGGCAGAGCGCGAAGAAGAAATTCGGCAGCGCCTGCCCGACGACCGAGACCGCCAGGCACAGCCGGTCGATCCAGCTGTTGGGATAGAGGGCGGCGAGCACGCCCAGCGGGAACGACACGAGAAGCGCGAAGGCAAGCGCCAGCACGCCGAGGATCAGCGTGGTGGGCAGCTTGTCGGCGACGAGTTCGACCACGCCGGTCTTGAAATAGAGCGACTTGCCGAAATCCCCGCGCAGCGTCTGGCCGAGCCATTCGAAATACTGGACGAGCAGCGGCCGGTCGAGACCGTAGGTCTGGCGGACCATCTCGATGTCGGCGGCGCGCGCACCCTCGCCGGCGATGGCGATGGCGACGTCGCCCGACATGCGCAGCAGCACGAAGCTGATCGCCGAGACGGCGAAGGCAACCGCGACGGCGACGAGCAGCCGCCGTGCGGCGAAGCCGAGCATCGGCTCCCGCCGTTACTTCCAGCGCGTCTCCCAGAAGCGCGGCAGTTCGTCCGGGTAGGGCGTGAAGGCGAGATCCTTCGAATAGACGTAGAAGGTCGTCAGCGAATAGAGCGGGACCGAATAGGCGCGCTGCGCGATCAGGGCCAGCGCCTGCCGGTAGGCGTCCTTGCGGGCCTGCGGATCGACCGAGCCGTCGCCCTTGACCAGCAGGTCGCGCACTTCGGGGTCGCGCGTGATGTCGTCGTCCTCGAACTTGTAGAAGACGGGCGTGTTGGCCGACACGTCGTTGACCGAGAACGAGCCCCAGGTCTGGTGCGCGAACACGGCCGTTCCGGCGCGCAGCTGCTCGCGGAACGCGGCGTACTGCAGGAAGCGCAGGTTGGCGCGGATGCCGACGGCGCGCAGGTAGCCGATCATCGCCTCCGCCTGATTGCGCTCGCGGTACGAGTAGAGATCGACGTCGAAGCCGTTGGGGAAGCCCGCTTCCGCGAGCAGCGCCCTGGCCTTGGCCGGATCGTAGGCGTAGACCGTCGCCCCCTGGTCGGTGCAGCCGAACTGGGTCGGGAAGCAGATCGTGTTGAGCACGCGCGCGCCTTCGCCGACGAGGTTCTTGACCATCGCCGCGCGGTCGATCGCATGGTTGATCGCCATGCGCACGCGCGGATCGCGGAAGGCCGGCACGGTGGTCTTCTCGGTCGAGCCCATCTGGAGGAAGACGATGCGCATCGTCTCGCCGCTCTCCACGGTCAGCGTCGGCACGGCCTTCATCGGCGCGGCCTGGTCGGGCGCCACGTTCATGATGAACTCGAGTCCGCCCGACAGCATCTCGGCGACCTGCGTCTGCCGGTCGGGGATGAAGCGGATGTCGACCTTGTCGATGGTCGGCTGCGGCTTGGGGCTGTCCTTGAAGTAGTCGCGGTTGCGTTCGAGGCGCAGCACCTTGCCCTGCGAATGCTCGACGACGCGGTAGGGGCCTGAGCCGACGGGCTTCTCGTTCATGCCCTGCGGGCCGGCCTTTGCGTAATACTCGTTCGGGTGGATCGCGATGGGGCCGGCGAGATACTCGATCGCCGCCGGGAAGGTGCGCTTGAGGTGGATGCGGACCTTGAGCTTCTCGACCTTTTCGGCCCTGTCGATCCAGTTGACGTTCTGCTGGGTGGTCGACTTGTTGGCCGGGTTCGACACGAAGTTCAGCGTGTACACCACGTCGTCCGCGTCGAACTCCTCGCCGTTGTGGAATTTGACGCCCGCGCGCAGGTCCAGTTCCAGCGTCTTGTCGTCGATCCAGCGCCAGGCGGTGGCGAGCTGGCCCTTGTATTCGTTGGTCTTGGGATCGCGATAGATCAGCGTATCCCAGACATGGTGGGCGATGATCACGCCGATGCGCACGTTGTTGAAATAGGGGTCGACGTTCTCCGGCACCTGGTCGTAGGCGAAGCGGATCGTGTTGTCGCGCTTGGCGGCATCGGCCGGGGCGGCGAGGAGGGTAAGGGAAATGGCTGCCGCGCAGGCGGCGCTGAACTTCGACATCTGGGTCCTCCACTGTTCCCGTCGATGGTGCGGGCCGGAGGACCGGGGTGTCAAGCCGCGCCTAGACGGCGACCGAGTGCTTGGCCTCGCCGCCGTCGAGATAGGCGTCGAAGGCCGAGGCGACGATCCGCGCGAAACTGCGTGCGTACGGCGGAATCTCGATATGCGTTCCGTGACGCACGCAAAGCCCTTCGGCGGCGAAGCGGTCGATCCGCGCGAACTCGCCGGAAAACAGTTCGGCTGTCTCGCCTTCGATGCCGTGGACGGATGCCTGCGACGCCACATCGACCGTCATGTCGCACATCAGCCGCACGATGATCTCGCGGCGCAGCCGGTCGCCGGCCGTCAGCGCCACGCCGCGCGCGACCGGCAGGCCGTTGCCCTCGACCGCCGCCCGCCATTCGTCGAGCCGCGTGTGGTTCTGCGCGTAGCCTTCGCGGAACGCCGAGATCGCCGACGGGCCGAAGGCGAGCAGGGTTTGCGACCTGTCGGTCGTGTAGCCCTGGAAGTTTCGCGACAGCCGCCCTTCGCGGCAGGCGACGGCGATATCGTCGTCGGCGCGGGCGAAGTGGTCGATGCCGATGCGCTCGTAGCCGCGTGCGGCGAGTGCCGCGTGCGCACGCGTCATCAGCTTCATGCGCGCTTCGCTGTCGGGCAGGCCGTGCGGTTCGAGCAGCTTCTGGTGCGGCTTCATCCACGGGACATGCGCGTAGCCGAACAGCGCCACGCGGCTGGCGCCCATGTCGGCGACCGTGTTCACGGTCGCGGCGATGGTCGCCTCGGTCTGGTGCGGCAGGCCGTAGAGCAGGTCGACGCCGAACTCCGGCAGGCCGGCCGCGCGCAGGTCGGCCAGGCGCGCTTCGACCTCGGCGACCGGCTGGATGCGGTTGATCGCCGCCTGCACGGTCGGGTCGAAGTCCTGGATGCCCAGATTGACGCGCGTCACGCCCGAAGCGACCAGCGTCGCGGCCATCTTCGCGTCGAGCGTGCGCGGATCGAGCTCGACGTCGAAGCGCGTGTCGACGCCGATGTCGAACATGTCGTGCAGCGCGTCGGCAAGCCTTGCGAAGTCGGCGGGCGAAAGCGCGTTGGGGGTGCCGCCGCCGAAATGGATCTGGCCGACCGGCAGGCGGTGACCCAGCAGCTTGCGGGCATGGCCAAGCTCGCGCAGCAGGGTTTCGAGGTAGTTGTGCACGCTCGCGTATCTCGACGTGATCGACGTGTTGCAGCCGCAGTACCAGCAGAGCTGCGAACAGAACGGCACGTGCACGTAGACCGAGACCGGCGTTCCGGTCTCGATCGCCGCGTACCATCGCGCGACCTGCAGCGGGCCGACGGCCTTCGTGAAATGGGGTGCCGTGGGATAGCTCGTGTAGCGGGGGACCCGCGCCTCGGCCCGGGTCAGGGTTTCCTTGGTCAGCATGCGCGCGATGATGGCCCGGGATTCGGGCGGTCGCGCTGATCTATGTCAAATTCCTAGCCCGCCAGCGCGCATTCGACGAACGCCTTCAAAAGCGGCTGGTCGCGCCGTTCGGCAAGGCAGCAGGCGTATTCGGCCACCTCGAGCGTCGCGTCGGCGAAGGGCAGGGCCGCAAAGCGCGGATCGGGGCCAAGCTCGTTCTCGAACACGATGCCGGTGCCGAAGCCGGCGGCGACCGCCTCGCGCACGCCTTCGCGCGTCGCGACCTCGACGATGCGGGCGGGTGCAAGGCCTGCCTGCGCCAAGGCCGTCTCGAAGCGCTCGCGCGTGGCCGAGCCGCGTTCGCGCAGGACCAGGCGCTGGCCTGCGATCTCGGCCAGCGTGGGCGGACGGCGGCGGCGCGCGGCGGCGGCCGGCACGAAGGCGACCAGCCGGTCGCTGCGCAGGCGCGTGACCGCAAGGCGCGGATCGGCGACGGCCCGGCCCATGATCCCGATATCCGCCTCGTAGGCGAGCAGGCTGCGCAC
>JBIKWI010000210.1:0-5486 GCA_044356395.1 Tagaea sp. | reverse complement strand
CCCGGCACGTAGACGTCGACCGGAACGATCCGGTCGCAGCCGCGCACCACGGAATAGGAGTAGTGGTAGTAGCCGCCGCCGTTGGCGCAGCTGCCCATCGACAGCACCCAGCGCGGCTCGGCCATCTGGTCGTAGACCTTGCGCAGGGCGGGCGCCATCTTGTTGGTGAGCGTGCCGGCGACGATCATCACGTCGGACTGGCGCGGGCTCGGCCGGAAGACCATGCCGAAGCGGTCGAGATCGTAGCGGCTGGCGGCGGTGTGCATCATCTCGACGGCACAGCAGGCGAGCCCGAAGGTCATCGGCCACAGCGAGCCCGTGCGCGCCCAGCTGACGAGCTTGTCGACCTGGGCGACGACGAACCCCTTGTCCTGCATCTCGTCGGTCGCTGCCTTGAGCAGCGCGTCCTGTGCCGGCCCCGGGGGCAGCGGGCCGCCCCGGCCATGGGCTTCGATCACTCCCATTCGAGAGCACCTTTCTTCCACTCGTAGATGAACCCGACGGTCAGCACGCCGAGGAAGATGACCATCGACCAGAAGCCGAACATGCCGATCTCGCCGAGTGCCACCGCCCACGGGAACAGGAACGCGACCTCGAGGTCGAAAATGATGAACAGGATCGCAACGAGGTAGAAGCGCACGTCGAACTTGCGCCGCGCGTCGTCGAAGGCCTCGAAGCCACACTCGTAGGCCGAGAGCTTCTCTGCATCCGGGCGTTGTCGGGCGATGACCAGCGAGGCGACGACCATCGCGACCGAAAGCGCGATTGCGAGGCCCAGAAAGAGCAGGATCGGCAGATACTCGCGAAGCAGTTCCGCGTGTGCGTCCATCGGATTCCCCAAAACCCCCGCCCCAGGCCCGCTCGGGCCGAACCGACCCCTCGTATAGGCCAATGCGCCCTGCTTTGCCAACAATTTAGGTCGCTCCGCCCGACTCCGGGCGGTCGCATTTCGGAAGCTTAGACCAAGTCCGGTTAACGAAATCTATCGCGATGCAGCAACGCCCGCCATCCGGAAGGATGACGGGCGCTGGAACCGCAACAGGCGTCTGGTCGGGGGAGTGGCGCGAGCGACGGGACTTGAACCCGCGGCCTCCGGCGTGACAGGCCGGCGCTCTAACCAACTGAGCTACGCCCGCAAAGGACTCCGCCCGAAAAGCCCGGCGTATGTACCGGGCCGGGCAGGCCCCGTCAAGCGACTCCGGCCTGCCCGAACGGGCGCTAGCTTGCGGCAGCCTGCTTTTGCCGGGGAAAGAGCCCGCGCAGGCCAGCCGGCGTGGCATCGCACACGCCCCGCTCGGTCACCAATGCCGTCACCAGGCGCGCGGGCGTCACGTCGAAGGCGTCGTTGCGCGCCGGGCTGCCGGGGGCGGCGATATCGACCTCGACGACGCTGCCGTCGGCGAGGCGGCCGCTCATCCGGGTGACTTCGGCGGGCCCACGCTCCTCGATCGGGATTTCCTTCACGCCGTCCACGACGGTCCAGTCGATCGTCGGGCTGGGCAGCGCCACGTAGAACGGCACGCCGTTGTCGCGCGCGGCCAGTGCCTTCAGGTACGTACCGATCTTGTTGCACACGTCGCCCTGCGCGGTGACGCGGTCGGTCCCGACGATGCACAGGTCGACGAGGCCGTGCTGCATCAGATGGCCGCCGGCGTTGTCGACGACGATGTGGTGCGGCACGCCGTGCCGGCCGAGTTCCCAGGCCGTCAGCGAGGCTCCCTGGTTGCGCGGCCGGGTCTCGTCGACCCACACATGGACGGGGATGCCCGCATCGTGTGCCATGTAGATGGGTGCGATCGCGGTCCCCCAGTCGACCGTCGCGAGCCAGCCGGCATTGCAGTGGGTCAGGATGTTGACCGGCCCCTTCCCGCCCCGCTTCTCGTAGGCCTGACGGATCAGCGGCAGCCCGTTGCGCCCGATCGCCTCGCAGATTGCCACGTCCTCGTCGCAGATCTCGCCGGCGAGCGACCAGGCGGCCGCCGCACGCGACGACGGGGCAAGCGGCGCGAGCTTCGCGCGCACGCGGTCGAGCGCCCACATGAGGTTGATCGCGGTCGGCCGCGTGACGACGAGCGTGTCGTAGGCCGTGGCAAGTCCGGCGTCGCTCGAATCGCCGTCCATGGCAAGCGCCATGCCGTAGGCGGCCGTCGCACCGATGAGCGGGGCCCCGCGCACGACCATCGTCTTGATCGCGCGCGCGGCTTCCTCAAGCTTCGCCAGACGGACGGTCTCGAACCGGTGGGGCAGCTTCGTCTGGTCGATGACCTCGACGGCACCGCCGCCTGTCGCCGGCCAGATGGTGCGATAGTGCCTGCCGTCGACCTTCATGCGCCGGTACCCTGCGATGGATGGGAGGATGGTGGGCGGTGAGGGGATCGAACCCCCGACATTCTCGGTGTAAACGAGACGCTCTGCCGCTGAGCTAACCGCCCGTTACTTGAGGCCGTCGCGCAGGAACTTGCCGGCCTTGAATTTGGGACAGCGGCTCGCCTTCAGGCGGATCGTCTCGCCGGTGCGCGGGTTGCGGCCTTCGCTGGCCTTGCGCATGGCGACATAGAACGTGCCGAAGCCGAACAGCTTTACGTCTTCGCCCTTGCGCAGCTGGCGCGCGATCGTCTCGAGCGCGGCATCGAGCGCCGAGGCAGCCTGGTCCTTCGACAGATCCGTCCGAGCGGCGACGGCCGCGACCAAATCGTTCTTGTTCACGGGCCGGTCTGGCTCCCGTCGTTGGATGCGAGCGATGCGACCGGCGGTAGCCGCCGTCCGCAAAACGAAACCCGTTCTAGGCGCGTCATTCGCCGTCGTCAATCTCGTGGCGCGAAAAACCCACAGGAATTGCGGCTTGACAATCCGCACATGCGACGACGGCCGGAGGGCGTTTCGCGCTCCGGCCGCCGGACGTTCGGAAATGACGAATTGCGTCAGTGGGTGACGAGGCCTGCCGCGTCGTCGCCCGACTTTTTCGGCGGCACGTTCTCGATCTCCGGCTCGATCCATTCGATCGCGACGGGTACCCGGGTGAGCGCGCGCGCCAGCACTTCGTCGACCGTGCCGACCGGCACGATCTCCAGCGCCTTCTTCGCGTTCTCCGGGATCTCGGCGAGATCCTTCTCGTTGTCCTTCGGGATCAGGACCGTCTTGATGCCCGCGTGCAGGGCGGCAAGCAGCTTTTCCTTCAGGCCGCCGATCGGCAGGACGCGGCCGCGCAGCGTGATCTCGCCCGTCATCGCCACGTCGCGGCGGACCGGGATGCCGGTCAGCACCGACACGATGGCGGTGATCATGCCCACGCCGGCCGACGGACCGTCCTTCGGGGTCGCGCCCTCCGGCACGTGGACATGGATGTCGCGCTTGTCGAACAGCGGCGGCTTGATCCCGAGGCTCGCCGCACGGCTGCGCACGTAGGCGTGCGCGGCCTGCACCGATTCCTGCATGACGTCGCCGAGCTTGCCGGTGATCGTCATCTTGCCCTTGCCGGACGACAGCACCGCCTCGATCGTCAGCACCTCGCCGCCGACCTCGGTCCACGCAAGGCCGTTGACCAGCCCGACCATGTCGTCGTGCTCGACCTCGCCCCAACGGAACTTCTTCACGCCGGCGTACTTCTCGAGATTCTTCGGCGTGACCTGGATCTTCTTGATGCCCTCGACGAGGATCGCCTTGACCGCCTTGCGCGCCAGCCCAGCGATCTCGCGCTCGAGATTGCGCACGCCGGCTTCGCGCGTGTAGTAGCGGATCAGGTCGCGAAGGCCTTCGTCCGTGATCGACCACTCGCCCTTCTTCAGGCCGTGCATCTCTTCCTGCTTGCGGATGAGATGGCCGCGCGCGATCTCGATCTTCTCCTCCTCGGTGTAGCCGGAGAGGCGGATGATCTCCATGCGGTCGAGCAGCGGCTGCGGCATGCGCAGCGTGTTCGCCGTCGTCACGAACATCACGTCCGACAGGTCGTAGTCGACCTCGAGATAGTGGTCGGCGAAGGTCGAGTTCTGCTCGGGGTCGAGCACCTCGAGCAGGGCCGACGTCGGATCGCCGCGCCAGTCGGAGCCGAGCTTGTCGATCTCGTCGAGCAGGAAGAGCGGATTCGACGCCTTCGCCTTCTTCATGCCCTGGATGATCTTGCCGGGCATCGAGCCGATATAGGTGCGCCGGTGGCCGCGGATCTCGGCCTCGTCGCGCACGCCGCCCAGCGACATGCGCACGAAGTTGCGGCCCGTCGCCTTGGCGATCGACTTGCCGAGCGAGGTCTTGCCCACGCCCGGCGGGCCGACGAGGCACAGGATCGGACCGCGCAGCTTGATCGTGCGCTCCTGGACCGCGAGGTATTCGAGGATGCGCTCCTTGACCTTCTCGAGGCCGTAATGGTCGGAATCGAGGACCTTGCCGGCGTTCTTGACGTCGCGCTTGATCTTCGTGCGCTTCTTCCAGGGGATCGACAGGATCCAGTCCATGTAGTTGCGCACGACCGTGGCTTCGGCCGACATCGGGCTCATCGACTTCAGCTTCTTGAGCTCGGCATAGACCTTGTCGCGCGCTTCCTTGGAGAGCTTCGTCTTCTTGATGCGCTCCTCGATCTCGGACGACTCGTCCTTGCCCTCGTCGGTCTCGCCGAGTTCCTTCTGGATCGCCTTGAGCTGTTCGTTGAGATAGTACTCGCGCTGGGTCTTCTCCATCTGGCGCTTCACGCGGTTGCGGATGCGCTTCTCGACCTGCAGCACGCCGATCTCGCCTTCCATCGAGGCGTAGATCTTCTCCAGGCGCTGGGCGACCGTCTCCAGTTCCAGCAGTTCCTGCTTCTCGGGGATCTTGAGCGCCAGGTGCGAGGCGACGGTGTCGGCAAGCTTGCCCGGATCGTCGATCTGGTTGACCGAGACGAGCACCTCGGGCGGGATCTTGCGGTTGAGCTTGATGTACTGCTCGAACTGCCCGACGACCGTGCGCACGAGCGCTTCCATCTCGGACGCCGTCCCGGCCTTGTCCGGCATCGGCTCGGCGTAGGCCTGGAAGAAATTCGTGTTCTCCGACCAGCCGGTCACGCGCGCGCGTGCACCGCCTTCGACGAGCACCTTCACCGTGCCGTCGGGAAGCTTCAGCAGCTGCAGGACTGTGCCGATCGTGCCGACAGTGTAGATGTCGGACTGCTGCGGGTCGTCCTGGGCGGCGTTCTTCTGGGCGACGAGCAGGATCTGCTTGTCGTCCTTCATCACGTCCTCGAGCGCGCGCACCGACTTCTCGCGGCCGACGAACAGCGGCACGATCATGTGCGGGAAGACGACGATGTCGCGCAACGGGAGAACCGGGTAGAGCGTGCCGCGTGTCTTTTCCATATGGAGTGTCTTTCCTCGTCGCCGGCCCGGCCGGTCATCCCCCATGGTGGGAGCGATTCCCGCCCGTCCGCTACATTAAAAGCCCCGGAGTGGCGGGCCTCATCCGGATAAATTGGGCCGACCGGCGCGCCCGATCAAGGGAGCGCCGACTTCATGCCGAAG
>JBIKWI010000209.1:0-5494 GCA_044356395.1 Tagaea sp. | reverse complement strand
GAGCTTTCCTGGTACGGTGCGCGCGAGGTGCCGGTCGCGCTTGGCGGCGCGTTCCATTCGCGTCGTCTCACGCTTTCGGCCTCGCAGGTCGGTTCGGTAAGTCCGGCGCGGCGCGCCACGCGCAGCCATTCTGCACGGCTGGCGCTTGCGCTCCGCCTGCTCGCAGATCCCGCTCGCCGCATCGATCTCGGCACGCCGGTCCCATTCGCCGAACTGCCGCAGCGCTATGCAGGTCTGCTCGCCGCACCCGACGCCTCGCCCCTTCCCCTCGTTTCGTACGGATAGAAAAATGTACAGCCTTACCGTCCAGGACCACATCATGGTCGCCCATTCCTTCAAGGGCGAGATCTTCGGACCGGCCCAGCGCGTCCACGGCGCCACGTTCGTGGTCGAATGGGAACTGCGCCGAAAGCGCCTCGACGCCGACGGGCTGATCGTCGATATCGGGCTCATGCGCCGCACGCTGCGCGACGCCCTCGACGAACTCGACTACCGCAATCTCGACGATGTCGAGCCGCTCAAGGGCACGAACACGACGACCGAGTTCCTCGCCGGACTGATCTTCGAACTGCTGAAAGGCAAAGTCGCCGCGGACTCGCTCGGGCCCGCGACCGCCGGCGTCTATGCCAGCATGAAGGTCCTCATGCGCGAGTCGCCCGTCGCCTGGGCCGCGTACGAGGCCGACCTGCCGTGAAGCTGCGCCTGGTCGTGCCCGGGCGCATCGATCAGGCGACCGGCGGCTACCGCTACGCCGCGCGCATGCTCGGCGAATGGCGGGCAGCCGGCCACGACGTGGCGCTGGAAGAGCTTGCCGGCCGCTATCCCGATGCAGACGATGTCGCAAGGGTCGCCGCGCGCGCCTGCCTTGCCCGGCGCACGCCGGGCGAGACACTGCTCGTCGACGGCCTCGCCCTGCCCGCCTTCGCCGGCCTGCTGCCGCTCGTCCGCACCGTGGCCCTCGTCCACCATCCGCTCGGACTTGAAACCGGGCTTGCGCCCGCCGATTCGCGCTCCATTCTCGCAAGCGAAGCCGCGATGCTGCGCCGGCTGGACGGCATCGTCGCGACGAGCCAGGCGACCGTGCGGGACCTTGTCGAAATGGGTCTCGACGCGTCCCGCATCCGCGCGATCGATCCGGGTACCGATTCCGCACGTGGCGCCGGTACGCGCCGGCGCCCGCCGACGATCCTGACGGTCGCCACGCTGACGCCGCGCAAGGACCACAGGACGCTGCTGCGCGCGTTCGCCCGGCTGCGCGACCTTGGCTGGACAAGCCTGTGCGTCGGCTCGACGACGCGCGACCCGGTCTGTGCAGCCGGCGTGCGTGCCGACATCCGCAGCCTCGGCCTTGGCCGACGCATCCGGCTGGCGGGCGAGGCCGACACGGCCGGCCTCGTCCGCCACTACCGCGCGGCATCGGTGTTCGCGCTCGCCTCGCGCCACGAAGGCTACGGCATGGCCTTTGCCGAAGCGCTTGCCCACGGGCTGCCCGTGGCGGGCGTGCGCGCCGGAGCCGTGCCGCTCGTCGTCCCGCCGCGCGCCGGCCTGCTGGTGCGGCCCGCCGATCCGGCGGCACTCGCCCGCGCGCTGCGCCGGCTGCTCGGCCCTGCCGGGCGGCGATATGCCCGCAACGCCGCGGCACTCCGCTTCCCCGACTGGTGCACGCAGGCAGCCCGGTTCCGGTCGGCCATCGGAGAACTGGTGCCGTGACCGGCTTTTCCGCCGACTGGCTGGCCTTGCGCGCCGATGCGGATGCCGCCGCGCGCAGCCGGAAGCTCGCCGACATGTTCGCCGGCACCCTGAAACCTCGCGCCCACGTCGCCGATCTGGGCGCGGGCCGCGGTGCGTTGACCGGGTGGCTCGGTCCGCTGCTGCCCAAGGGCACGCTCTGGACGCTGGTCGACGGCGATGCGAGGCTCCTGTCTCTCGCCCCGCTTTCGCGCAAGTGCCGCCGTTCGCTCGGCGGCCGGATCCCGCAGGCGGACGCCTATGTCTCGACGGCCCTGATCGATCTTGCCGGTACGGCGTGGCTGGCGCGGCTCGTGCGCCATGCGCGCGGACGGCCGCTGCTGATGCAGCTGGCCGTCGACGGCCGCCACGAATTCACTATGCCCCATGTGCTGGACGATGCCGTCCTCGGCGCCTTCGCGCGTCACCAGCGCCGGGTGAAGGGGCTCGGGCCCGCACTCGGTTCTCAGGCGCCGTTCGCGTTCGCGCGGATCGCTGCACGCGCCGGTTATCGCGTGACGATCGAGCGCAGCGACTGGAATATCCAGGAAAGCACAGTGCTGAAGGCCGTCGTCGAGGGCATCGCGCAGGCTGCCGGCGAGCAGGAACCGTCGCTGGACGTCGATGCGTGGCTTCGTGCGCGGCAGTCGCAGATCGCGCGCGGGCGGCTCAGCCTGGTCGTGGGCCATCGCGACGTTCTTGCCATTCGGCATAGACGTCGCCCGACGCTTCGTCCGGCGTAAGCGCGGCGAGCCACGCGCGCATCGTGCGCGCGTCGACCCATTCGTCGAGTTCCAGATGGTGTCGTTCGCCGGTCGACCGGTTGAACCGGTAGTCGCCCAGCGCGGCGATCCGGTCGATGCAGGCGAGTGCCGCCGATTTCGCCGCCGGCACGTATTCGAACGACAATGCCGGAACCGGCTGGCCGAGGCCGGCCAGCACGCGCGCCTCGGCGCCCTCGACGTCGATCTTGACGAAGTCGGGCAGGCCTTCGCGCGCGATCAGCGCGTCGAGCGTCGTCGCCGGGACCCGGATCGACCGGTTCCAGGCGACCGAGTCGAAAGCACGCGCGTCGCGCACGTCGCGAATAAAGTCCGTACTTGCCGTCGCCAGTGTCGGATGGCGGTCGCTCAGTTGGAGAACGACGGTCCCGTCGGCCGCGTCGAGCAGCACCTCTTCCACGCGCACGGCCGGATCGTCGAGGAAGAGCCGGCGCAACAGGTCCGCATAGCGCGGCTGGGGTTCGATCGCTACGACGCGGCTGCCGAGCCGCCGCCAACTCGCGACCCGGTTGCCGACATGGGCGCCGACATCGAAGGCAAGCCCACCCTCGCGCACGAACGCGCCGTAGAACCGGTCGAGCCGCGCCGCCCGGCCCGGAATGCCGTAGTAGACGGCAAGCGAGCGCGCCAGTCCCAGCAGCCCGGCGATGCGGCCGGCGACGGGCGCTGGCTCGCGACTTGCGGCATTTCGCCAGAGCCAGAGGCAGTCGACCGCGAACGACCCGAGCAGTGCCACAAGCCCCGCCGCGGCGACGAAGCCTGCCCCTTCGACCGGGGCAAGTGCGGCCAGCAAGGCCAGCCCTTGCACGACGCAGACGATCCGCCGCCGCTCGCTGTGCGGAAGTCCGGCGGCCAGATAGGGGTAACGCCAGCCGGCGGCGATGAAGAGATAGCGCGGCAAGCCGAGCGCCAGAACCCATGGTCCCGCTTCGCCGAGGCGCGCGGCAAGTATCGACAGGACGAGCATGAAGGCGGCGTCCGTTTCCATGTCGAACCGGGCCCCGAAACGCGAGGCAAGACCCTGACGGCGCGCAAGCAGCCCGTCGACGCCGTCGAGCGCCAGTGCCACGGCACCCGCCCCGACCAGTATCCAACGACCTTGCGCGTCCGGTGCCTGACCGCAGGCGATGCCGGCAAGCAGGCAAACGAACGTCGCGCGGGCGTAGGTCAGCGCGTTCGCGGCACCGAAACGGCCATGCGGATGGTCGGCGAGACCGAAGCGGACGGCCAGCCAAAGGAGCAGGAACGCCACGAAAGCGACGACCGATCCCGCCATGTCGATGTTCAGGACCGACTGGGCCGTCACGAGGAGCGCGCCGCTGACCAGCGTCGTCTGCGAATGGACGGTGGCCCGGTTCATGGAACGCCGCCGAAATCCGCGAGGAAGTCCTTCAGGAAGTCCTCCATGCCGCGTGCGGCGATGCCGGGCGGCGGCTGCAGGCCCGGCGCATAGCCGCGCCGCATGAACGGCGCGACCAGTCCGGATGCGCGCGAGAACACATGGATCGGAACCGAGAAATCGCCGGTCCGCCGCGCCGTCGTCAACGGTGGCTGGTGGTCGCCCAGCACGATGAAAAGCGTGTCGTCGTCGGTGCGGTCGGTCGCGAAGCGGATGGCGGATTCGAGCGAATAGGCGACGGCCGCCACATAGGCTTCGTCCTGTTCGAACACCTGCCCGCGCCGGACCGGGAACTCCTTCACCGGCAGGCCGTCATAGGCGCCGCCCGAGGCAAGCTTCGACCAGTCCTCGACGAAAGCCGGAATGCGCTCGAACGGCGTGTGGCTGGAAGCGAGCACGATCTTGGCGAAGAGCGGAGCGGGCTTCAGGTCGGTGCGCGCGAACCGGTCGAGGACCCACTGGTCGGGCAGCGACTCCCATGCGAACCGGGGGCCGCGATACTCGAGACCGGGCTGGATGCGGATCGTCTCGAAGCCCAGAAGCCTGCCCTCGGGCCACGGCTGGTCGATGCGCGGCATCAGCGCGAGCGTACGGTAGCCCGCCTCGGCAAAGCGGTGGGCAAGCGTGCGCACGCCGGAAACGAGCATGACCTCGTAGGCGTCCTGTGCCGCAAGACGGACGCCCGCCAGCATCGTTCCGTGCGCCATCCACGATCCGCCACCGGTGATCGGCGAACGCAGCAGGCCGGTGGCGCGCGCGAATCCGGCTGCTTCCAGACGGGCGTCGAGCCGCGCACGCAGCGGATCGAGCACGGCGGCAAACGACGCATCCCTTGCGGTCACCGCCCCGTAGGATTCGACGAAGATCAGCACGACGCTGTGTCCGGCCAGCGGAGCGAAATCGCTGCGCGCCGGCAGGGTTGCCTGTGCGGCATCGATCCGCGCGCGATGCTCGCCGCGCAGCCCCTCGGCCCGGAGGATCGAACCGGCCGCCGCGACAATGGCCCTGCCCGCATCGACGGAAACGGGCGGGCGCGGATCGGGCGTGGACGGTGCCTTCGGCATCGCCCACCAGCCGGCGGCAAGGGCGGCAACACCCAGCGCCAGCCCCGCCCAGCCGCGCAAAGCCATCGCCCGCCAGAGCGTACCCAGCGCCGCACGCACGGCGCCCAGCGCCAGCAGAAGGGCAAGCGCCAGGCCGACGACCAGCAGGCCGAATTCGAACGGCGGTGTCGCCTCGTAGAGGAGCTTTGCGAACACCGGTACGAAACGGGAATCGACTGACACATTGAGATCGCGGCCGAAAAACCACGGAATCGCGATGCCGAGCGCACGCAGGACGAAAACCGCCAGGCCGACGATCGCGCCGATCCACAGGGCGAGTGCCGGGGGCCGGGGCTCGCGCGCGACGACGGCGAACAGGACCAGCAGCAGGACGAGTTCGAGCGACACTGCCGACGGCAGGAGCTGGAGCCGCTGTTCGACGAAATCGCCCGACGAGAAGAGCTGGTTGACGAAAGCCATCGCCAGCACGATCGCGAAAATGCCGGGCGCCCGGCGCGAACGCGGCTTCATCGGCCAGCACC
>JBIKWI010000208.1:0-5501 GCA_044356395.1 Tagaea sp. | reverse complement strand
ACGGTCGCCTTGGGGATCGCCGTCATCATGCGCCGGCGCGCGCGCTCCATGCGCAGCTGCTTGATGCGTCCCTTGACCACCGGGTCGCCTTCCGACTGCTTGTACTCGTCCTTGATCTCCTGCTTGGACATGCGCAGGCGCTTGAAATGCTGGAAGCGCTGGTAGAGATAGTCGAGCCCGGCGATCAGCGTCATCACCGAGATGACGGCGACCATCACTTTCATGGCCAGCGTGAGCATCACGCGGCCGATATCCGGCAGGCCGAGTTCGACGAACCGGGCAAGATCGTCGGCTTCGCCCTTCAGCGTGTACCAGCAGACCGTGCCGACGATCGTGATCTTGATCAGGCCCTTCAGGAACTCGAAGACCGAGTTGAAGGAGAACAGCCGCTTGAACCCGCTCGTCGGCGAGATCTTGCTGAATTTCGGGATCAGCGGCTCGGCCGAGACGAGGAAGCCGTTCTGCAGGACCTGGGCGGCGACGGCCGCGACCATCAGCACCGCGAAGAGCGGCAGGATCGCCTTGAGCGGCGACACCAGCGCGAACGCGATGATCTGCTGGAGGCCGCCGCCCTCGAACGTGAACTCGTGCGGTCGCTCGAAGAAGGGCACCATGGCGCCGGTCAGTCCGCGCCACATGTAGGTGCCGAGAAACGTGAAGCCGAGCGTGGCGCCCATGAACATCATCCAGTGATTGAGCTCGCGCGTGGCCGCGACCTGGCCCTTCTCGCGCGCGTCGTCCAGCCTTTTGCCGGTCGGCTCTTCTGTTTTGGATGCCTCGTCCTGTGCTTCTTCGGCCATCGCTGGTCCTTCAGGGCGCGAGGAGGAGGGGTTCGAGCTTGTCCATGAAGCCGCGCTCGAAGGCGCGCATGGCCGCCGCCGTCGTCAGGGCGAGTGCAGCCATGCCGATGGCGATCTGGGCGGGCTGGGCGATGAAGAACACCTGGATGGCGGGCTGGAGGCGCGCGATCAGTCCCATGGCTAGGTTGATGACCAGGCCGAAGACGAGGAACGGCGCGGAAATCTGCACGCCCAGCGCGAAGCTGTGCGCGGTCCACGTCGTCAGCGCCTTTGCGAAGTCGCCCAGCGGCGGAAGCTGGCCGGGCGGGAACAGCCGGTAGGAATCCGCGATCGCGTGCAGCAGCAGGTGGTGCATGTCGGTCACGAACAGGAACGCGATGGCGATCGCCACGAGCCAAGCGGAGATCGCCGCACCCTGCTGGCCGAAGCCGGGATCGAAGAGGGTCGCCGCCGCGAGCCCGGTCTGCTGCGCGATGATGGCGCCGGCGACGACGAGTGCGGAGATGGCGAAGCGGCCGGCAAGCCCGATGAAGGCGCCCACCAGCGTTTCGCCCAGCAGGATGCCGGTCATCGACAGCACCGATTCGGGAAGCGGCGGGATCGCCGGGCCGACGAGCGGGGTGAGCACGACGCACAGCGCCAGCGCCAGGCCGAGCCGGATGCGCGCCGGGATCGCGAGCTCGCCCAGGCCCGGCATGCCGAGCATCGCCGCGCTGATCCGCACGAAGACGGCGAAATAGACGAAGATCTCGGCGGGCAGCGCGCGCGTCAGTTCGCCGACGATCAGGTTCACGAGGTGCCGCCGATCCCGATGCCGACGGCCTTGGCCATCAGCTCGCGCGTGAATTCGATCAGCGTCGTGGACATGAAGGGGATCGTCAGCACGAAGACCGCGAACAGCACGAGGATCTTCGGCACGAACGTGAGGGTCTGTTCCTGGATCTGCGTCAGCGCCTGGATCAGGCTGATGACGAGGCCCACGACGAGCGCCACGAGCATCAGGGGCGCCGAGATCTTGAGCATGACCCAGATCGCCTCACGCGACACTTCCAGCACGTCGGTGGCGTTCATGGGCGTTCCCGCTTGGCTAGGCCGTTCCGACGCCGCCGTCAGATCGGCATGCGGATGATTTCCTGGTAGGCCTGGACGACGCGGTCGCGCACGGCAATGGTCGCCTGCAGCGTGACCTCGGCGGCCGATACCGCCTGCACGACCTGGCCCACGTCCGCCTTGCCTGCAAGGGCGCGAAGGCTGGCCTGTTCGCCCGCCTTCAGCGACTGCATCGTGTTCTGGGCGGCCTGGGCGAGGATCGAGCCGAAATCTGCGTTGCCTGGTGCGGACTCGTCGGTGCCGCCGGCGGGGCCGGATCGTGCAACGCGTGCCGCACCCTGATAGGCGGCGGCGGCGAGCGAGGGCGAGGTGATTGCCATTCAGGTGTCCCTTCGGCGGCGATCAGCCGCGCAGGATGTCGATCGTGCGGGAGATCATGCTCTTCGACGTCTCGATGACGTTGATGTTGGCTTCGTAGGAACGCTGCGCCTGGCGCATATCCATCGCCTCGATCAGGTTGTTGACGTTCGGGGCGAGCACGTAGCCCTCGGCGTCGGCCGCCGGATGCGAGGGCTCGTAGCGGCGTGCGAAGGCGGTCTTGTCGGTGCCGATGCCGGAGGTACGCACCGTCTGCGTGCCGAGCTGGCGGTCGAGGACGTTGCGGAAGCTGATCGTCTTGCGCCGGTAGGGATCGGCACCCGGCGTCTCGCCCAGCGAGTCGGCGTTCGCGATGTTCTCGGCGATCACGCGCATGCGGGTCGACTGGGCGGCCATGCCGGCTGCCGAGACGCGCATCGATTTCTGGAGGTCCATCGCTCTTCCCCGTCTACGAGTTGCGGCCGATCGCCGAACGCAGCATGGCGAGCTGCCGGCGATAGATGTTGGTCGTCATCTGGTAGTCCATCGCCGTGTCGGCGACCTTCATGAGTTCGGTGTCGAGCTGGACCGAGTTGCCCGACAGCGTCGTCTCGCTCGGACGCGGCTTGTCTTCGCGGTTCGGGCCGGCGATCTCGCGGCTGGTCAGGTGCTGCGTTGCCGTCGTCGCCGCGGTCAGGCGCGAGGTCTGCTTGCGCATCTCGGCGCGGAAATCGATTGCCTTGAGGTCGCGCGGCTGGAAGTTCGGCGTATCCGCGTTCGAGACGTTGTGCGACAGCACCGTCTGGCGGTGGCTGAGCCAATCCATCCGGCGTGCGATCATCCCGAAGAGGGGCAGACGCGTAATGTCCATGACCTTACTCTAGTGGCCGAAAGGTTAATAATCGGTAAATTATCTATAATTTTAGAGAATTTGAAAAGCATTTAATTAGCGCTGGGATTCAATATCTTGTTTGGCGAATCGGAGTCTCGAGTCGAAACTGATTTCGGGGCTAATTGCCGGAAACTACAAACAAAAAACACTTTTAAGAAAGTTTTAGCTGGTTTGGAGTAGTCCTGTGACGGTCAGTCCTTCCGCGAACCTGCCGAAAGCCGTTTCCCTTGGCCCGTCGTCCTCCCCGCCCGCCGCGCGTCCCGCTCGATCCGAACATGAAGCGGGCGGTCGCCCTCGAGTACGCGCGCGACAGCGATCCGGCACCGCGCGTCACGGCGAAGGGCGAGGGGCTGCTTGCCGACAAGATCGTCGAGATCGCCCGCGCGCACGGCGTGACGGTGCGCGAGGACCGCGATCTGGTGATGCTGCTGGGTGCGGTCGACGTCGACAGCCCGATTCCGGTCGAAGCCTTCCAGGCGGTCGCCGAGATCCTCTCGTACATCTACCGCAAGCAGGGCCGGCTTGCCGCCGGCAAGGCCGCCCCGGAGGCCGCACCATGAGGGCGGTCGAAGTCCTGCAGGCCATCGTCGACGTGACGCGCGAGATCGACGACGCGCGCGCGGCCCTCCATCGCGGACAGGACGTGGCGCTCGACGGGCTGGACGGACGCGTGCGCGATCTTTGCCTTTCCACGACCGAGCTTCCGCGCGCCGAAGGGATCGCGTGCGCAAGCGCGCTCGACGGCGTGCATCAGGCCCTCGAACGGCTGCGCGGCACGCTTGCCGTCTCCGCCCGGATTGCCGGTCCGGCCGCCCGCCTTCCGCACGGCCACACGGGCTATCCGCGATGATGATGGAACCCGAAAGCCTGCTGCGCTTCGCGGCAGCTCTTGCCTTCGTCGTGGCGCTGATCGCCGCGATCGCGTGGCTGGCGCGCCGCTGGATGCCGGGCGGCGTGGCGGTCTCGGCGAGCAAGCGCAGGCGTCTCCAGATCGTCGAGACGCTCGCCCTCGACCCCAAGACGCGCGCGATGCTGGTGCGCCGCGACGAGACCGAGCATCTGCTCGTCGTCGGGCCGCACGGCACGACGCATGTCGAACGCGTCGAGCCGTCGCGTCCGGCGTCGGAGCCGGCCTGATGCGCATGCTCAGGGCCGCGATCTTCTTCGTGATGGTGCTGGCACCGCTGCCGGCGCTGGCGCAGAGCTTCAACCTCGATCTGGGCGACGGCAGTTCCACCACGGGCCGGATCGTCCAGCTCCTGCTGCTGATGACGGTGCTGACGCTCGCGCCGTCGATCCTGATGATGGTGACCAGCTTCGTGCGCATCGTCGTCGTGCTGTCGCTGCTGCGCACCGCACTGGGCACCCAGCAGGCGCCGCCCAACGCGGTGCTGACCTCGCTGGCGCTGTTCCTGACGTTCTTCATCATGGCGCCGGTCGGCGAGGTCGCGTGGCGCGACGGCATCTCGCCGCTGATCGACGGACGCATCACGGAAGTCCAGGCGATCGAGCGGTCGGCCAAGCCCTTCCACGATTTCATGATCGCCCACACGCGCGAGCAGGATCTCGGCCTGTTCATCGACATCGCCAAGATCGCGGCACCCGAAACGCCCGAGGCGACGCCCTTCCGCGTGCTGATTCCCGCCTTCATGATCTCGGAGCTGCGCCGCGCCTTCGAGATCGGCTTCCTGCTCTTCATCCCGTTCGTCATCATCGACATGGTCGTGGCGGCGGTACTCATGTCGATGGGCATGATGATGATGCCGCCCGCGATCGTGGCGCTGCCGTTCAAGCTCATCTTCTTCGTGCTGGTCGACGGCTGGTACCTGATCAGCGGATCGCTGGTCCAGTCGTTCGGAACGGGCTAGCGCGGCGGCAGCCGACGGATGTCGTCGTCGGGCATCTGCCCGGCCGGCGGCGTGACGTCCTTCATTTCCGGCGCCCGCCAGTGCGCGGTGTGCATCGTCGACATGCGGACGACCGTCGCATTGGCCGCGGCGCGGCGCAGGACCAGTCCCGCGACCGCGATCAGCACCGTGCCGGCAAGCCAGATCCAGGCGATCAGGGCGGTTCCGAAGGCTTCGAGAAACCGCAAGACCGTCGCGGCGATGCCGCCGGCCGCCGGGTCGAGGACCGCCCCGGCGATCCAGCCAAGCAGGTCGCCGCCAAGCGACACCGCCCCCCAGAAGCCGAGGCAGATCAACGTCCAGAACAGGAACCCGGCCCACGCGAAGCCGGCGAAGATTCGACCGATCATAGGTCGAATATAGGGACGCGGGCGCTGGTCTGAAAGCCCGCCGCCGTCAGCCCTTGTTCATCCGGTTGACGACCAGATCGTCGACGACCGCCGGATCGGCGAGCGTCGAGGTGTCGCCGAGCGCCGAATGCTCGTTGGCGGCGAT
>JBIKWI010000055.1:0-18661 GCA_044356395.1 Tagaea sp. | reverse complement strand
GCGACAACGTCTCGATGGAGGTGACGCTGATCGCCCCCATCGCGATGGACGAGGGCCTGCGCTTCGCCATCCGCGAGGGCGGCCGCACCGTCGGTGCGGGCGTCGTCGCGTCGATCGTCGAGTAAGGGGAAGCCTTTAGGAGTGTAGCTCAATTGGTAGAGCACCGGTCTCCAAAACCGGGGGCTGGGGGTTCGAGCCCCTCCACTCCTGCCAGGTAACAGTCGAAACGAAGTACGACGGATAGGAACGACGGCATGACGCCGCCCGCAACGCCAAAGACCAGCCCCGGGGAATTCGCCCGGCAGGTCCGCCAGGAGGCCCACAAGGTCTCGTGGCCGTCCCGCAAGGAGACGCTCGTCACGACCGCGATGGTGTTCGTGATGTCGGTGCTCGCGGCGATCTTTTTCTTCGTGGCCGACGCGGCGATCGCGTGGGGAATGCGCCTCATTCTGGGCCTGGGAGGCTGATCGCCATGGCGATGCGTTGGTACGTGCTGCACGTCTATTCGGGCTTCGAGAAGAAGGTCGCCTCCTCGATCAAGGAGCAGGCCGTGCAGAAGGGCCTCGATCCGCTGGTCGAGGAAGTGATGGTGCCGGTCGACAGCGTCGTCGAGGTGCGCAAGGGCAACAAGAAGGTCTCGTCGGAACGCAAGTTCTTCCCGGGCTACGTCCTTGCCCGCATGGACCTGACGGACGAGACCTGGCACCTCGTGAAGAACACGCCGAAGGTCACCGGTTTCCTGGGATCGGGCGGCAAGCCGCAGCCGATCTCGGACGCCGAGGCCGACCGCCTGCTGCGCCAGATGAAGGAGGGCATCGAGAAGCCGAAGCCCGCCGTCACCTACGAGATCGGCGAGCAGGTGCGCGTGACCGACGGGCCGTTCCAGTCGTTCAACGGCCTGGTCGAGGAAATCGACGAGGAGAAGTCGCGCCTGAAGGTTTCGGTGTCGATCTTCGGCCGGCCCACGCCGGTCGAGCTCGAGTACGGGCAGGTCGAGAAGGTCTGAGTTTACAGGTTCGCAACGGGCGCTAACCGGCGTGGTCCTCGCTATCGGACAGTCCGGGAGCCCAAAGGAGTGGTGAGATGGCAAAGAAGATCGTCGGGTACATCAAACTGCAGGTGCCGGCCGGAAAGGCGAATCCCTCGCCGCCGATCGGTCCCGCTTTGGGCCAGCGCGGCCTGAACATCATGGAGTTCTGCAAGCAGTTCAACGCGCAGACCCAGAAGATCGAGGCGGGCATCCCGATCCCGGTCGTGATCACGGCCTACGGCGACCGCACGTTCACGTTCATCATGAAGACGCCGCCGGTGTCGTACTTCCTCAAGCAGGCCGCCAAGATCGAATCCGGCTCCAAGACGCCGGGTCTCGCCAAGGCAGGCAAGGTGACGAAGGCGCAGGTGCGCGAGATCGCCGAGAAGAAGATGGTCGACCTGAACGCGAACGACGTCGAGGCCGCGATGATGATGATCGCCGGCTCGGCACGCTCGATGGGTCTCGACGTGGTGGAGGGCTGATCATGGCTCGCATGGGAAAGCGCATCAAGAAGGCCTATGAGGGCCTCGACATCGAGAAGGTCTACACGATCGACGATGCCGTGAAGTCGGTCAAGACGCGCGCGACCGCGAAGTTCGACGAGACCGTCGAGGTCTCGCTGAACCTCAACATCGATCCGCGCCAGGCGGACCAGCAGGTCCGCGGCATGGTCGCGCTGCCGAACGGCACGGGCAAGACCGTGCGCGTGGCGGTGTTCGCCAAGGGCGCCAAGGTCGCCGAGGCGCAGGCCGCGGGCGCCGATCTCGTCGGCGGCGACGACCTCGCCGAGAAGGTGCTGGCGGGCGAGATCAACTTCGATCGCGTCATCGCCGCACCGGACATGATGGCCGTCGTCGGCAAGCTCGGCAAGGTGCTGGGCCCGCGCGGCCTGATGCCGAACCCCAAGCTCGGCACGGTCACGCCGAACGTCGGCCAGGCCGTCAAGGACGCCAAGGGCGGCCAGGTCGAGTTCCGCGCCGACAAGACGGGCAACATCAACGCCGGCATCGGCAAGGCCAGCTTCGACGAAGCCAAGCTCGCGCAGAACCTGAAGGCGTTCCTCGACGCCATCGTGCGCGCGCGTCCGTCGGGCGTGAAGGGCAACTACATCAAGAAGGCCACGGTCTCCTCGACGATGGGACCCGGCTTCAAGCTCGACATCGCGGCGTTCGGCGGCATGGCCGTCGCGCAGCAGGCCGCGTAAGCGGCCGGTCGGGCGATACGAATTCCGTCGCGCCTGCGTAAGGCAGGCATGACGGGGAACAGGCGGATGGACGAAGGCCCTTCGGGGCATGAAGCCATCCGCTCCTGTCCGAGACTGCAGGTGCCCGAGGGCCTTTCCGGCCCGACGGCATAAACGGTCCCCTCCGGGGGAGCGGCCTGCATAGACAGAGGTGGCAAATCGGCGCATCCGGGTCTCCCCCGGCGGCGTCCGACTTGGACTTCTGGGACAGGTCGAGCCGGGTCTCGGCCGTTCCGGCGATCCCCTTCCGGGGATCGGTGGGTGGCACGAGGCTCGTGTGAAACGGTCCCGCCGGCATGTCGCCGACGGGGCAAACCAGGAGACGATCGTGGACCGTTCGCAAAAGAAGGAACTGGTCGAATCGCTTCACGGCAAGCTCAAGGACGCGACCGTGGTCATCGTGACCCGGCAGGCGGGCTTGACTGTCGCGGAAGTGACCGATCTGCGTCGCAAGATGCGCGCAGCCGGGGCCAGCTTCAAAGTCGCGAAGAACCGGCTCACGCGTCGTGCACTGGACGGGACGAAGTTCCAGCATCTCGGGACGTCGCTGACGGGCCCGACCGCGATCGCCTACTCCACGGATCCCGTGGCGGCGGCGAAGATCGCGGTCGAGTTCGCGGCGAAGAACGAGAAGCTGACCATCGTCGCCGGCGGCCTCGGCGAGCGCGTGCTCGACGTGGCTGCGGTCAAGGCGCTTGCGACCCTGCCCTCCCTTCCGGAGATGCGGGCCAAGTTCCTCGGCCTCCTCAGCGCGCCGGCAACCCGCATCGCGACCGTCATCGGTGCCCCCGCGGCACAGGTGGCCCGCGTTATCGGTGCCTACGCGAAGAAGCAGGACGCGGCCTGAAGCCGATCCAACCCAACCCGAAGATCCAAGTCCAAACAGGAGAACATTCAAATGGCCGATCTCGCTAAGCTGGTCGACGAACTGTCGACCCTCACGGTCCTCGAGGCCGCTGAGCTGACCAAGATGCTCGAAGAGAAGTGGGGCGTTTCCGCCGCCGCTCCGGTTGCCGTTGCCGCCGCTGGCGGCGGTGCAGCCGCTGCCGGTGCGGCAGCTGCCGCCGAGCAGACCGAGTTCACGGTGACGCTGGCCAACGCCGGCGACAAGAAGATCAACGTGATCAAGGTCGTGCGCGAAATCACGGGCCTGGGCCTCAAGGAAGCCAAGGACCTCGTCGAAGGCGCGCCGAAGGTGGTCAAGGAAGGCGTCAACAAGGACGACGCCGCCAAGATCAAGAAGTCGCTCGAAGAGCAGGGCGCCAAGGTCGAAGTCAAGTAAGACGGAATCCGGGCACGGTCCCGTCGCGCGATGCGCGGCGGGACCGGCGTCCGGTCGGGTGCGGGTTCCCCGAATAGGCCCGCAACGGATTTTTGGGGTGCCGCCGGTCGCGGCGGCACCTGGTCCCTAAGCGGACGGATGAGGTCGAGATGTTGCAGACGGTGATGGGTCGCAAGCGCATTCGCAAGACGTTCGGGCGTATCCCCGAGGTCGCTCCGATGCCGAACCTCATCGAGGTGCAGATGAGCTCCTACGCCTCGTTCCTGCAGATGGACGTGACACCGTCCGAACGCAAGAACGTGGGCCTGCAGGAGGTCTTCCGCACGGTCTTCCCGATCAAGGACTTCTCCGAGCGCGCGCAGCTCGAGTTCGTCCGCTACGAGCTCGAAGAGCCGAAGTACGACGTCGAGGAATGCCAGCAGCGCGGCATGACCTTCGCCGCCCCGCTGAAGGTCACGCTGCGCCTGGTCGTGTGGGACGTCGACGAGGACACCGGTTCGCGTTCGATCCGCGACATCAAGGAGCAGGACGTCTACATGGGCGACATGCCGCTCATGACGGACAAGGGTACCTTCATCATCAACGGCACTGAGCGCGTCATCGTCTCGCAGATGCACCGTTCGCCCGGCGTCTTCTTCGACCACGACAAGGGCAAGACGCACGCGTCGGGCAAGTACCTGTTCGCGGCGCGCGTGATCCCCTATCGCGGCTCGTGGCTCGACTTCGAGTTCGACGCCAAGGATCTCGTTTATGTCCGCATCGACCGCCGCCGCAAGCTGCCGGTCACCACGTTCCTTATGGCGCTCGACAGCCTGAACTCGGAGAAGCTGCGCGAAGACCGCCAGGCCGTCGGCAAGGATCTCGAGCTCGGCGAATCCATCGGCATGTCGGCCGAGGAGATCCTCGCCCAGTTCTACGGCACCGTCGTCTACAAGAAGGGCAAGCAGGGCTGGCAGACGGCCTTCGACGCCGAGCGCATGCGCGGCATCAAGCTCGTCTCCGACCTGCTCGACGCCAAGACCGGCAAGGTGCTGGCCGAAAAGGACACCAAGGTGTCCCCGCGTCTGGCCAAGAAGCTCAAGGAAGAGGGCGTCAAGGACGTCCTCGCCACGGTCGACGACATCAAGAGCCGCTACGTCGCGGTCGACATCATCAACGAAGCGACGGGCGAGATCTACGTCGAGGCCGGCGACGAGCTGACCCTGCAGAGCCTGAAGATGCTCGAGGAGGCCGGCGTCAAGGAGATCCCGACCCTCTATATCGACCACATCAATTTCGGCCCCTATATCCGAAACACGCTGAAGGCGGACAAGAACGGCAGCCGCGAAGAAGCGCTGATCGAGATGTACCGCGTGATGCGCCCGGGCGAGCCGCCGACGCTGGAAACGGCCGAAGCGCTCTACAAGGGCCTGTTCTTCGACTCCGAGCGCTACGACCTTTCGGCCGTCGGCCGCGTGAAGATGAACGCGCGCCTGCAGCTCGACTGCCCGGACACCGTGCGCATCCTGCGCAAGGCCGACATCCTTTCGATCGTCAAGACGCTGACGGAACTGAAGGATGGCCGCGGCGAGATCGACGACATCGACCATCTCGGCAACCGCCGGGTGCGCTCGGTCGGCGAGCTGATGGAGAACCAGTACCGCGTCGGCCTGCTGCGCATGGAGCGCGCGATCCGCGAGCGCATGTCCACCGTCGAGATCGACTCGGTCATGCCGCACGACCTGATCAACGCCAAGCCGGCGGCGGCGGCGGTGCGCGAGTTCTTCGGTTCCTCGCAGCTCTCGCAGTTCATGGACCAGACGAACCCGCTGTCTGAGATCACGCACAAGCGCCGCCTCTCGGCCCTCGGGCCGGGCGGTCTCACGCGCGAGCGTGCGGGCTTCGAAGTGCGCGACGTCCACCCGACGCACTACGGCCGCATCTGCCCCATCGAAACGCCGGAAGGCCCGAACATCGGCCTGATCAACTCGCTCGCCACCTACGCGCGCGTGAACCAGTACGGCTTCATCGAAAGCCCGTACCGCAAGGTCAAGGACGGCAAGGTCACCGACGAGACGATCTATCTCTCGGCCATGGAAGAAGGGCGCTACTACGTCGCCCAGGCGAACACCGAAGTCGACGCGAAGGGCCGCCTGACGGCCGAACTGATCAACTGCCGCAAGGCGGGCGACCTGTTTCTCGTCAAGCCCGACCAGGTCGACCTGATGGACGTGAGCCCCAAGCAGCTCGTGTCGGTCGCGGCGGCGCTGATCCCGTTCCTCGAGAACGACGACGCCAACCGCGCGCTGATGGGCTCGAACATGCAGCGCCAGGCCGTTCCGCTGATCCGCGCGGAAGCGCCGATCGTCGGCACGGGCATGGAAGGCATCGTCGCGCGCGACTCAGGCGCGGCGATCGCCGCCAAGCGTGCGGGCATCGTCGACCAGGTCGACGCCACCCGCATCGTCGTGCGCGCCACCGAGGAAACCTCGGCCGCCGCGTCGGGCGTCGACATCTACCGCCTGCTCAAGTTCCAGCGCTCGAACCAGAACACCTGCATCACGCAGCGTCCGCTCGTCAGCAAGGGCGATACGGTGCGCGCCGGCGAGATCATCGCCGACGGCCCGTCGACCGAGCTCGGCGAACTGGCGCTCGGGCGCAACGTGCTCGTCGCGTTCATGCCGTGGAACGGCTACAACTTCGAGGACTCGATCCTCATCTCCGAGCGCATCGTCTCCGACGACGTGTTCACCTCGATCCACATCGAGGAGTTCGAGGTGATGGCCCGCGACACGAAGCTGGGCCAGGAAGAAATCACGCGCGACATCCCGAACGTCGGCGAGGAAGCGCTCAAGAACCTCGACGAGGCCGGCATCACCTATATCGGCGCCGAAGTGAAGCCGGGTGACATCCTGGTCGGCAAGGTCACGCCGAAGGGCGAAAGCCCGATGACGCCGGAAGAGAAGCTGCTGCGCGCGATCTTCGGCGAGAAGGCCTCGGACGTGCGCGACACCAGCCTGCGCCTGCCCCCGGGCGTCGCCGGCACGGTCGTCGAGGTGCGGGTGTTCTCGCGCCGCGGCGTCGACAAGGACGAGCGCGCGCTCCAGATCGAGCGCATGGAAATCGAGCGTCTCGCCAAGGACCGCGACGACGAGCGCGCGATCCTCGAGCGTTCGATGTCCCAGCGTCTCAAGGAGCGCCTGATCGATCAGGTGGTCGCCGGCGGTCTCAAGGGCGCCAAGCCCGGTGCCACGATCGACGAAGCGCTGTGGGGCGAGTTCACCCCCGGCCAGTGGCGCCAGGTCGTCGTCAAGAACGACAAGGTGATGCAGGATGTCGAGGCGCTGAAGAAGCAGTTCGACGAGTCCGTCAAGGCGCTGGAGAAGCGCTTCGAGGATAAGGTCGAGAAGCTGCAGCGCGGCGACGAGCTGCCCCCGGGCGTCATGAAGATGGTCAAGGTGTTTGTCGCGGTGAAGCGCAAGCTGCAGCCGGGCGACAAGATGGCCGGCCGTCACGGCAACAAGGGCGTCATCAGCCGCATCATGCCGGCCGAAGACATGCCCTATCTGGAAGACGGCCAGCCGGTCGACATCGTGCTCAATCCGCTGGGCGTGCCCAGCCGCATGAACGTCGGCCAGATCCTCGAGACCCATCTCGGCTGGGCGTCGGCGACGATCGGCCGCGAGATCGGCGAGATCGTCGACAAGGTCCGCAAGTCGGGCAAGGTCGGCGAGCTGCGCAAGAAGCTCGAGAAGATCTACCGCAAGGACGAGCTGATGGAAGGCGGGCGCGAGCTCACCGATCCGGAGATCGTCGATCTCGGCGCCAACCTGCGCCGCGGCGTGCCGATCGCCACCCCGGTGTTCGACGGCGCGCGCGAGGACGACATCAACGCGATGCTGGAGCAGGCGGGCCTCGCCCGCACGGGTCAGGTGTGGCTGACCGACGGACGCACGGGCGAGCGCTTCGAGCGCCCGGTGACCGTGGGCTACATCTACATGCTCAAGCTCCACCACCTCGTCGACGACAAGATCCACGCGCGTTCGATCGGTCCCTACAGCCTCGTCACCCAGCAGCCGCTGGGCGGCAAGGCGCAGTTCGGCGGACAGCGGTTCGGCGAGATGGAGGTCTGGGCACTCGAGGCCTACGGGGCGGCGTACACGCTCCAGGAAATCCTCACCGTCAAGTCGGACGACGTCGCGGGCCGTACCAAGGTCTACGAGGCGATCGTGCGCGGCGAGGACAACTTCGAGGCGGGTATCCCGGAATCCTTCAACGTGCTCGTCAAGGAACTGCGCTCGCTGGGCCTCAACGTGGAACTCAACCAGCGCGGCTTCTGAGACCTCGCGAATGCGGCCGATGTCGGCCGCATCCGCCAACACCCTCTGACGACACGATGCGGGTCCGCTAGGACCCAACGGAGAGCGGAATGCAGAACGAGATCGCGAACGTCTTCGGGGCGCCGGCCAAGCCCCTCCAGTTCGACCAGATCAAGATCACGATCGCCAGCCCGGACCAGATCCGGGCATGGTCGCACGGCGAGATCAAGAAGCCCGAGACGATCAACTACCGCACGTTCAAGCCCGAGCGCGACGGCCTGTTCTGCGCGCGCATCTTCGGTCCGATCAAGGACTACGAGTGCCTGTGCGGCAAGTACAAGCGCATGAAGTACAAGGGCATCGTGTGCGAAAAGTGCGGCGTGGAAGTGACCCTTTCGAAGGTCCGCCGCGAGCGCATGGGCCACATCGAGCTCGCTTCGCCCGTCGCGCACATCTGGTTCCTGAAGTCGCTCCCGAGCCGCATCGGCCTGCTCGTCGACATGACGCTGCGGGACCTCGAGCGCGTGCTGTATTTCGAGAACTACGTCGTCGTCGAGCCGGGCCTGACCCCGCTCAAGATGCACCAGCTGCTGTCGGAAGAGGCCTTCATCAAGGCCCAGGACGATTACGGCGAGGACAGCTTCCAGGCGATGATCGGTGCCGAGGCGCTCAAGCGCATGCTCGGCGAAATCGATCTCGAGAAAGAGCGCGACACCGTGCGCGAGGAACTGCGCGAGACGACGTCGGACGCCAAGCGCAAGAAGCTCGTCAAGCGCCTGAAGATCGTCGAGGCATTCGTCGATTCCGGCAACAAGCCGGAATGGATGGTGCTCGACGTGATCCCGGTCATCCCGCCGGAGCTTCGTCCGCTCGTCCCGCTCGACGGTGGCCGCTTCGCCACGTCGGACCTCAACGACCTCTACCGCCGCGTGATCAACCGCAACAACCGCCTGAAGCGGCTGATGGAGCTGCGCGCGCCCGACATCATCGTGCGCAACGAGAAGCGCATGCTTCAGGAGGCCGTCGACGCGCTGTTCGACAACGGCCGCCGCGGCCGCGTCATCACGGGTGCCAACAAGCGCCCGCTGAAGTCGCTCAGCGACATGCTCAAGGGCAAGCAGGGCCGCTTCCGCCAGAACCTTCTCGGCAAGCGTGTCGACTACTCGGGCCGTTCAGTCATCGTCGTGGGTCCGGAACTCAAGCTGCACCAGTGCGGCCTGCCCAAGAAGATGGCGCTCGAACTGTTCAAGCCGTTCATCTACTCGAAGCTCGAACTCTACGGCATGGCGACGACGATCAAGGCCGCCAAGCGCATGGTCGAGAAGGAACGTCCCGAAGTGTGGGACATCCTCGAGGAAGTGATCCGCGAGCATCCCGTGCTGCTCAACCGCGCGCCCACGCTGCACCGCCTCGGCATCCAGGCCTTCGAGCCCGTGCTGATCGAAGGCAAGGCGATCCAGCTGCATCCGCTCGTCTGCACGGCGTTCAACGCCGACTTCGACGGCGACCAGATGGCCGTGCACGTCCCGCTGAGCCTCGAGGCCCAGCTTGAAGCGCGCGTGCTGATGATGTCGACCAACAACATCCTGTCGCCCGCCAACGGCAAGCCGATCATCGTGCCGTCGCAGGACGTCGTGCTCGGCCTGTACTTCATGTCGCTCGAGCGCGAAGGCGAAGTGGGCGAGGGCCTGACCTTCGGCGACGTGGCCGAAGTCGAGCAGGCGCTCTACCACAAGAAGGTGACGCTGCAGACGAAGATCCGCTGCCGCTACCGCGGCGTGGACAAGGAAGGCGTGCCGAACGTCGAGGTCGTCAAGACCACGCCGGGCCGCATGCTGCTGTCGCAGCTGCTGCCGCGCCACCCGAACGTTCCGTTCGCGCTGATCAACAGCCTCCTGACGAAGAAGGACGTGCAGAACGTCATCGACGTCGTCTACCGCCATTGCGGCCAGAAGGAGACGGTGATCTTCGCCGACCGCCTGATGTCGCTGGGCTTCGCGGCCGCCTGCCGCGCCGGCATCTCGTTCGGCAAGGACGACCTGATCATCCCGGCCGCCAAGAAGCAGCTGGTCGAGCAGACCAAGCAGAAGGTCGCCGAGTTCGAGCAGCAGTACCAGGACGGCCTGATCACGCAGGGCGAGAAGTACAACAAGGTGGTCGACGCCTGGTCGATGTGCACCGACAACGTCGCCGCGGCGATGATGAAGGAAATCTCCAAGACCGAGAAGGGCAAGCCCATCAACGCGGTCTGGATGATGGCCCACTCCCAGGCGCGCGGGTCTCCGGCGCAGATCAAGCAGCTCGCGGGCATGCGCGGCCTGATGGCCAAGCCCTCGGGCGAGATCATCGAGACGCCGATCATCTCGAACTTCAAGGAAGGCCTCACCGTTCTCGAGTACTTCAACTCGACGCACGGTGCCCGAAAGGGTCTGGCCGACACGGCGCTCAAGACGGCCAACTCGGGCTACCTCACGCGACGTCTGGTCGACGTGGCGCAGGACGCCATCATCATCGAGCCGGATTGCGGCACGACCGAAGGCCTGTCGATGAAGGCGATCGTCGAGGGCGGCGAAGTCATCGCCACGCTGGGCGAGCGCATCCTAGGCCGTACGGTGGCCGAGGACATCCTCGATCCGATCTCGGGCGACACGGTCCTGAAGGCGGGCGAGCTGATCGTCGAAGAGATGGTCGAGCGCGTGGAGAAGGCGGGTGTCGACCGGGTGAAGATCCGTTCGGTGCTGACCTGCACCTCGAAGGGCGGCGTCTGCGCCGCCTGCTACGGGCGCGATCTCGCCCGCGGCACGGTCGTCAACTCCGGCGAGGCCGTCGGCATCATCGCCGCGCAGTCCATCGGCGAACCGGGCACGCAGCTCACGATGCGCACGTTCCACATCGGCGGTGCGGTGCAGCGCGGTGCGGAGCAGTCGTCGGTCGAGGCGGCCTACGACGCCAAGGTCGAAGTGCGCAACCGCAACATCGTGCTCAACAGCTCGGGCGTTCCGGTCGTCATGGGCCGCAACACCGAGATCGTGCTGATGGACGAGCAGAAGCGCGAGCGCGCACGCCATCGCGTGCCGTACGGCGCCAAGCTGCTCGCCGACGAGGGTGCGGTCGTCGCCAAGGGCCAGAAGCTGGCCGAATGGGATCCCTACACGCTGCCGATCATCACCGAGAAGGAAGGTACGGCGCACTATGTCGACCTCGTCGAGGGCGTGTCGATCCGCGAGGTGATGGACGAAGCGACGGGCATCTCGTCCAAGGTCGTCGTCGACTGGCGCCAGCAGCCGCGCGGAGCGGATCTCAAGCCGCAGATCCAGCTGCGCAACAAGAAGGGTGAGGTCATCAAGCTCGCGAACGGGCTCGAGGCGCGCTACTTCCTGTCGGTCGACGCCGTGCTTTCGGTGGAGAACGGCCAGGACATCCACGCCGGCGACATCATCGCGCGCATCCCGCGCGAGTCGTCCAAGACCCGCGACATCACGGGCGGTCTGCCGCGCGTGGCCGAGCTGTTCGAGGCGCGCCGTCCGAAGGACTACGCGATCATCTCGGAAGGCGAGGGCCGGGTCGAGTTCGGGAAGGACTACAAGACCAAGCGCCGCATCGTGGTGCGTCCGTCGGACGAATCGCAGGCGCCGGTCGAGTACATGATCCCGAAGGGCAAGCACATCTCCGTGCAGGAAGGCGACTACGTCCAGCGCGGCGATCTCCTGATGGACGGCAACCCCGTCCCGCACGACATCCTGCGCGTCATGGGTGTCGAGGCGCTGGCGACGTATCTGGTCAACGAGATCCAGGACGTCTACCGGCTCCAGGGCGTGAAGATCAACGACAAGCACATCGAGGTGATCGTCCGCCAGATGCTGCAGAAGGTCGAAATCGACGATCCGGGCGAGTCGGTCTATCTGGCCGGCGAGCAGATCGACAAGGTCGACCTCGATGCGGCGAACGAGAAGCTCGCCAAGGAAAACCTGCGACTGGCCACCTACAAGCCGGTCCTCCAGGGCATCACGAAGGCTTCGCTGCAGACGCAGTCGTTCATCTCGGCGGCTTCGTTCCAGGAGACTACCCGCGTCCTCACGGAAGCGGCGGTCAACGGCAAGGTCGACAACCTCGGCGGTCTCAAGGAGAACGTGATCGTCGGTCGCCTGATCCCGGCGGGTACGGGTGCGGTCATGAACCGCATGCGTCAGGTGGCTGCGGACCGCGATCGCGAGCTGCTGGCGGCCCAGCAGGACCAGCAGGCGGCGAACGACACGCTGCCCGAGTCCGACGGCGAGACGCCCAAGCGTGCGATCGGCGGTCGCCGGCGCGCCAAATAGGCGTTCCGACGGTCTCGAAAACGGCTCGACGGCCGCTCCGCAAGGAGCGGCCGTTCTGCTTTTCGATCAATGGTTTCGGGATTTCGCTGCGGTGCGGCGAAATGGCGGGAAAGAATCTTCCTTTTCCATTTGACACTGGAGAGGCCGAATCCTATGTTCCGCCCGCCTTTCAAGAGGGGCCGGAACGTCGGGCGCGAAGCCGTCCGAAACTCGGGTTCCCGGGCGAAATGCAGGTTCCGTCGCGGCCAGACGTTAAATGGCCGGAAAAGTTCGAAGTTCTTCGCGTGACGTTAGGCTTTGCCCCGCGTCTCGGAGGACTTTTTGTCACGCCGCCTCCGGCGGCTTCCGTTCCGTGCGTCCGCGCATGGGCCGGGGGAAACCGGAAGCGGGTTCACGAAGCGAATTCGAGTTCGAGAGCGAGCGCAAGGATACGATCGGATGCCTACGATCAACCAGCTCATCCGCCAGGGCCGCACGGACAAGCCGTCCCGCAACAAGGTGCCCGCCCTCGAGGCGAGCCCCCAGAAGCGTGGCGTCTGCACGCGCGTCTACACCACGACGCCGAAGAAGCCGAACTCCGCGCTGCGCAAGGTCGCGCGCGTGCGGCTGACCAACGGCTTCGAAGTGACGAGCTACATCCCCGGTGAAGGTCACAATCTTCAGGAACACTCGGTCGTCATGATCCGCGGTGGTCGCGTGAAGGATCTTCCCGGCGTGCGTTACCACATCATTCGCGGCACCCTCGACACGCAGGGCGTCAAGGACCGCAAGCAGCGCCGTTCGAAGTACGGCGCGAAGCGTCCGAAGTAAGCCAGGGAGAAGTCGTCCATGTCGCGTCGCCATCGCGCCGAGCGCCGGGAAGTCCTGCCGGATCCCAAGTTCGGCGATCTCGTCATCTCGCGTTTCACCAACAGCCTCATGTACGACGGCAAGCGTTCCGTCGCCGAATCGATCGTCTACGGGGCGATCGACATCGTCGGCAAGAAGCTCAATGCCGACGGCCTGAAGGTCTTCCACCAGGCTCTGGACAACGTGAAGCCGAACCTCGAGGTCCGCTCGCGCCGCGTCGGCGGTGCGACCTACCAGGTTCCGGTCGAAGTCCGTCCGGAGCGCTCGCAGGCTCTCGCGATCCGCTGGCTCATCACGGCCGCGCGCGGCCGTTCGGAGCACACGATGACCGAGCGTCTCTCGGTCGAGATGATGGACGCCGCGAACAACCGCGGCGCCGCCGTCAAGAAGCGCGAAGACACGCACCGCATGGCGGACGCGAACCGCGCTTTCTCGCACTATCGCTGGTAACCCCGCACAACCGCGCAATCTCTTCGAGGCATCCACCATGTCGAAAGCGAAATTCGAGCGGAACAAGCCGCACTGCAACATCGGTACGATCGGTCACGTCGACCACGGGAAGACGTCGCTGACGGCCGCGATCACGAAGGTGCTCGCGGAGACCGGTGGTGCGACGTTCATGGCGTACGACATGATCGACAAGGCGCCGGAAGAGAAGGCGCGCGGGATCACGATCAACACAGCGCACGTCGAATACGAGACGAAGAACCGCCACTACGCGCATGTCGACTGCCCGGGCCACGCGGACTACGTGAAGAACATGATCACGGGTGCGGCACAGATGGACGGTGCCATCCTGGTCGTGTCGGCGGCCGACGGTCCGATGCCGCAGACGCGCGAGCACATCCTGCTGGCGCGCCAGGTCGGCGTTCCGGCGCTGGTGGTGTTCATGAACAAGGTCGACATGGTCGAGGATCCGGAGCTTCTGGAGCTGGTCGAGCTCGAGGTCCGCGAGCTTCTGTCGAAGTACAACTTCCCGGGCGACACGATCCCGATCGTGAAGGGTTCGGCGCTGTGCGCGCTGGAGAACCGCGATCCGAAGCTGGGCCACGACGCGATCCTGGAACTGATGAAGCAGGTGGACGCGTACATCCCGCAGCCGACGCGTCCGAAGGACAAGCCGTTCCTGATGCCGATCGAGGACGTGTTCACCATCTCGGGCCGCGGCACGGTGGTCACGGGCCGCGTGGAGCGCGGGATCGTGAAGGTGAACGACGAAATCGAGATCGTGGGCCTGCGCGCGACGCAGAAGACGATCTGCACGGGCGTCGAGATGTTCCGCAAGCTGCTGGACTCGGGCGAGGCGGGCGACAACATCGGCGCGCTGCTGCGCGGGACGAAGCGCGAGGAAGTGGAGCGCGGCCAGGTTCTGGCGGCGCCGGGCTCGATCACGCCGCACACGAAGTTCATGGCGGAGGCGTACATCCTGACGAAGGAAGAGGGTGGCCGCCACACGCCGTTCTTCACCAACTACCGTCCGCAGTTCTACTTCCGCACGACGGACGTGACGGGGATGGTGAAGCTGAAGGAAGGCACGGAGATGGTCATGCCGGGCGACAACGTCTCGATGGAGGTGACGCTGATCGCCCCCATCGCGATGGACGAGGGCCTGCGCTTCGCCATCCGCGAGGGCGGCCGCACCGTCGGTGCAGGCGTCGTCGCGTCGATCGTCGAGTAAGAAGGCAACAGGCGCGCGCCGGTTCGGGCGCGCGACGGGAAAGAAAATGGTCAGTCAAAGCATCCGCATCCGGCTGAAGGCGTTCGACCATCGCGTCCTCGATCAATCGACGGGCGAGATCGTCAGCACCGCCAAGCGTACGGGCGCACAGGTCCGCGGGCCCATCCCGCTGCCGACGCGCATCGAACGCTTCACGGTGAACCGCAGCCCTCACATCGACAAGGAAAGCCGCGAGCAGTTCGAGATCCGGACGCATCGCCGCCTTCTCGACATCGTCGATCCGACGCCCCAGACGGTGGACGCGCTGATGAAGCTCGACCTCGCCGCCGGCGTCGACGTCGAAATCAAGCTGTAAGCCCGGGGGCACGGAGAAAACCATGCGGACGGGAGTTATCGCGCGCAAGATCGGCATGACCCGCCTCTTTTCGGAGGAGGGCAGCCACGTCCCCGTGACGGTGCTGAAGCTCGATCATTGCCAGGTCGTCGCCGTGCGCACGCAGGAGAAGGACGGCTACACGGCCCTCCAGATCGGCGTGGGCAAGGCCAAGGTCAAGAACGTGGGCAAGCCGCTGCGCGGCCACTTCGCCAAGGCGAAGGTCGAGCCCAAGCGCAAGCTCGCGGAGTTCCGCGTACCGGCGGACAAGCTGCTCGATGTGGGCGCGGAAATCTCCGCCGACCATTTCATCGCCGGCCAGTTCGTCGACGTCGCGGGTTCCACGACCGGCAAGGGCTTCCAGGGCGTCATGAAGCGCTGGAACTTCGCGGGTCTCGAAGCCTCGCACGGCGTGTCGGTGGCGCACCGCAGCCACGGCTCGACCGGCCAGCGCCAGGATCCGGGCCGCACGTTCAAGGGCAAGAAGATGGCCGGCCATATGGGCACGGCCAACATCACGGTGCAGAATCTGAAGATTGTCGCGACCGACGCCGACAAGGGCCTGATCATGGTGCGGGGCGCGGTCCCGGGCCAGGCGGGTTCGTTCGTGCTCGTCAGCGATGCGGTCAAGCGCAAGCTGCCCAAGGAAGCGCCGCAGCCTGCGTCGCTCCGCAAAGCGGCTGCGGCCTGAAACGAGGAACGCGGATTATGAAGATCGCGGTCAAGACGCTGGATAACGGGACGGCAGGCGAGATCGATCTCGCGGAGGAGATCTTCGGTCTCCCCTCGCGCCCGGACATCCTGGCGCGCATGGTGCGCTACCAGCTCGCCAAGCGCCGTGCGGGTACGCACGATACCAAGGAAATCGGCGAAGTCTCCGGCCGCGGCCAGCGGCCGTGGGCGCAGAAGGGCTCGGGGCGCGCGCGCCAGGGTTCGACGCGTTCGCCGCAGTGGCGCCACGGCGCCATCATCTTCGGCCCGACGCCGCGCAGCCACGCCCACGACCTTCCCAAGAAGGTCCGCAAGCTGGCGCTGAAGTCGGCGCTGTCGGCCAAGCAGGCCGAAGGCAAGCTGATCGTACTCGACACGACCAAGCTCTCCGGCCCGAAGACCAAGGACCTCGCGCAGCGCTTCAAGAAGATGGGCATCGCTTCGGCCCTGTTCGTCGACGGCCCGGCCGTGGACGAGAACTTCGCCAAGGCCGCCCGCAACATCCCGCACATCGACGTCCTGCCGCAGCAGGGCGCCAACGTGTACGACATCCTCCGCCGCGACACGCTCGTGCTGACGCGCGAGGCCGTCGCCGCCCTGCAGGAGCGCCTGAAGTGAGCAAGGCCGTCAAATATCCGAAGGAGACGCTCTACGGCGTCATCCTCGCCCCCGTGATCACCGAGAAGGCGACGCGCGGGTCCGAGTACAACCAGGTGACGTTCAAGGTCCGCGAGGACGCGACCAAGCCGCTGATCAAGGCGGCCGTCGAGACGCTGTTCTCGGTCAAGGTGAAGGCCGTCAACACGATCGTCGTCCAGGGCAAGACCAAGCGCTTCAAGGGCATTCCCGGCAAGCGTTCCGACTGGAAGAAGGCGATCGTGACTCTGGCCGCCGGCCAGACCATCGACGTCACTGCGACCCTCTGAACGGAGAGATCGGGCAATGGCTCTCAAGAGTTTCAAACCCAAGACCCCCGGCCTGCGCCAGCTGGTGCTCGTCGACCGTACGGGTCTGTGGAAGGGCGAGCCGCACAAGCCGCTCGTCGAGGGTAGCGCGAAGACCGGCGGCCGCAACAACCTGGGCCGCATCACGACGCGCCACCATGGCGGCGGCGCGCGCAAGAAGTACCGCATCGTCGACTTCAAGCGGAAGAAGCGGGACATCGAAGCGACGGTCGAGCGCATCGAGTACGATCCGAACCGTTCGGCGTACATCGCGCTCGTGACCTATGCCGACGGCGAGAAGGCCTACATCCTGGCGCCCCAGCGCATGGCCGCCGGCGACAAGGTCATCTCGGGCGAGAAGGCCGACATCAAGCCGGGCAACGCGCTGCCGCTGCGCGGCATCCCGGTCGGCACGATCGTGCACAATGTCGAGCTGAAGACGGGCCGCGGCGGGCAGATGGCCCGCGCCGCCGGCACCTATGTCCAGCTCGTCGGCAAGGACGCCGGCTACGCGATCCTGCGTCTTTCGTCGGGCGAGCTGCGCAAGGTCTCGGCCGAGTGCTGGGCCACGATCGGCGCGGTCTCGAACCCGGACCAGCAGAACGTCAAGATCGGCAAGGCCGGCCGCAGCCGCTGGATGGGCATCCGCCCGACGGTGCGCGGCACGGCGATGAACCCGATCGACCATCCGCACGGCGGCGGCGAAGGCCGCACCAAGGGCGGCCGTCACCCGGTGACCCCGTGGGGCCAGCCGACCAAGGGTTACAAGACCCGCCACAACAAGTCGACGGACAAGATGATTGTCCGCCGGCGCAACGCGAAATAGCGGAGGCAACCGGTGTCTCGCTCAGTCTGGAAGGGCCCGTTCGTCGATGGGTACCTCCTCAAGAAGGCCGAAAAATCCCGCGCGTCGGGCCGCAACGAGATCATCAAGATCTGGGCGCGCCGTTCGACGATCCTGCCGCAGTTCGTCGGCCTCACGTTCGGCGTCTACAACGGGCACAAGTTCCTGCCCGTGCTCGTGACCGAGAACATGGTCGGCCACAAGTTCGGCGAGTTCTCGCCCACGCGCACCTTCGCCGGTCACACGGCGCAGGGCGGCGGCGACAAGTCGGCGGAGAGGAAGTGACATGAGCAAGCCCGCTCGCCCACGGTCGCTGAAGGATACGGAAGCGCGCGCGATCCTGCGCTCGATCCGCATCTCGCCGCGCAAGCTGAACCTCGTCGCCGAAGCGATCCGCGGCAAGACGGCGCAGACGGCGCTTGCCGAGCTCACCTTCTCGAAGCGCCGCATCGCCGGCACGGTCAAGAAGGTCCTCGAGTCCGCCATCGCGAACGCCGAGAACAACCACCAGCTCGACGTCGACCGCCTGGTCGTCGCCGAGGCCTTCGTCGGCAAGTCGTTCCAGCTGAAGCGCTTCCACGCGCGCGGCCGCGGCAAGTCGTCGTCGATCACCAAGCCGTTCAGCCATCTCACCGTCGTCGTGCGCGAGCGCGAGGACAAGAAGGCCGCGAAGGCCGACGCGAAGAAAGCGGCCTGAGGAGCAATCGATGGGTCAGAAAATCAATCCGATCGGGCTGCGCCTCGGCATCAACCGCACGTGGGACTCCCGCTGGTTCGCGGACATGGCCTACTCGCGGCTCCTGCACGAGGATCTGCGCCTGCGTGCCTGGCTGCAGGACAAGCTGCTGCAGGCAGGCCTTGCCCGCGTCGTCATCGAGCGTCCGGCCAAGAAGGCCCGCATCACGCTGCACACCGCCCGTCCGGGCGTGGTGATCGGCAAGAAGGGTGCGGACATCGAGAAGCTGCGCCTCGAAGTCGCCAAGCTCACGAAGGCCGAGGTCAGCCTCAACATCGTCGAGATCCGCAAGCCCGAGATCGACGCCAAGCTGATCGCCGAGAACATCGCCCAGCAGCTCGAGCGCCGCGT
>JBIKWI010000054.1:0-18664 GCA_044356395.1 Tagaea sp. | reverse complement strand
GACGCGCGCGCCGGCCTAGAAGAACGCCTGGAGGCCGGTCTGCGCGCGCCCGAGGATCAGCGCGTGGATGTCGTGCGTGCCCTCGTACGTGTTCACGGTTTCCAGATTCACCAGGTGCCGGATCACGTGGTACTCGTCCATGATGCCGTTGCCGCCGTGCATGTCGCGCGCCATGCGCGCCACGTCGAGCGCCTTGCCGCAGCTGTTGCGCTTGATGAGGCTGATCGTCTCGGGCGCCAGCCGCCCCTGGTCCATCAGGCGTCCGGCGGTCAGGCACGAATTGAGACCGATCCAGATCTCGGTCTGCATGTCGGCAAGCTTCTTCTGGACGAGCTGGTTGGCCGCCAGCGGCCGTCCGAACATCTTCCGCTCGAGCGTGTACTTGCGCGCCGCGTGCCAGCAGTACTCGGCCGCACCGAGCGCGCCCCACGCGATCCCGTAGCGCGCCCGGTTGAGGCAGCCGAACGGACCCTTGAGGCCTTTGACGTTCGGCAGAAGCGCGTCTTCGCCGACATGGACCTCGTCCATGACGATCTCGCCGGTGATCGACGCGCGCAGCGAGAACTTGCCTTCGATCTTCGGCGCCGACAGGCCCTTCATGCCCTTCTCGAGCACGAAGCCGCGGATGTCGCCGGCGTCGTCCTTGGCCCACACGACGAACACGTCGGCGATCGGCGCGTTGGAAATCCACATCTTGGCGCCCGAGAGGACATAGCCGTCCTTCGCCTTCTTGGCGCGCGTCGTCATGCCGCCGGGATCGGAGCCGGCATCGGGTTCGGTCAGGCCGAAGCAGCCGACCCATTCGCCGGTCGCGAGCTTTGGCAGGTACTTCTGGCGCTGCGCCTCGGTGCCGTAGGCATGGATCGGATGCATCACCAGCGAGGACTGCACGCTCATCATCGAGCGGTAGCCGCTGTCGATGCGCTCGACCTCGCGCGCCACGATGCCGTAGGCGACGTACGAGAGGCCCGCACAGCCGTAGCCTTCGATGGTCGAGCCCAGGAAGCCCATCTCGCCCATCTCGTTGAAGATGCCGCGGTCGGTCGTCTCCTCGCGGAACGCCTTCTGGATGCGCGGCATCAGCTTGCCTTCGCAGAACTCGCGCGCGGCGTCGCGGATCATCCGCTCGTCCTCGGAAAGGTCCGCGTCCATCAGGAACGGGTCTTCCCACTTGAATTCGGCCTTGGCGGATTTGCTCATTGCTGGACTTCCGGTCGGATGGGGAGGAACGTGATTATAGGGCGGGGGATGCGGATGGCGAGAGGGTCAGTCGGGCAGCACGGCGGTTGCCTCGATCTCGAGGCGCGCGCGCGGCTCGAGCAGGGACTTCACCTCGACCAGCGTCATGGCCGGGAAGTTGCGCCCCAGCGTGGCGCGATAGGCATCGCCCACTTCGCGCAGGCGGGCGGCATATTCCGACTTGTCGACGACGTACCAGGTGAGCCGCACGACATGCTCGGGGCCGGCCCCGGCCGCCTTCAGCACGTCGACGATGTTCGACAGCGCCTGTCGCGTCTGGGCGACGAAATCGTCGGTCTCGAAAGCGGACGTCGCGGGATTCCAGCCGATCTGCCCGGCCACGTAGATCTGCACGCCGCGGGCGGCGATTCCGTTCGCGTAGCCTTTCGGCGCGTCCCAGCCGGGCGGCAGGAGTGCACGGTTCACGCGTTGTCCTTCCTGAGCACGAAGCGGAACGATCCGCCGCGGAACGCCAGAAGCTCCGACAGACGAGCCTTCCGGTCGTCAGGCAGGGAACTGTAGCCGAAGCTGTCGCGCCATTCGGGCGGCACAAGCTGCGCGAACTCGCGGCCCTGGCCAAGATTGCGTTCGATGCGGAAACCGGATGCCCGGATCAGTTCGTAGATTTCCGGCACTTCGTAGGCGCGTTCGCACGGATGGCAGAAATGGTCGATCCAAGGCGCCGTCGGCGAATCGTACCGGGCGGTGAAGGGCGGCGACCACACGATGTTGCGCGAGCGGCGCAGTGCGTTGCGCACCGCATTGCGCACCGCGGCGTAGATGTCGATCAGGGACATCTGTGCAAGCCGGCGCAGCGGGTTCCGCCGGCGGTGACGCATCAAGGATTCATAGACGGCGAAGCGCCGCTCGATGTTGCCGAGATCGGGTTCGAAGATGTCGAGCATCTCCTTGATGTCGAATTTCTCCCGGTCGAGCCGAAGCCCATATACATGGAACAGGAGGTAGCCGTCGTCGGTCAGCGCGGTGCGGAAATTCCGCATCGCCGCAAGCGGGTCGGCCGCGTGATGCACGGTGCCGAGCGCCGAGATGACGTCGAATTTCTCGTCGAAGGGCAACGGCTCGAGGTAGCTGGCGCGCCTCACTTCGATACGCGCGCCGTGAAGCTCGGCAAGCTTGGCCGCGACATCCAGCGACGCGGCAGAGAGATCGATGCCGCTGCAATGCCAGTCGGGATGCCGCTTCGCCACGCCGACCAGATAGTGGCCGGTCCCGCAGCCGGCATCGAGAAACCGGACATTGCGCCGCCGCGCGAGGTCGTTCGCGATCGGATCGAGGAACAGACCCATGTCTTTCAGTCCGGCACCGAGGCCCGGATAGGGCGCCTGTTCGTACATGCGGCGGACCGACCCTTGGTCGGCCTGTACGGCGCCCGGATCCCGGGCGCGGTCGAACTGGGAGTTCGAATACATTTCAGTTCCGGCTTTCCGTCGGATCAGCGCGCGGGACGCTTATCAGGTTTAAAGGGGGGAGTCCACGAGGTGCAGGCCTGCCTATATGCCTCGAATTGCGTGCGCATTCGGCCCTCGATGGCAACGGATTTGCGGGTGTCGAGATCCATGAACACCGTCACGATGTTCGCCTTGAGGCGCAGCGTGCCGCCGACGTGGCCGTAGATCTCCATCTCGATCGACGTGCGGCCCATCTTGGCGAGCAGCAGCGTGAACGACACGCGGTCGCCCATCAGCGAAGGCGCGAAGAAGTCGCACTCGGCATGGACGATGGGCGCTGAGCGGCGGTCTTCGAAGATCATGCGCGCATAGTCGATGCCGAGGCAGCGGGTGTACCAGTCCTCGACCACGCCGTTGCAGAAATCGAAGTAGTTCGGGAAATAGACGATCCCCGCCGGATCGGTGTGACTGAACCGGATCGGCAGTTCGACCGTGAAGGGGGCACCATCCATCGAGATACTTTAGGCCTGAAATATCTGTCGGGCAAGGCATGCAGGCTTGCGTCCGGAGGGGACGTCCGTGATTGAATGATCGTCCCGTTCACGTCCCCGGATTCGCCGCGATGCCGCGCGATGCGCTTTTCGAGTTCCATCGGATCGGCGCCTTCGTCAAGGTGACGGCCATCGACACCGAGACGGGCATCGAGGTCTCGATCGTCGGTCCGTCGAACGGCAGCGACGCGTTGCTGCGCGCGAACGCGCTGCGCAAACTCGAGGCCGCATTGCGCCGCAACGAGGGCCAATCGTCCTAGGGGTCGAAAAGCCCAAAAATCGCAACGCCTTGGGGGCGGATTGTGGCGCCGCGACGACATATGGTAGCGTCCGCGCCGATATGACAGACGCCATCGCCCTCGCCGCCGATCATGGTGGATACGAACTCAAAGCCTTGCTGGTCAAGGACTTGACCGCTGCCGGCGTGGCCGTCGTCGATCTCGGCACGAACGCCGCCGACAGCGTCGACTATCCCGACTATGCCGACCGGCTCGCTGCCGCACTCAAGGACGGGCGCGCCGCGCGCGGCGTGCTGATCTGCGGGACCGGGATCGGCATCTCGATCGCCGCCAACCGCCACCGCCACATCCGCGCCGCACTCTGCCACGACGAGACGACCGCGCGCCTGTCCCGCGAGCACAACGACGCCAACGTTCTCGCTCTCGGCGCGCGCGTGATCGGCGCGGAAGTCGCGCGCGCCTGCCTCAACGTCTTCCTCACGACGAAGTTCGCCGGGGGCCGTCACGAAAAGCGCGTCGCCAAGCTCGGCTGACGCGAAACGCACACGAACGCCAGAGGAACTCCTGCCGATGTCGCCTGCCGAACCCGCCCGCGTGATTGAATCAGACTTCGCCCAACGCTTCTTCGGAACGAGCCTCAAGGATGCCGATCCGGACATCCGCGGCGCCATCGACCGGGAACTCGCGCGCCAGCAGGACCAGATCGAGCTGATCGCGTCCGAGAACATCGTAAGCCGCGCCGTGCTCGAAGCGCAGGGCTCGGTGATGACCAACAAGTACGCCGAGGGCTATCCCGGCCGGCGCTACTACGGCGGCTGCGAGTTCGTCGACGAGGCCGAAGCGCTGGCCATCGCGCGCGCCAAAAAGCTGTTCGGCTGCAACTTCGCGAACGTGCAGCCGCATTCGGGCGCCCAGGCGAACCAGGCGGTATTCTTCGCATTGCTGCAGCCGGGCGACACGTTCCTCGGCATGTCGCTCGCCGAGGGCGGACACCTGACTCACGGGGCCCCGGCCAACCAGTCCGGCAAGTGGTTCAAGGTCGCCTCGTACGGCGTGCGCGCCGACAACCAGCTCATCGACTACGACGCGATGGAAGCCAAGGCGCTCGAAGTGAAGCCCAAGCTCATCATCGCGGGTGGCTCCGCCTATTCGCGCCAGATCGACTTCGCGCGCTTCCGCGCGGTCGCCGACAAGGTCGGCGCCTACCTGATGGTCGATATGGCCCACTACGCCGGCCTCGTCGCGGGCGGCGCCTATCCGAACCCGCTGCCGCACGCCCATGTCGTGACGACGACGACGCACAAGACGCTGCGCGGGCCCCGCGGCGGCATGGTCCTTTCGATGGACGAGGATCTCGGCAAGAAGATCAACTCGGCCGTCTTCCCCGGCCTGCAGGGCGGTCCGCTGATGCACGTGATCGCCGCGAAGGCGGTGGCGTTCGGCGAGGCGCTGAAGCCCGAGTTCAAGATCTACGCCCAGCGCGTGGTCGAGAACGCACGCGTGATGGCGGCCCGTCTGGTCGAGCACGGTTTCGCGATCGTGTCGGGCGGAACCGACAGCCACCTGATGCTCGTCGATCTGCGCCCCAAGAAGCTGACCGGCAACGTCGCCGAGAAGAGCCTCGAGCGCGCCGGTCTCACCTGCAACAAGAACGGCATCCCGGCCGATCCCGAGAAGCCGATGGTGACGTCGGGCGTGCGTCTGGGCACCCCCGCCGGTACCACGCGCGGCTTCGGGCCGGCTGAATTCCGCCAGATCGCCGACCTGATCGGCGAGACGCTGAACGGCCTTGCCAACACCAACAGCGGCGACAACGCGGCCGTCGAGACGGCCGTGCGCGCCAAGGTGGGGGAACTCGCCCGCCGCTTTCCGATCTATCGCGGACTTTAAGAACAAGACGAAGGGAACGCCCCGAAGATGCGCTGTCCGTTTTGCGGTCACGAAGACACCCAGGTGAAGGACTCGCGCCCGACCGAGGATGGCTCGGCCATCCGGCGCCGGCGCTTCTGTCCGTCGTGCGGTTCGCGCTTCACCACGTTCGAACGCGTGCAGCTGCGCGAACTGACGATTGTGAAGAAGAACGGCGTCAAGGAGACGTTCGACCGCGAGAAGATCCTGCGCTCGCTGATGCATGCGGTGCGCAAGCGCCCGGTCGAGCCCGACCGCGTCGAGCGCATCGTCTCGGGCATCCAGCGCCGTCTGGAAAGCCTCGGCGAGAGCGAGATCCCGTCGACGGTGGTCGGAGAGATGGTGATGGACGCGCTGCGCACGCTCGATCACGTCGCCTATATCCGCTTCGCCTCGGTCTACAAGAATTTCCGGGAAGCGAAGGACTTCGAAGATTTCGTCGGCAAGCTTGGCGGCGATTCCGACGAGTGAGGCCGACCGGGCCCACATGCGCGCCGCGCTGGCACTTGCCCGGCGCGGCCTCGGGTCCGTGTGGCCCAACCCGGCTGTCGGCTGCGTCGTCGTGCGCGAAGGCAATGTCGTCGGGCGCGGATGGACGCAACCCGGCGGCCGGCCGCATGCCGAAACCGAGGCGCTGAAGCGGGCAGGGACGGCAGCGCGCGGTGCCACGGCCTATGTCTCGCTCGAACCGTGCAGCCATCATGGCAAGACTCCGCCCTGTGCGGATGCGCTGATCGAAGCGGGGATCGTGCGCGCGGTCGCCGCGACGATCGATCCCGATCCCCGCGTCTCGGGTCAGGGGCTGGAGAAGCTCCGCAAGGCGGGAATCGCCGTCGAGAGCGGTCTGCTGCAGGACGAAGCCGACGCGCTCAATGCCGGCTTCTTCAAGCGCGTGCGCGACGGGCGGCCGATCTTCACGCTGAAGCTCGCCACGTCGCTCGACGGGCGCATCGCCACGCATCGCGGCGAGAGCCGCTGGATCACGGGCGAGACGTCGCGCGCCCGCGCGCATGCGATGCGCGCCGGACACGACGCGACGATTGTCGGTTCGGGAACGGCCATTGCCGACGATCCGATGCTCGACGTCCGCCTGTCCGGATACGAGACGGCGCGCCGTGTACGCGTGATCGTCGACGGGCGCCTGCGCGTGCCGTTGACCGCGCGCGTCGTGCGCACGGCGAAGGATCATCCGACTTGGTTCGTCGTGCGCGCGGACTGCGATCCGACCCGCGCGCAGGTGCTGGCGGATTGCGGCATCGAACTCATCCATCTGCCGCCGGATGCCGCCGGGAACCTCGTGCCGGCCGACATCGCGAAGGCGCTGGGAAAGCGGGGCCTTACCCGCGTGCTGCTCGAAGGCGGATCGCATCTGGCGGCGGCGTTCCTGCGCGCGGGCCTCGTCGACCGGCTGGCCCGCTTCGGGGCCGGTCTCGTGCTGGGCGGCGATGGCGTTCCGGCCCTGGCGGCCTTCGGGATCGACCGATTGGCCGATGCGCCGCGCTTTTCGCGGCTCGAAGTGACCGAATGCGGCGAGGACGTACTGGAAACCTGGACGCGGGCGACATAAGTTGCCGGCCATGTTCACCGGCATCGTCGTCGACAAGGCCCGCGTGCGAGCGCTCGCACCGGCCACCCGCACATCCGATACGCGCCTCGAGATCGAGACCGCGCTCGATACCTCGCGCTTCGCCATCGGCGCTTCGATCGCCTGTTCGGGCTGCTGCCTGACGGCGATCGGGAAGGGGCCCGGCTGGTTCGCGGTCGAGGCTTCGGCCGAGACGCTGGCGAAGACGACGCTCGGCGAATGGCAGGTCGGCACGCCGGTCAATCTCGAGCCGTCGCTGCGCGTGGGCGACGAGCTTGGCGGGCACATCGTGTCGGGGCATGTCGACTGCACTGCAATTCTTGTGTCCGTCGCGCCCGAGCAGGGCTCCCACCGGCTGGTCTTCGAGGCGCCAAGGGAGTTCGCACGCTATCTCGCGCCCAAGGGCTCGGTCGCCATCGACGGCATCTCGCTGACGGTGAACGAGGTCGAGGACCGTCCCGGCGGGGCGGCCCGCTTCGGGATCAACGTCATTCCGCATACCTGGGATGCGACGACGCTCGGCCGGACGGCCGTCGGCGGGCGGGTGAACATGGAAGTCGACGCGCTTGCACGCTATGTTGCGCGCATCCTGGGCAGGAACTGAGAGCGGCCGTGGCCTTCAAACCGACAAATCGCCAGACGGAGATCCTCGAGACCGGCAAGGTCGACGTGGCATTCCTGTCGTCGATCGACGAGATCGTCGAGGACGCGCGCAACGGCCGGATGTTCATCCTCGTCGACGACGAGGATCGCGAGAACGAGGGCGACCTCGTGATCCCGGCGCAGTTCGCCACGCCCGAGGCCGTGAACTTCATGGCGAGGTACGGGCGCGGCCTGATCTGCCTGTCGATGACGCGCGAACGCGTCGAGACGCTCGGCCTCAAGCTGATGAGTGCCGACAACGCCTCGCGCCACCAGACGGCCTTCACCGTCTCGATCGAGGCGCGCGACGGCATCTCGACCGGGATTTCGGCCGCCGACCGCGCGCGCACGATCCAGGTCGCCATCGATCCGGGAAAGGGTGCGCGCGACATCGTCAGTCCCGGACACGTCTTCCCGCTCGTCGCGCGCGACGGCGGCACGCTCGTGCGCGCCGGGCACACCGAGGCGGCCGTCGACATCGCGCGCATGGCAGGCCTCATCCCCGCCGGCGTGATCTGCGAGATCATGAACGACGACGGCACGATGGCCCGGCTGCCCGACCTCGTGCGGTTCGCGCAGCTCCACGGGCTCAAGGTCGCGACCATCGCCGACCTGATCGCGTTCCGCCGCAAGAACGACCGCATCGTCGAGCGGGTCCAGGAGACGAGTTTCGAAAGCGAGCATGGCGGCACGTGGCGCATGCTTGTGTACGTCAACCGTGCCGCCTATGCCGAGCACATCGCGCTCGTAAAGGGCGACATCTCGACCGCCGATCCGGTACTGGTGCGCATGCACGCGCTCAACGTCCTCGACGACGTGCTCGGCGACCGCACGCTCGGGCGGGCGGGCACGCTGCAGGCGTCGATGCGCGCGATCGGCGAGGCCGGGCGCGGCGTGGTGGTGCTTCTGCGCGAACCGCGCGCGACGAGCCTGTCGGACCGCGTGCAGGCGCGTCTGGGCGCCGCCGCCGCGAAGCCGTCGGCCGCAGGCGCCAAGGCCGCCGGTCCCGGCGAGCTTCGCGACTACGGCATCGGCGCCCAGATCCTGCTCGATCTTGGCGTGCGCGACATGATCCTTCTTTCGAATTCCCGCCGCTCGATCGTCGGGCTCGAGGGCTACGGACTGGATATTGTGGGGCACAAGAGCATCGATGTTCGGACGCGCTGATTTCACCGCCCCAGCCAAGGCCGACTTCGCAGGCGCGCCGCCGCGCCTGCTGGTCGTCGAGGCCCGTTTCTATGCCGACATCGCCGACGAGCTGGCGGCGGGCGCACTTGCCGCGATCGCCGCGGTCGGCGGCGTCGCCGAACGGGTCGCCGTTCCGGGCGCCTTCGAGATTCCGGGTGCCGTCGCGATGGCCGACATGGCCGGCGAGCGCGTGCCGGGCGTCGTGCCCTACGACGGCTATGTGGCGCTGGGTGCCGTCATCCGCGGCGAAACCTCGCACTACGACTATGTCTGCGGCGAGAGTGCGCGCGGCCTGCAGGACCTCGCCGTGCGGCGCGGGCTTGCCATCGGCTATGGCATCCTGACGGTCGAGAACATGGAGCAGGCCTGGGCGCGGGCCCGGCGTACCGAAGGCGACAAGGGGGCCGGGGCCGCACAGGCCGCCCTCGCGATGATCGCGTACAAGCGCTCGCTGCGGCTGGCGCCATGAGCAGTTCGCGCAGGAACGGGCGCACCACGTCGCGCCTTGCCGCCGTGCAGGCCCTCTATCAGGTCGAGTTCGCCGCCGAGGATCCGAGGCACGTCGTCGAACAGTTCCGCCGCTTCCGGCTGAAGCCGGGCTTCGGCGGGCCGGACTGGCCCGAGGCGGAGCCCGCCTTCTTCGCCGATCTCGTCGAGGGGGCGTGGTCGCGCAAGCCCGAGATCGACGCGCTGATCGTGCCGGCACTGGCGCGCGGCTGGACCCTGCAGCGCATCGATCCGGTGATCCGGGCGATCCTGCGCGCGGGCGCCTACGAACTTCTCGCACGCGGCGACGTGCCGGCGCGCGCGACGATCGACGCCTATGTCGACCTGTCGCTCGATTTCGATGCGGCGAAGGAGGCCGGGTTCGTCAACGGCGTGCTCGACCGCATCGCCAAGGACCGCCGCCCGCAGGAGATGGCGGGCAGGGCCTGACGATGGCGCGCGGCGAGTTCGAGACCATCGCCGCGCTGTTCGCCCCGCTGACGCGCGGGCATCCCGCCGCCCTCGGGCTCAAGGACGATGCCGCCTGCCTGCGTCTGTCGGCAAGGGACGAACTGATCGTCACCGCCGACGCGCTCGTGGCCGGCGTGCACTTCTTCGATGGCGATCCGCCGGACGACATCGCGCGCAAGGCGTTGCGCACGAACCTGTCCGATCTGGCAGCCAAGGGCGCAAGGCCCGTCGGCTATTTCCTGTCGATCATGCGGCCGCGCGGCTGGACGGATGCGCGGCTCGCCGCGTTCGCGCGGGGCCTCGCGGCCGACGGGGCCGCGTTCGGCATTCCGCTGCTGGGCGGCGACAGCACGTCCACGCCCGGCCCGTTCAGCGTCGCGATCACCGCACTGGGAACGATGCGTCGCGGCAAGATGCTGCGCCGGGACGGCGCCAGGGACGGCGACGACCTTTGGGTCTCGGGAAGCATCGGCGACGGCGCGCTCGGGCTGCTCGTCGCGTCGGGAAAGCTGAAGAAACTCGCCGCGTCGCGGCGGGCGGCGCTGCTTTCGCGCTATCGCGTTCCCCAGCCGCGACTGGCACTCGGGCAGGCGCTTGTCGGGATCGCGCATGCGGCGATGGACGTTTCGGACGGTCTTGCCGCCGATCTCGGGCATATCTGCAGGGCCTCGGCCGTCGGAGCGACCGTCGAACTCGATGCCGTGCCCTTCTCGACGGCGGTGCAGGCGGCGATCAGGCTGGACGGGAAACTGCGCGCCGCCGCGATTTCGGGTGGCGACGACTACGAACTGCTATTCGCTGCACCGCCGTCGGCGCGCGCCGCCGTGCTGAAGGCTTCAAGAAAGTCCGGCACGCCGGTCGCCCGGATCGGACATTTTTCGGGCCGACGACCGGTCGTGCGGATCGTCGATTCCCAGAGCCGGGTGCTGCGGCTGGCGCAGGCGGGCTTTACCCACTATTGAGGCTGGTCCATAGTCGCGCGATGCGCCTGTTCGCCGCCCTCGCGATTCTCCTGTGCCTCGTTGCGGCCCCGTCGCGCGCGCAGGACAAGCCAGCCGAAGGCCCGATCGTCGACGATCCGGGTGCCGAACTCTTCCTGCCGCGCATGCTGGTACCGGCGATCCAGGGCGACCAGGTGCGCCGCCACTACGCGCTTCTGATCAAGCTGCGCATCGCGCGCAAGGAAGACATGGACGCCGTGCGCGCCGCCATGGACCGGCTGCAGAACGCCTACGTGTTCGATCTCAACGACGTCGCCTCGCGCGGCGACCATTTCGACCGCGAGCGCGCAAAGCGCCGGATGCTCGCCTCCTCGGCCAAGATCCTCGGCAAGGAAGGCATCATCGAGGACATCGTCTTCGAGCGCGTGCTCGAACGGCGCATCGGAAGCTGAAAACCGGAAAGACGAAAATGGACTCCACCGTGTCGTTGACCGGCAAGACTCGCCGGAACGTGATCGTCCTGTCGGTCGCACAGGCGCTGCTGATGATCGGGACCTCGACGATGATCGCCGAGGCGGCCCTCGTGGGCCACATGCTCGCCGAAAACAAGTCGATGGCGACGCTTCCCGTGGGCCTCATGCAGCTCGCCGCGATGCTGACGACGTTCCCGGCTTCGTTCCTGATGAAGCGCTTCGGGCGACGTGCGGGGTTCACGCTGGGCGCTGCCTTCGGCCTTGCCGGACAGGTCGTCTGCGTCGTCGGCATTTTTGACGGATCATTCCTGCTCTTCTGTCTCGGCAGCATGCTGAACGGCGTCTACAGCGGCTTCGGCCTGTTCTACCGGTTCGCGGCGGCCGACGGCGTGCCGGCAGCCGGGCGCGGCAAGGCGATCAGCTACGTGCTTGCCGGCGGCGTGTTCGCCGGCATCGCAGGGCCGGAACTGGCCCGGCTCACGCACGACCTGTTCGACCCCGTCGCGTTCGTCGGTTCGTTCGTGGCGCTCGCGCTCGTCTCGATCCTGGCACTGCTCGTGGTCCAGCTCGTCGACATCCCGGTTCCGAGCGGCGACGAGCAGACGGGCGCCTCGCGTCCGCTTGCCGAGATCCTCGCTCAGCCGAAGGCGGCGGTCGCGATTTTCTCTGGCGTCGTCGCCTATAGCGTCATGTCGCTGGTGATGAACGCCACGCCGCTGGCGATGATCGCATGCGGCCATCTTTTCGACGATGCGGCGCGCACCATCCAGGCGCACGTGCTGGCGATGTTCGTGCCGTCGTTCTTCACGGGCACGATCATCGCGCGCTTCGGCCTGCTCAACGTCATGAAGGCGGGGGCGGTCCTGCTCGTCGGATCGGCGGGCATCGTGCTCGCGGGCCTCGAGTTCTGGAACTTCTATATCGGCCTGATCCTGCTCGGGCTGGGCTGGAACTTCCTCTATATCGGCGCCACGACGCTGCTGACGGAAACCTACCGTCCGCCCGAGAAGGCCAAGGTGCAGGCGGCCAACGACTTCATCGTGTTCGGCACGGTCGCCGCGGCCGCGGCCTCGGCCGGCTGGCTGCAGAACACGCTCGGCTGGGCGGCGATCAATGCCGGCGTGCTGCCGCTGATCGTCGCGTCGTTCCTGGCGCTCGCGTGGCTTGCCGCGCGCAATCGCCGGATGGCAGCAAGCTAGCCGAAGACCGGCGCGCCGATCAGCATCGGGTGGAGCCACAGCGCGAAGACGACATAGACGGCAAGCCCGACGGCCAGAGCGAGAACGTCGCTTTTTCCGAAAGCCGTCGGCTGAAGGGTCGAACCTTCGACACGCTCGCGTTCGCGCAGCGACACCCGCGAGACGATGGCCCACGCGAGGAAGCCGCCGAACAGCAGCATCGATCCGAGGTCGCCGTTGACGAGCAGGTGTGCCAGCGCCCACAGCTTGATCGCCAGCAGCATCGGATGGCGGACCTTCGTCTTGATCCATGTCGGCCGCTGGGCCGCCAGCAGCACGAAGACCGGCAGGAGAAGCAGGTAGGCGACATGCGTCAGCGCCTTCGGCGGCGTCCAGACGTCGACATATCCCTGCGCGCGATAGCTGCCGAAGCCGTAGATCAGGACGACGAAACCGGCGATCGAGGCGACCGAATAGAGACCTTTGTATCCGTTGGCGCCGAACCGTCCGATCAGGTCCGCGCGGAGCGCCCGCTGCGTGGTGAGTAGGTGCGTGCCGAGAAACAGGACGAGGCCGGCGACGAGAAAAGGCATGGCAGGGACGATCCTGACTTTGAAAAACCGAACGAATATGAGGGTTTGCGATGTCCGTGCAAAGCCTTGCGCTACAGGGGGGCATCTGGCATGTTCCGCCCCGCTTTCGGGCGCGCTTCGCGAGTCCCGAAGGAAGTCTTTGAACCTAAAAGAAAAACCGAGGACCGGAACTCATGTCAGGCGCGTTTTGGCTCATCATTGCGTGCGGTATTCTCGCGATCCTTTACGGGCTCGTCGCTTACCGCCAGGTCGTCGCGGTTTCTGCCGGCAACGAAACCATGCAGAAAATCGCCGCCGCCATCGCCGAAGGCGCTGGGGCATATCTCAACCGCCAGTACCGCACGATCGCGATCGTCGGCGTCCTCGTGGCGCTGGTCCTCGCTTTCACGCTCGGCATCCACGTTGCCCTCGGCTTCGTCGTCGGCGCGGTGCTTTCGGGTGCCACCGGCTACATCGGCATGAACGTTTCGGTCCGCGCCAACGTCCGCACGGCGGAAGCCGCGCGCGGCGGTCTGCAGCCGGCCCTCGACGTCGCCTTCAAGGCGGGCGCCATCACCGGCCTGCTGGTGGTCGGCCTCGGCATCCTCGGCGTGACGGGCTATTTCGGCGTCCTCTCCTCGTGGAAGGGCGCCACCTCGTCGGCCACCGTCGAAGCGCTCGTGGCGCTGTCGTTCGGCGCCTCGCTGATCTCGATCTTCGCGCGTCTGGGCGGCGGCATCTTCACCAAGGGTGCGGATGTCGGTGCCGACCTCGTCGGCAAGGTCGAAGCGGGGATCCCCGAGGATGACCCGCGCAACCCGGCCGTGATCGCCGACAACGTTGGCGACAATGTCGGCGACTGCGCCGGCATGGCCGCCGACCTCTTCGAAACCTACGCCGTGACGATCGTCGCGACGATGCTGCTCGCCACCATCTTCTTCACCGGCGAACAGACGCTGACCATGATGATGTACCCGCTGCTCATCGCGGGCGTTTGCATCGCTGCCTCGGTCCTGGGCACGTTCTTCGTCAAGCTCGGGCCGGACGGCAACATCATGAAGGCGCTCTACAAGTCGCTGATCGTGACCGGCGTCGCCTCGACCGTGCTGATCTTCTTCGTGACGCAGCAGTATATCGGCTTCGACACGAAGATCGGCAACGCGACCGGCATGGGCATGTTCATCTGCGCGCTCGTCGGCATGGCGGTCACGGCCCTGCTCGTGTGGATCACCGAATACTACACGGGCACCGAATACCGCCCGGTCCGTTCGGTGGCAGCCGCCTCGCAGACGGGCCACGGCACGAACGTCATCCAGGGTCTCGCGATCTCGCTGGAATCGACGTTCCTTCCGGTCGTCGTCATCTGCGCGGGCATCCTCGCCTCGTACCTGACCGGCGGTCTCTACGGGATCGGAATCGCGGCGACGACGATGCTGGCACTTGCCGGCATCATCGTGGCGCTCGATGCCTACGGCCCCGTCACCGACAATGCCGGCGGCATTGCCGAGATGTCGGGCCTGCCCAAGGAAGTGCGCAAGTTCACCGACGCGCTCGACGCGGTGGGCAACACGACCAAGGCGGTCACCAAGGGCTACGCGATCGGCTCTGCCGGTCTCGCCGCCGTGGTGCTGTTCGCGGCCTACATCTACGACCTGGAACGGCTGTTCCCGGCTCTGGCGGGCAAGGTCAATTTCAGCCTGACGAACCCGTACGTGGTCGTCGGCCTGTTCATTGGCGGCTCGTTGCCCTTCCTGTTCGGGGCGATGGGCATGACGGCGGTCGGCAAGGCCGCGGGCGCAGTGGTCGAGGAAGTCCGCCGCCAGTTCCGTGAGATCCCGGGCATCATGGCCGGGACGGGCAAGCCGGACTACGGGCGCGCGGTGGACATGCTGACCGCTTCGGCGATCCGGGAAATGATCATCCCGTCGCTGTTGCCGGTGCTGGCTCCGATCGTCCTCTACTTCGTCATCCGCCTGATCGCGGGCCAGGCGGAGGCTTTCGCGGCGATGGGCGCCATGCTCCTCGGCACGATCGTCACGGGCCTGTTCGTCGCCATCTCGATGACGTCGGGCGGCGGTGCGTGGGACAACGCCAAGAAGTACATCGAAGAGGGCCACTACGGCGGCAAGGGTTCCGACGCCCACAAGGCGGCGGTCACCGGCGACACCGTCGGCGACCCCTACAAGGACACGGCGGGCCCCGCCGTGAACCCGATGATCAAGATCATCAACATCGTCGCCATCCTGCTGCTTGCGATCCTGGCCGGCGGCCACTGATCGAAAGAAGCAGAACGTCGAAGCGAAGACGGCCCCGGGAGAGATCCCGGGGCCGTTTTCGTTGCTGCGGCGGGGAATTTCAGCGTGCGCTGGGGCTGGTCGCCTTGTTGAACTTGCCGAGATTGCCCAGGAGCTGCTCGAGGAACGTCAGTTCCTTGCCGGGCGCCGGCGTCTGGCGCGTCACCGGATCGACGACCATGCCGTCTTCGAGGCTGTAGCGGCGCACGTCGCGCAGCGTGCCCGCGTCGTCGAAATGGACGACGACGACCTTCTGGTCGAGCACCTCGGGCTGGAGAAAGGCGAACTGGTAGGTTTTTCGCGAGATGTAATACCAGCTCTGCTCGGCGTCGAAGACGCCCTGCGAAGCGGGCGAGCCGAGCAGCTGCTGCACGTCGTCGCGCGTCTGCCGGCCCGGCTCGAGCTGGGCGAGCTGTTCTTCGTCGGGCACGTATCCGCGCAGGTCGGTGAAACCGAGCTCGCATCCGGCCAGCGCCAGTGCCAGGATTCCGGCCGCGACTGCCTGTCTTGCACGCATCGTCGTTGATCTCCGGGCGGCTTTGCCCACATCTTGCTCCGGGAAGTTGGGCCCGGGGGGCGCGTCTGTCAACGGGTGGCGCCGGGTTAGGCCGGCAAAGGGTTCAGGAATGGTGTTTTCGAAGCTTTTTCGACGCGATGCCGCACGGGATGCGGCGCATTCGCTCTATGTCGGACTGGTATCCCAGGCCCGGCATCCGGATCTCTATTCGCGCCTCGACGTGCCCGATTCGCTCGACGGGCGCTTCGACTCCGTGGCGCTACACGCATTCCTCGTCCTCAACCGGCTCAAGCGCGAGGAAAGCGCTTCGGCTGCCGCACTCGCGCAGCATCTCGTCGATGCCTTCGTCGACGACATGGACCGCTCGGTGCGCGAACTGGGCGTCGGCGACATGGGCGTGTCGCGCCGCGTGAAGCAGATGGCGCAGGCACTCTATGGCCGTGCGGCCGTCTACGAGGAAGCCGCCGCGGATCCGGACGATGTGCGCCTGATGGCGGCCCTCGCGCGCAATCTCTATGGAACGCGCGAGGCGACGCCGCCGGCGAGTCTCGCCGGTGCGGCGCGTTACGTGCGCGCGTCGATCGCGAAGCTGGCGGATCAGGACATGGCCGATATTGCCGAAGGGCGGATCGCATTCCCCGAACCGGCGGTGCCGGCATGACCGAGTTCATGCGGCCCATGGCACTGGATGCGCTGCGCGACCGGGCGGTACACCAGCGGATCGAGGCCGACGGCCCCGAGCGCAAAGCGCTTGCCGCGCGCTTCGGCATCCTCGATATCGGGCGGCTTGCGGCCGAACTGAAGGTCCAGCGGGTCCGCGCGGGCAGGGCGGTCCGGGTCGAGGGGCGTATCCTCGCCGACCTTTCCCAGGCCTGCGTCGTCTCGCTGCAGCCCGTCGCGCAGACGATGGACGCGACGTTTTCGGTCGTGTTCGTTCCGCCCGAAGACCTCAAGCCGCTGCCGCTCGACGAGGCCGGGGACGTGGACATGGACGCCATCGATCCCGACGAGGAACTCGAGGAGCCCCTTCCCGAAGGACCGCTCGACCTCGGCGAATTGGTCGCACAGGAGTTCGCGGTCGCTCTCGATCCCTATCCGCGCGCACCGGGTGCCGCCTTTACCCCGACATGGGGGGAAGACCCGGCGGGCGTGGCGGCAGGCGAGCCGCCCGAAGGCAAGATCCGGCCGTTCGCCGATCTCAAGGCAAGACTCCAAAAGGAAAAATAGCCTTGAGCGGGGTGAAAGAAGGCTTGAGCGGCGGCCCGGAATTGTCTATCTAGGCGCCTGAATTCCGGACGACGTTTTGGTTTTACAGGGCCGTACGCATCGTGCGGCGGCTCTCCGACGAGGTTGTGTCATGGCGGTTCCCAAGAAGAAAGTTTCTCCCTCGCGTCGCAACATGCGCCGCTCGCACCACGCCCTTCCGGCGGCGTCGTATGCCGAGTGCCCGAACTGCGGCGAACTGAAGCGTCCGCATCACATCTGCGGCGCATGCGGATTCTATGACGGGCGCGAAGTCGTCGCGTCCGAACCGGCGCAGGCCTAGAGCTGCGTCAGGCCGCTAGGCCAGGGGGCCGACGATCTTGAGCCAGCGGCTGGTGCTGTCCGTCGACGCGATGGGAGGCGACAGCGCCCCCGGCATGGCCGTCGCCGGCTGCGACCTTGCCCAGGAACGCCATCCGTTCGTCGAGTTCCTGCTGTTCGGCGACGAGGCGCAGGTGGCGCCGCTCGTGGCCGCCACGCGCTATCTGAAGAAGACGGCGCGCATCGTCCATACGTCCGATTTCGTCGCAGGCGACGCCAAGCCCGCGATCGCGCTGCGCTCGGGCCGCAAGTCCAGCATGCGTCTTGCCATCGACGCGGTGCGCGACGGCGAGGCCGCCGGCATCGTTTCGGCGGGCAATACGGGCGCCCTGATGGCGATGGCGAAGTTCGTCCTCAAGACCCTGCCGGGCATCGACCGGCCGGCCATCGCGTCGCTGTTCCCGACCACGCGCGGCGAGAGCGTCATGCTCGACCTCGGCGCCAACGTGCAGTGCGACACCGACAACCTCGTCCAGTTCGCGATCATGGGCGAGGTGTTCGCCCGCTCGGTTCTGGGCCTCGCCCAGCCCAGCGTCGGCCTGCTCAATGTCGGCTCGGAAGAAATGAAGGGCCACGAAGAGCTGCGCAACGCAGCCGCCTGGCTGCGGGACACGCACCTGCCGATCCGCTTCCACGGCTTCGTCGAGGGCGACGACGTGCCGGCCGGTACGGTCGACGTGGTGGTGACCGACGGGTTCACGGGCAATATCGCGCTGAAGATCGCCGAAGGCACGTCGAAGCTCTATTCCGGTTTTCTCAAGGGCGCGTTCTCGTCGTCCTTCATGGCCAAGATCGGCTACCTGTTCGCCCAGTCCGCGCTGAAAAAGGTGCGTCTGCGGACCGATCCGCGCCGCTACAACGGAGCGATGTTCGTGGGACTGAACGGCATCGTCGTGAAAAGCCATGGCGGGACCGACGCGCTCGGCTTCGCCAACGCCCTTGGCGTGGCGGTCGACATGATCACGCACGGTCTCAACGACAAGATCCGCGAAGAGCTGGCGCATCTGGCGCCGCCGCCGTCCCCGCAACTGGCGACGGGCTGAAGAAGTCGATGGCCGGTCCGCAAAAGCCCGGAACGATCCGCCGCGCCGTGGTCTGCGGGACGGGCGCATATCTGCCCGCCAACGTCGTCACGAACGAGGCGCTTTCCAAGCGTGTCGAGACGTCGGACGAATGGATCGTCGCACGGACGGGCATCCGCCAGCGCCACATCGCGGCGGAGGACGAGCGCACCTCGGACCTCGCCACCGAGGCAGCCAAGCGCGCACTCGCGCAGGCCGGCATCCCGGCCGACAAGATCGATCTCGTCATCGTCGCGACGACGACCCCCGACAACACGTTTCCCGCGACCGCGACCGCCGTGCAGGCGAAGCTCGGCATGAACGGC